>JANNWO010000016.1:0-19418 GCA_031408395.1 Sphingomonadales bacterium | reverse complement strand
GGTCGCCTCAAAGCCCTCGCGCACGTCGGCTTCGCTGTAGGCAAGGCGCATCCCCTTGCCCCCGCCGCCAGCCGAGGCCTTCATCATAACCGGATAGCCGATTTCTGCGGAAATCCGCACCGCGTGCTCGGTATCCTCTATCTCGCCGACAAAGCCGGGGACGACATTGACGCCTGCCTTCAGGGCGAGCTTCTTGGATTCGATCTTGTCGCCCATTGCGGCAATCGCGCCCACCGGAGGGCCGACAAAGGCGATGCCCTCAGCCGCAAGTGCCTCGGCGAAGGAGGTGCGTTCGGACAGGAAGCCGTAGCCGGGGTGGACGGCTTCAGCGCCGGTCTGCTTGCAGGCGGCGATGATCTTGTCGGCAATCAGATAGGATTCTGCCGCGGGCGAAGCGCCGATATGCACCGCCTCGTCAGCCATCGCCACGAAGGGCGCACGCGCATCAGCGTCGGAATAGACCGCGACGGTCTTGATCCCCATCTTCCGCGCGGTGGTAATGACCCGGCAGGCGATCTCGCCGCGGTTGGCAATCAGGATTTTGGAGAACAAGCGCGTGACCTCTCTCAGGCTCGGTATTCGTGTGCGGCGGCTATGCCGAGGGTTTGCGCTGGCTGCAAGCTAGCGGATTTGGGGCGGGGTCAGTCCGGAAACTCGGCCAAGTCCCGCAGCTCTTTCGTTCTGTGGCGCGTGAGCGCGGCGAGGCACCCCGAAACGATCATCGGCTGGGCCGACCCGCCGAGAAACTGATAGCCCTCCAAACGGCACTGGGCGTCGCGATAAGCCAACCAGGCGCGCTGGCCTTCTAGCAGTGCGGTGAAGTGCCCAGTATAGGCCATCCGCGCCGCCGCACCTTCGCGGGGGATCGCGGGGTTCAGCGGTCCGAATTCCTCCCCAACCTCTGCATCGCGCCGCTTCATTGCCTCGACGGTGATCTTCCACTGCGCGTTGAGTTCGGCATCGGCGGCGGCGTAATCCTGCCCGGCGCACCAGTTCATCTCCTGCTGGGCGATGGGGTCCTTGCAGTTCCAGCCGGGAACGGGTGGTTCAGCCGATTGCATCATCATCGGGAGCAGCAATGAGGCGATCATGCGGCATTCCTTTCAGCAAAGGCAATCAGGCTCCCCGCATAGGCGGACGCGCCCCGGCGGTCACCCTCGCCGCTGACGAGGGTTTGCACCGCCCTCCCCAGCATGGCGATGTTGGCAGGCGAGAGCTTGCCCAGTGGCTCAACGTAAATGCCGATGGCAAACAGGATCGCGCCCGTCTGCGGCAGGCGCCGGAGCGTCTGGCGTTCGGACCGCACGAACAGCGTCTCGCCCGCGTTGTCGGGGGTGACATGCGCGAAGGCTTCCGTCGGCGGGCGGTCGGGGAGCCAGCGGCGCTCTCCGCTGGCCGCGATGAACCAGTTGCAGCGGGCGTAGATGGGGCCGGGCCGCAGGGTTTCCATAAAGCGGTCGACCCCGGTGGCGAGCTGCTCCTCGTAGCCCGCGATGGGCGCATGGAGGGCGCGCAAGGGCAGGCCGATCTTTTCGGAAGGGCGCCAGTCCGAGGGCCATGCAACCGCCGCGCCAATCAGGCGGTAGACCTTCTCATTGTCGCTCTTGGTAAGAAGGCACAGGTCTTCGTGCGTCGCCAGCGCGGCTTCGGGCAGCGCGCCGTCCACACCAAGCATCGCGGCGAGTTCGCGCCCGGGTTCGTCCACTTGCGGAGTCAACTGCACGCCTTGCGGCCAAGCGGCAAACGCCTCCGCCCGCGCTGCGAGATCGGGCGCAGGATCGCGCCATTCGCGCTCCTCCAGCTTCACCAGCCCCATGCGTAGCTGCCCGCCCCCGCGCGCCTTGGGAAGCAAGCTGTTGACCGAAAAGCCGAGGGTCAACCCGCCCCTCCCCGCCGTTCGCACCGCAGAACCATGCCGTAGTCCACCAGCCAGTCGGCCTTGATCGGCATCAGATATTGCAGCGCTTCAGGGAGCAAGCCGTGGAGGCTGGTTGCGTGGACAAGCTGGGTGCGGCGGTCCGAGAAGCAGAACGGTTGCTTGGGCGGCAGGCTATCAAGCAACTGCAGCATGCCGCTTTCCGTCGCCCCGCCCTCGTCGCCAAGGCTGAGATAGAGCGGCGGACGGGTGCCCTCGCCCAAGGCCCTACGGCTGAGAGCCTCGCCATCCCATTGCAGGCTCGGCGAGATCGCGGCGTAGCCGGTGAACAGGCCGGGCGCATCGGCCCAGGTTTCGACCACGAAATGCCCCGCCGCGCTCTCGCCGACCAGAAACGCCGTGCCGTCGTGGCGATAGCGTGCCTCGACCATCGGCTTCACAACTTGCGCGATCCACGCGCGGAAGGCGGCGCTTTGGCCTGCGGTCGGATACTTCGCGCGCTCGGCGGCATCGGCGGTGGCGGGGAGCAGTTCGCGCTGACGATCCCGTGTCTCGATCCCGACCACGATCGCGTCCTGACTGCGCCCCCACAGCGCGTTCCAGCGCATCAGGCCGGAGCCCATCATCAGATCCTGCTTCATCGCCCCGTCGAGCTGGTAGATCACCGGCCAGCGCCGCTCCGGCTCGGCAGCGTAATCGGGGGGCAGGACGATGTTCACGCTGCGCTGCGCCCCGAGGACCTCGAGCGTCACCGTCTCGCCGATGACGAGCGGCTGCGGCTCTGGCGGCTGCGGCGCGGGAGCAGCGGCGAGCGCGAGGGCGGAGAGCCAGCCTAGCATGACGGCACGGCACGCGCGGGATCGGATCGAAGCTTGGTCATGCCCGCATTTTCCACCGATCCGCCCGTCACATCAACTGGTTGATCCACGAGAACAGGAACGCTCCGACGCCCACGCCAAGCAGCGCCATCGCGGCCTGGTTGTAGGCCGCGGCCCGGGTCTGCGGTTTGCCGGTGACACGGCTTCGCACAATTGTAGTGAGGCAGCTGAGCGAAAGGAACCCGCTCGCCGCGATCGGCACGAGCACCGTCAGCAGGGTCGCGGGCGGCGGACGGGTGGCGGGGTCCGAGCCCTGCGAGATCGTCAGCACACCGCCGAGGATCAGCATCGAAAGCGTCAGCAGGTACTTCGAATAGTCGTAGAGCAGGATGTCGGGATCGGTCTCGGGCGCAAGCTGCGTCGCGGGGCCGACGGAGTCTTCGATATCGTCGCTCATCCTTGCGGCCCCACCTTGAATGCGAAATAGGCGCTCATCGCCGGGACCTTGTTGCCCTGCGGATCGCGGGCCGGGTCGAACTTGGCCTTGGTCATGCGGCCGCAGATTTCGGCGTCGCCTGCGTCGGTGCCGGTCGAGGCGGCGATGCGGCAGCGGGTGACTCGGCCCTTGGCGCTCACATCGACCCACAGGCTCGGCGCGGGCTCGATGAACTTGCGCGGGTCCGCCGCCAGTTGCAGCACCGCCGCATCGCGCAGGACCGGCTTGGTGTTCTGGTAGCCCATCGGCGGCGGCGCGGGCGAGAGGCCGTCGCCTTGGCCGGGGCGCAGCACTCTCAGCAGCACGCCCATCGCCCGACTGCCGCTTTGCGCGGTTCCGGAAGCGTCCAGCGCATGGACAAAGCGCCCGCGCGCGCGGATCACCTCGCAGGCCCGCGCGCCAAGGTCAGCTGGGGCGTCCAGCGGCTGACACTCGGTAATGGTATCGTCGGCACCGACCACAAGCCTGATCTGGATGTAGCGCTGCTGGGCCGGATCGAACGCCTCGGCCGGGAAGTCCGCCGGCGTTAGCCATTGCTCGTAGCCCTTGATGGGCTGCACCGGACGGATCATCGCCGGATCGTCGAGATCGCTGATGGTGTAGAGGCCGACCGTGGGCGTGCCGCTTGCGGGGGTTTGGGCGGAGATTGCGCCGCTGAGCGAAAGCAGCGCCAGCGCGGCAAGGCGAGTGACGATGCTGGGGAGGGTCAATCTTTGCCTCGCAATAGAATTCGGTAGGAAAACCACATGATCCCCGCAGCAATGCTCAAGACAGCAGGGACAACAAGGTCTCGAAGGTCAAGATCGCGGTATTCATCAGTGCTGAGATCATAAACGGTGAACCACCACGACAGAAGGAATAGCGATGTTGCGACAAGTACGGCGAGACCGATAAAGAAACAGCCGACGTGTCGCCAGCTGCCTAGAGCCGGTTTATCGGAGAAACTCACTCAGTCAGCCTCCCTTGATCATTGCGAGGAGCCGCAGGCGACGCGGCAATCCAGCAACTGCCGTATTCTCTGGCGGAGACGCCGGAAGGTGGGTTGCGTCGCTTCGCTCGCAATGACGAGAGAGTAACAACTACGCCGCCGCCTCGTCCAGCCCCTCGCCGAGCGGCGGCATGTTGTGGCCGAGCAGCACCAGAATATCCGCCGCGCACTCCACCACGTTCGACCCCGGCCCGTAGATGCCCTGCACCCCCGCCTCGCGCAGGTACTCGTAGTCCTGCGGCGGGATCACGCCGCCCGCCGTCACCTTGATGTCGCCCCGCCCGGCTTCGCGCAGCAAGCGGACCAGCTCGGGGATCAGCGTCTTGTGGCCCGCAGCAAGGCTGGATGCGCCGAGCACGTCGACGTCCTTTGCCATCGCTAGCGCGGCGGTTTCCTCCGGCGTCTGGAACAGCGGGCCGGAAACCACGTCAAACCCCATGTCGGCAAAGGCGGATGCGATCACATTCGCGCCGCGATCATGCCCGTCTTGCCCCATCTTGGCGACCATGATCCGGGGCGCGCGGCCCAGGCGGCGGCCCACGGATTCCACTCCGTCCGTCACCTGCGCCCAGCGCCGGTCGAACTCGTAGGCGCTTGCATAGACACCCGAGACAGGCGCGGGCACCGCATCGTGGCGGCCGAACACCTCTTCCATCGCCGAGGAAATTTCGCCCAAGGTGGCATCGGCCCGCGCGGCTTCGACCGCCAGCGCGAGCAGGTTAACCTCGGCCATCCGTTCCAGCTCGGCGATCTTCGAGGGAGGCAGCGGAATGTCGCGCTCATCGCGCCCGGTCAGGAGCGCCGCGCGGTGAGTAGCAGGGTTCGCCCGCGCCCCCGCCGTCAGTGCCGCCAAAGCCGCGCGGCACGCCGCCTCGTCGCGCCCGTCGCGCACCTTGGCGAGGCGGGCGATCTGGCCGGTGCGGACCATCTGGTTGTCGACCTCCAAGGTCTCCATCGGGTCTTCGCTATCCTTGCGGTACTTGTTGACGCCGACGATCACCGTCCCGCCCATATCGACCCGGGTCTGCTTTTCAGCCGCCGCACGCTCAATCGCGGCCTTGGCTGCGCCGGTGGCGACATAGGCGGTCATGCCGCCCGCGCTATCCACCTCGGCCATCATCGCCTCGGCCTCATCGATCAGCGTCTTGGTCAGCGCCTCGATGTAATGCGAACCGCCGAGCGGATCGACCACGTTGCAGATGCCGCTCTCCTCTTGCAGCACCAACTGCGTGTTGCGCGCGATACGGGCGCTGAAATCGGTGGGGAGCGCGATCGCCTCATCCAGCGCATTGGTGTGCAGCGACTGGGTCCCGCCCAGCACCGCGGCCATCGCCTCGATCGTGGTGCGGACGACGTTGTTGTAGGGGTCCTGCTCCTGCAAGCTGACGCCGCTGGTCTGGCAGTGGGTGCGCAGCATCTTGGAGCGTTCGTCCTTCGCGCCCAGATCGTCCATCACCTTGTACCACAGCGTGCGCGCGGCGCGTAGCTTGGCGATCTCCATGAAAAAGTTCATGCCGATACAGAAGAAGAAGCTGAGGCGGCCTGCGAAGCCGTCGATATCCATCCCCGCCGCCATCGCGCGGCTCGCGTACTCCTTGCCATCGGCGATGGTGAACGCGAGCTCCTGCACCGCCGTCGCACCGGCCTCGTGCATGTGGTAGCCGCTGATCGAAATGCTGTTGAATTTCGGCATGTTGGCCGATGTGTATGCGATGATGTCGGAGATAATCCGCATCGAAGGTTCGGGCGGGTAGATGTAAGTATTGCGGACCATGAACTCCTTGAGGATGTCGTTCTGGATGGTCCCGTCGAGCTTGTCCTGGCTCACGCCCTGACGTTCCGCCGCGACGATGAAGAAGGCCAGCACCGGGATCACCGCGCCGTTCATCGTCATGCTGACGCTCATGGTATCGAGCGGGATCTGATCGAACAGGATCTCCATGTCCGCAACCGTGTCGATCGCCACGCCTGCCTTGCCGACATCGCCGACAACGCGCGGGTGATCGCTGTCGTAACCACGGTGGGTGGCAAGGTCGAAGGCCACGGAAAGCCCCTTTTGCCCCATCGCAAGGTTGCGGCGGTAGAAGGCGTTCGATTCCTCGGCGGTGGAGAAGCCCGCATATTGCCGGATCGTCCATGGGCGGCCCGCATACATCGAAGCCTTCACCCCGCGCGTGAAGGGCGCAAAGCCGGGCAGTCCGGGATCGAAACCGGCGTGATCCTCAGCCGTATACAGCGGCTTGATCGCGAAACCTTCGGGCGTGTGCCAGTCGAGATCGCGGCCCTTCACTTCCTTGGCGGCGAGGGCGTTCCAGTTTTCGAGGGTGGGTTTTTGGGTCATGATTTTTCCAAAGCACAATCGTCATGCCAGCGAAAGCTGGCATCTCATGCGGCCCTAGGCCCCAGCTTTCGCTGGGGTGACGAAGAGAGGCAGCTTACTCCCCCTTGAACTCGGGCTTGCGCTTCTGGAGGAACGACATCCCGCCCTCCATCGCGTCCTTGGTGCGGCCCGCGATCTGTTGCGCTTCCGCCTCGGCCAGCAGCACCTGCTGGAGATTGCCATCCATCGCGGTCGCAATGTTGCGCTTCATCTGGGCGTAGGCCACCGTCGGGCCGTTCGCGAGCTTGGTCGCCAGCGCACGCGCCTCGTCCATCAGGTCGGCATCATCGACGCATTTGTAGATGAGGCCCCACTCCTCGGCCTGCTGCCCCGAGATCTTCTCGCCCAGCATCATCATCCGCGTGGCGCGCGCGCGGCCGATCGCGCGGGCGAGCAGCCAGGTCGATCCGCCATCGGGCACGAGGCCGATATTGACGAAGGCCTGGAGGAAATACGCGCTTTTGGCGGCGATGGTGAAGTCCGCCGCCAGAGCCAGCGAGCAACCGACGCCTGCCGCCGGACCGTTGACCGCGCAGATCACCGGCACCTGCGCCCGGATCAGGTGGCTGACGGCGGGGTTGTAATGGTTGGAGAGCGCCTTGTGGCTGCCGCCCTTGCCCGTCACCGCGCTGGTGTCACCGCGCGCCGAAAGGTCCGCGCCCGAGCAGAAGCCCTTGCCCTCACCCGTAATCAACACCGCGCGCGCGTCCCCGAGGTCGTAGAACGCCATCCCGATCTCGTCCGCCATCTGCGGGGGCATGGCATTGAGCCGCTCGGGGCGGTTCAGGGTGATGGTGAGCAGCGGGCCTTCGCGTTGGGCGCGGATGGTTTCGTAGGACATTCTTCTCTCCGGTAGGATGTGTCAGTTCGACCAGTGCGCACCCTCGCGCGGGGTCTCCATGATCTCGGTAAGCATGCCGCCCATGTCCTTGGGATGGACGAAAAAGATAGGGGTGCCGTGCGCGCCGATGCGCGTGGGGCCGAGGATGCGCTTGCCGAGCGTCTCGAACTCGGTGCGGGCCTCGGCGATGTCGGGCACTTCAAAGCACAGGTGATGCTGCCCACCAAGCGGGTTCTTGGCGATGAAGCCTGCCAGCGTGGAGTTTTTCCCCAGCGGCTCGATCAGCTCGATCTGCGTGCCGTTCATGGTGCCGTCCGCACCGGGGGTGTCGACAAAGCAGACCTTCACGCCCTGCTCCTCAAGATCAAACGGCGTGTGGATTTTCGTCGCGCCCATGACATCGCGGTAGAACACCATGGAGTCCGCGATGGAGGGCGTGGCGACCCCGATGTGGTTGAGACGGCCGAGTTTCATTCTGACTTCGCCTTTTCTATTTTGAACTCTGAGTCAGGTGGACACCACAAAGACGCGTGATCGTCTTCAAGAAAAACCTCGAAATCTAGCGGATTATTGGGATCGCTCAGATCCTTGACGCTCGCAATCCCATGCAAGGTGTCGTCCGGATCAAGATGGAACTCGTCACACCAAGGCTCCGTCAAAATGTGGAGGGTTCTCTTACTCCGGTTGGTGATCCGAACCGCCATTCGTTTCGCTTCACAGCGGAATATTGTCATGCTTCTTCCACGGGTTCTCCAAGCTCTTCGTCCGCAGCTTGCGCAACCCCAAAGCAATCCGCCGCCGCGTCGAGTGCGGGTGGATCACCTCGTCGATATAGCCGCGCTGCGCTGCCACGAAGGGGTTGGCGAAGCGGTCTTCGTATTCCTTGGTCTTTTCCGCGATCTTGGCCGCGTCGCCGCGGTCCGAGCGGAAGATGATCTCCACCGCGCCCTTGGCGCCCATCACCGCGATTTCGGCGGTCGGCCACGCATAGTTCAAATCGCCGCGCAGGTGCTTGCTCGCCATCACGTCATACGCCCCGCCGTAAGCCTTGCGGGTGATTACGGTTATCTTGGGCACGGTTGCCTCGGCATAGGCGAACAGCAGCTTCGCGCCGTGCTTGATGATCCCGCCCAATTCCTGCGCGGTGCCGGGAAGGAAGCCGGGGACGTCCACGAAGGTCAGAATCGGGATGTCGAAGGCATCGCAGAACCGCACGAAGCGTGCGGCTTTCTTCGAGGAATTGATGTCCAGGCACCCGGCGAGCACGGTCGGCTGGTTCGCCACCACGCCCACGGTACGGCCTTCCACGCGGCCGAACCCGCACAGGATGTTGCCCGCGTGCATCGGCTGGATCTCAAAGAAATCGCCCTCGTCCAACACCTTGGCGATGACTTCATGCATGTCATAGGGCTGGTTGGCGTTATCGGGGATCAGCGTGTCGAGGCTGTTGTCGAGCCGGTCCCACGCATCGCTGGTGGGAAGCACCGGGGCCTCGTCACGGTTCGATAGCGGCAGAAAATCGAAGAAGCGCCGGGTCGCCAGCAGCGCCTCGACATCGTTCTCATAGGCGAGATCGGCGACCGAGGTCTTGGTGGTGTGGGTGATCGCGCCTCCCAGCTCCTCCTGCGTCACGACCTCGTTGGTGACGGTCTTCACCACCTCGGGGCCGGTGACGAACATGTAGGAGCTGTCCTTCACCATGAAGATGAAGTCGGTCATCGCCGGGCTGTACACAGCCCCGCCCGCGCACGGCCCCATGATGAGGCTGATCTGCGGCACCACGCCGCTGGCGAGCACATTGCGCTGGAACACCTCGGCATAGCCGCCGAGGCTGGCGACGCCCTCCTGAATGCGCGCCCCGCCCGAATCGTTGAGGCCGATGACGGGCGCGCCGACCTTCATCGCCATGTCCATGACCTTGCAGATCTTCTCGGCATGGCGCTTGGACAGCGAGCCGCCGAACACGGTGAAGTCCTGGCTGAACACGAACACCAACCGCCCGTTGATCGTGCCGCTGCCGGTCACCACCCCGTCGCCGGGGATCTTCTGGGTCTCCATGCCGAAATCGACGCAGTCGTGTTCGACATAGGCGTCGACCTCCTCGAAGCTGTCTTCGTCGAGCAGCACGTCGAGCCGTTCGCGCGCGGTCAGCTTGCCCTTGGCGTGCTGCGCTTCGATGCGCTTGGCCCCGCCGCCCATGCGGGCAGCCTCGCGGCGGCGTTCCATTTCGGCGATGTTGGCGGACACGCGGGATCCTCTCTGCTTAAGTCTCTTGGTGCAACGCGTTGCCTTAGCCGCCGCCAAGCGTCAACGTGGCAAAAGTGGCGGTTGGTGAGAGCGTGATGATGCAGACGGCGGACGTGGTGGTGATTGGTGGGGGGATTGCGGGGCTCTCGGTCGCGGCGCGGCTGGCCGGGCATGCGCGCGTGGTGGTGCTCGAAGCCGAGACCGCGCCCGGCTACCACGCCTCGGGTCGCTCCGTGGCTTTCGCCCATTACGGGCTGGGCGAGCCGGTGGTGAAGACGCTGACGGCGCTGAGCATGGCCGAACTCGCCGAGCACGGCAGCCTGCACCCGGCGCTGCACATCGCCAGTGCGGACGAGGTCGCGGCGCTGGATGCGCTGGAGGAGGTACACTGGCAGTTCGGCTGCGATTATTCCCGCGTCGGGCCGGATGAAGCGCGGGCCTTGTTGCCGGTGCTGAAGCCTGAGGCATGCCACGCCGCGCTGGTCGACCACGGATCGCTGAAGCTCGACACCAATGCGATGCTGCAAGCCCATGCAGCCGCCTTGCACGCAGCGGGCGGGACGCTGGTGACGGGCGCGCGGGTCAGCGCGATTGCCCGCGAGGGTGATGGGTGGCGGGTGGAGACTTCCGCAGGGGGCTTTGTCGCACCGATCCTGGTCAATGCAGCGGGCGCCTGGGCGGACGTCATCGCGGATATGGCGGGCGTCACGCCCATGAGCCTCGAACCGCGTCGCCGCACCGTCATCAGCTTCGCCGCGCCCGATGGCGAGGATGTGCGGGCGTGGCCCTTCACCAAAACCGTCGGTGAAGGCTTCTACCTGCTCCCCGAGGGGCGCGGGCAATTGCTCGCCTCGTCAATGGATCAGACCCCGTCTGACCCCTGCGATGCCGCCGCCGAGGAACTCGACATCGCCGTGGCCGCCGACCGTGTGGAGCAGGCGAGCACGCTCGCGATACGGCGGATCAGCCATTCGTGGGCGGGCCTGCGAAGCTTTGCGCCGGACGAACTGCCGGTGATCGGAACTGCAGCGAGTGCGGCGGGCTTCATCTGGTGCGCGGGGCAAGGCGGCGCGGGGTTCCAGACCGCGCCCGCCCTTTCGCGCATTGCCGCAGCCGCAGCGCTCGGCCTGCCCTTCCCCGCCGATTGCGCGGATGCAGGGTTGAGCTTCGCGACCTTCGCGCCAGCGCGGCTTGGAGCCTAGAAGCGCCGCATCACGCTGCGCGCCAGCGCAGGCGAGATCGAGTATACCGCGCGCAGCACCTTCACCATCCCGACATTGGCCTCGTCGTGCCCGTACTCCAGCGCGGCGATGATCTGCCGCGCGCATTCCTGCGGCGGCATCTTGCCCGTCTTGCGGTCGGCGGTCATCTGCGTATCGACCACCGGCGGCAGGGCCTCGATCACCTGAATGGGCTCGCCCTTGAGCTGCGCACGCAGCGCCAAGGTGTAGCTGCGCAGCCCCGCCTTGCTCGCGCAATAGACCGAACTGGCGGTGTTGGGCGCGATAGCGAGGCCGCTGGTGACGTTGATGATCGCCGCCCGCGGCGCCGCAACAGTCCGGGCGCGCAGGCGCGGGAGCAGCGCGGTGATCAGCCGGATCGGTGCCGACAGGTTGGCATAGAGGCAGCCATCGGTCGCATCAGGATCGGGCAACGCATCGCGGACATCATGCGGCACGCCCAGCCCGGCGTTATTGATGAGGACATCGATCGCCCGGTCGCCCAGCGCCGCCACCAGCGAATCGACGCCCGCGGCGTTCGAAAGGTCGGCGGCAAGCACCGCGAAGCCTTCCGCCTCCATCGCCGCCAGCCGTGCAGGATCGCGGCCGGTGAGGATCACGCTAGCGCCCTTGGCCTTCAGCTGCCGCGCGATCTCGCGCCCGATGCCGGCGCTGCCGCCGGTCAGCAGCACTGTCTTGCCGTTCACATCCATCACGCTTTCACCACCCCGTGCGCTATCAGGCTTGTCCCGCAGTCTGCGATCGTGTCCTCGACCGGGCGCATTGTCCAGCCGAGCCGTTCCGTGGTGTGGCTCGCATCGATATGTCGCACCTTGCCGATCTCGGTCTTCACCCCGCGCACTTCGGCGTTGAACAGCGCAAGCACACTTACCACCCAGTCGGGCATCGGGCGTGTCGGGGCCTTGCGCGCCTTGGCGCCGAGCCGCGCGCGCAGCACGCCCGCGATTTCGAGCGCGGTGAGGAACTTGCCCGCCCCGAGAAAGCGTTCGCCCGCCAGCCCCGGCGTCTCCAATGCGAGCACATGCAGCGCGGCAATGTCACGCACATCGACAATCGGGAAGCCAAGGTTCGGCGCCATCGGCATCGCGCCCGAGAGCAATTGCTGCACCAGTTCGACCGAGGCGGAGAAGTCGCCGCTGTCGACGGGGCCCAGCACCATGCCGGGGTTGACCGAGACGAACTCCATGACGCCGCCTTCCGCCGCCACCCAGTCGCGCGCGGCACGTTCCGCAAGGGTCTTGGACTTGACGTAAGGGTAGGCGTCGGGATGGTTGATGTCCGTCCAGCGGCTCTCGTCAAAAGTATATTCACCGCGGTCGACGCCGTAGACCACCGCGGCGGTCGAAGAGGTCTGGACGAAGCGGGTCACGCCCGCGTCACGCGCGAACCGCAGCGCGCGCAGCGTGCCCTCGCGGGCGGGAATGATCAGGTCGTCTTCATGCTTGGGGGCCTGCGCGGGGATCGGCGAGGCGACATGGGCGACATGGGTGCAGCCTGCGACAGCCTCGGCCCAGCCGGTGTCAGACATCAATTCGGCTTCGAACAGGCGGAAAGCTTCGGGCGATGGATTGCCGAGCCGCGCGCGCAAGGTGGCCTCGCTCTTGGCGACATTGCGCACCGTGCCGTGGACCGTCCAGCCGCGCCCGAGCAGTTGGCGGATCAGCTCTCCGGCGATGTAGCCGCTCGCCCCCGTCACCAACACCGTGCCTGCCATACCGACCCACCCCTTATGCTACGCGATTAGGCGTTGGCCCTAGCAGATAGGTTTTACAATGCGACCTATTTGAACAGCACCAGCTCTTCCGCCATGGTCGGATGGATCGCGACCGTCGCGTCGAAATCGGCCTTGGTCAGCTTGGCCTTCACCGCAACGGCAGCCGCCTGCATGATCTCGGGTGCTTCGGGGCCGATCATGTGTATGCCGACGATCCGGTCATTCGCCGCATCGACGATCATCTTGTAGAGGCTGCGCTCGTTGCGCCCGGCCACGACGTTCTTCATCGGGCGGAAATCCGACTGATAAACGCGGATATTGCCAAGCGTGTTGCGCGCCTCGCTTTCGGTCATCCCCACTGAAGCGATCGGCGGGTGGCTGAATACGGCGCTCGGCACGCAGGAGTGGTCGACCGCATAGGGCTCGCCCGGGCCGAACACGCTGTCGGCGAAGGCCTGGCCCTCGCGGATCGCCACGGGGGTGAGTTGCACCCGGTCGGTGACATCGCCCACGGCATAGACGTAATCGACATTGGTGCGACTGAACGCGTCGACCACGATCTCGCCCTTGCGGCCCACCGCGACCCCGACGGTTTCCAGCCCCAGCCCTTCGACATTCGGCGCGCGGCCGGTGGCGACCATCACCGCGTCGAATTCGCGCGGATCATGCCCGGTCAGCTTCACCAGCAAGGTGCCGTCGGCCTGCTTCTCGACGGATTCGAACTCGGTCATGAACAGAAACTCGATGCCCTTGACGATCGAGATTTGCAGCAACCGGTCACGCAGCGCCGCATCATAGCTGCGCAGGATCGTGTCGGAGCGGTTGGCGACCGTCACCTTGGCGCCAAACTCGTTGAAGATCCCGGCAAATTCATTGGCGATATAGCCCCCGCCCGCAATCAGGATGCGGCGCGGGATGGCGTCCAGATGAAACGCCTCGTTCGAGGTGATGACGTGTTCGTTGCCCGGAAAATCGGGCACCAACGGGTGCGCGCCGGTGGCGATCAGAATATGCCCGGCGGTGATCACCTTGCCGCTCGCCAGCGTGACTTCATGATCGCCGGTGATGGTCGCGCGTTCGGGAAAGACGGTGACATTGTGGTTGGCGAGCGTCTCGCCATACAGCCCTTCGAGCCGCGAGACGTCGGCCTGCACGTGATCGCGCAGCTTCACCCAGTCGAAGCTTTTGCCGGTGATCGTCCAGCCAAACTGCTGTGCATCGACGAGGTCTTCGGCGAAGTGGGCACCGTAAACGAGCATCTTCTTTGGCACGCAGCCGCGTATCACGCAGGTGCCGCCGACGCGGTATTCCTCGGCGACCGCCACGCGCGCGCCGTGGGCTGCGGCGACGCGGCTGGCGCGTACGCCGCCCGAACCGGCCCCAATGGTGAAGAGATCAAAGTCGTATGCATCGGCCATTACGCAGCTCCCATCGTCGCGGAGAGGCATATGGCCTCGCGCAGCGGGAGCGGCAACCGCGCGCGGGCGAAATGCGGATTTCAGACAAGAAAAGGACGGGAGTTTGCCGCTCCCGCCCTTTCTTGTTCTAGCTTTTAGACGCTGGCTGTGCGGGGACGACCCCCACCGCCACCGGCACCGCCGCCGCCGCCGCCGGGGCGACCGCGACCGCGGTTACCGCCGCCGCCAGTGCCGCCGCCGCCGCCGTTACCTTGCGGACGACCGCCACCGGCATTGCGCTGACCGCCGCCGTTGCCGCCGTTGCCGCCAGGCTTGGCACCAAAGGCACGGCGATCACCATCAGGACGACGCTCACCTTGCGGCTTGCGATCGCCTTCTGCGCGGCGCTGTTCGCCCTGCTGCGGACGACGCTCACCACTCTCCGGACGACGATCGCCCTGCGGCTTGCGCTGGCCGAGTGGGCGCGGCTGCACGCGCTTCATGGGCGTGCGGACGGCGGGCTTTTCCGGGCCTTCGCCCTCGACCACCGCGCGGAAGTTTTCAGGGAGCGCCAGACGTCCGAACTCGGCGCCCGTAAGCTTGCGGATATCCTGGAGGTATGCGCGTTCGTCCTCGGCACAGAAGGCAATGGCGATCCCGCTCTTGCCCGCACGTGCGGTGCGGCCGATGCGGTGGACGTATTGTTCAGGCACGTTGGGCAGCTCGTAATTGATCACGTGACTGACACCGGGAATATCGATCCCGCGCGCGGCCACATCGGTCGCGATCAGCACCGGCACGCGGGCCTTGCGGAACTCGTCGAGCGCGCGCTGGCGCTGCGGCTGCGACTTGTTGCCGTGGATCGCGTTGGCCGGAATGCCCGCCTGTTCGAGCCTCTTCACAACCCGGTCCGCGCCATGCTTGGTACGGGTGAAAATCAGCACGCGTTCAACCGTACCCGGAACCTCATGGCGGCCCTTGAGGATCATTTCGAGCAGGCTGATCTTCTCGTCCTGCTGGACCATGAAGAGGTATTGGTCGATCCGCTCGGCGGTGGTGCTTTCCGGGGTGACGGAGACCTGCACCGGATTGTTGCAGAAGCCGCTCACCAGCTCCTTGATCGCCTTGGGCATGGTCGCGCTGAAGAACAGCGTCTGGCGATCCTTGGGCGCCAATTCCTTGATCTTGCGCAGCGCGTGGATGAAGCCGAGGTCGAGCATCTGGTCAGCCTCGTCGAGCACCAGAATTTCGATGCCGGCAAGGTTGAGCGCCTTCTGCTCGATCAGGTCGAGCAGACGGCCCGGGGTGGCGACAAGGATGTCGGCCCCGCGGTGCAGCTTGTTGCGGTCCTTGCTTACTGAAGTGCCGCCGACGATGCATTGCACCTTCAATCCGGCGAGCGAGCCGTAATCCTTGGCGCTGTCGGAGATCTGCACGGCAAGCTCGCGGGTCGGAGCCAGTACCAGCATACGGCACGATTTGAAGGGGATCTGCTTGTCGGCTTCGCGCAGGCGGTCGATGCTGGGGAGCATGAACGCGGCGGTCTTGCCGGTGCCGGTCTGGGCGATGCCGAGCAGGTCGCGACCCTTGAGAACGGCCGGAATGGCCTGTTCCTGGATCGGGGTGGGAACGGTGTAGCCCTTGAGGTCAAGGGCCTGGAGCACGGGCTGCGACAGCCCGAGTTCAGCAAAAGTCGTCATATGGAAAAAACTCGCAAATAGTCTGCGACGCGCGCTGGGCTGCCCAAACGCTAAACGTTTACGGGCACGCCACGCGCGGCGCGGGGGTTGAAACCGCCCGCGTGAAAAGGGAAGTCTTGGGTAGAACCGAGGCGCGGCCGGGGCGGATGATGTCAGTTTTCCGCCGCTTCACGCATGGCTAGCGCGCTTCGATGGCGGCCATGTGGGGGCTAAACCCGCAAATGTCAAAGGATATCGCTTGGGGGCCTCGGCTCACCCCAGCCCCGCCGCCGCCATCAGTGCCTTGGTCGAAGGGTCGAAATGGCCCTCCCCGCTCTCGATCTGCTTGGCGATTGCCTTGCCCAGCTCGACGCCAAACTGGTCGAAGGGGTTGATGCCCATCAGCACCGCATTGGCGAAGGTGCGCTGTTCGTGGAAGGCGATCAGCGCGCCGAACGCGGCCGCATCGCAATCCTCGACGAGGAAGGTGGTGGACGGCCGGTCGCCCGGATAGGTGCGTGCCGGATCGCTCGCGGCCTTGCCCGCCATCAGCGCCGCGCCCTGCGCAAGGCAGTTCATCAGCAAGATGCGGTGATGTGCGGGATCGAGGCTGTCACCCGGCTCGATACTCGCGATGAAGTCGACCGGGATCAGGTGCGTGCCCTGGTGGAGCAGCTGGAACACCGCGTGCTGCGCGTCGGTGCCCACCCCGCCCCAAGTCACGGGCGCAGTCGGCCCATCCACCGGGCGGCCATCGGCAGTGACGCTCTTGCCGTTCGATTCCATCTCGAGCTGCTGGAGATAATCGGGGAGCAGCGCCAAGCGCTCGTCATAGGCGAACACCGCGCGGGTCTGGCAGCCCCTCAGGCGCGTGTAATAGAGGTCGGAGAAGGCCGCGAGCAGCGGGGCATTGGCCCTGCCTTCCGTCTGCCGGAAGTGGTCGTCGACCGCCTTCGCGCCCGCCAGCATCGCCCGGAATTCGTCCATCCCGATTGCCAACGCCAGCGGGAAGCCGATCGAGGAGAACAGCGAATAACGCCCGCCCACGCTCTCGGGGAAGGGCAGGATGCGGGTCTCGTCGACGCCCCATTCGACCGCCTTTTCCGGCGCAGCGGTGAGCGCGATGACCCGCCCGCCCGGGTCTTCGACGCCGTTATCGGCAAGCCACGTCAGCGCACTTGTCGCGTTGGTCAGGGTCTCGATAGTGGTGAAGGTCTTGGAGGCGAGCGCGATCAGCGTGGTTGCCGGATCGCAGGCGGCAAAGGCCTGTTCCAGCGCCAGCCCGTCGATGTTCGAGACGACGTGGACATCGACCAACGCATGGTCGCGGGTCAGCGCGTCGATCGCCAGCGCCGGGCCGAGCGCCGAGCCGCCGATGCCGATCGCGATGCAGTGCTTGACCTCGCCCAAAGCGCCTTCATGGATCGCCTCGACCAGCATGCCCATTCTGGCGAGCAACGCCTCGGCCTCCTCGACCTGCGCGGGCGTACCGCTGCCGCGCAGAGCGCCGTGGGTGGCGGCGCGGCCTTCGGTAGGGTTGACGATGCCGCCGCCGAACAGCGCGGCGCGGGCATCGCCGAAGCCCGCCGCCTCTGCCAGCGCCTCGAAGGCGGTCAGCATATCGTTCGACAGGTGGGTTTTAGCAAAATCGATCAGCATGCCGGTTTCGGCATCGCTGCCGGGTTCCACCGGCCAGTCGATCCGCCGCGTCATGGCCTCGGCCCGGTCGGGCTGGCCCGCGAACAGCTCGGCGAGGGTCGCGCGGGGAACCGCCCGCAGGGTTGCCCAAGCCGCTGCGACTGCCTCGCTGCCTCGTGCGTCGTTGCTGTCGGTCATCACCCTTCCCCTTTGCGCAAGTGTGCCGCTGCGACTAAGGGTTAGGGCGATGGATGTTAAGACCCAATCGCTCGGAGATGCGCCGCCCGCCGCAGCAGACGCCCGCACGGGCGACATGCCCGGAGACACGCCGCGCGACACGCCGCGCGACACGCCCGGAGACACGGGGCGCGAGTCTTGGGGCGGGTTCGCGTGGTTTCTGGTCAAGCTGCTGGTCGCGGTGCTGGTGTTCCGCACCTTTGTCTTCGCCCCCTTTTCGATCCCTTCCGAGAGCATGTTGCCGCGCCTGATGAACGGTGACTATCTGCTCGCTGCCAAGTGGCCCTACGGCTTCTCGCGCCAATCGCTGCCCGCCGACCTGCCGCTGCCCGGCGGGCGTCTGCTGGCGGGCACCCCGGAACGCGGCGACATCGTGATCTTCAAGCACCCCGTCGACGGGCGCGACTACATCAAGCGGGTGATCGGCCTGCCGGGCGACCGTGTGGCGGTGCTCGGCGGAGAGGTGGTGCTGAACGGAGCGCGCCTGCCGCGCAACCGGATCGACGATACGCTCGTCCCGCTCTCGCCCAACACGGGCTGCGCATGGGGCGGCGATCCCGTGGCGACCGGCGGCGGCGACGAGGCATGTTCCTATTCCCGTTTCCGCGAGACACTGCCCGAGGGCAAATCCTACGCCGTGCTCGACTTCGGCCCCTCCCCGGCTGACACCTTTGCCGAAAAGGTCGTGCCCGCCGGCCACCTGTTCGTGATGGGCGACAACCGCGACAGCTCGCTCGACAGCCGCTTTCCGGCATCGGCAGGCGAAGGGGTCGGGATGGTGTCGCAGGACCTGCTGGTCGGACGCGCCGCGGTGATCGTGTGGTCGACCGATGGCAGCGCGGACTGGCTCAACCCCATCTCGTGGTTCTCGGCCGCGCGCTGGGAGCGGATCGGGGACCTGCTATGACCGCTGGCCTCGACCCCGCCGCCCGCGAATGGCTGGAGGAACAGGGCTTCCACATCGGCGAGGAGGCGCCGTGGCTGGAGGCGCTGACCCACGGCAGTTTCAACGGTACTGGCGCGGAAGCGGCAGATTACCAGCGGCTCGAATTCCTCGGCGACCGGGTGCTCGGCCTATCGGTGGCAGCCTGGCTGTTCCGCGCCGGAGATGCGCCCGAAGGCAAGCTTTCCCAACGACTTAACGCGCTTGTCAGCGGAGCGACCTGTGCGCGGATCGCCCGCAAGGTCGGCCTCCCCGCCCACATCCGTCTCGGCAAACAGGCGCGTGACGATGGCGGGACGGACAGCGACAAGATCCTCGGCGATGTGATGGAGGCGCTGATCGGCGCCTGCTTCATCCAGCACGGCTTCGACGCCGCGCAAGACCTGATCTACCGCCTGTGGGTCAGCGAACTCGAGGGCGACGAGGGCAAATCCAAGCACCCCAAGAGCGCATTACAGGAATGGGCCGCAGGCAATCGCCGGATGACCCCGCTTTACGAGGTGATCGACCGCAGCGGCCCCGACCACGCGGCGCGCTTCACCGTCCGGGTGACGGTCCGCAACGTGGGTGCCGCCGAGGCCAGCGCGACCAACAAGAGCGAGGCCGAACGGCTCGCCGCCAAGGCCTTCCTCGAACAGTTCGGCTGACCTTTGTTCACGCAATGTTTCACGTGAAACATTGCGGATCATGCCTGTTTAGAGCCCCTCTGGAAGGGGTCTAAAAGGGGTCTAGAGGGGGTCTAACGGGGGTCTAGACGCGCTTGGAGGGGGTCTGGAGGCCACCACACCGCGCCTGCATCCAGCCATCCTTCGACAATTCCGCCGCGAAAGGTTATGGCCCGCCCATGACTGAAACCACCCCCCCAAGCAACGACACACCCACCCTAACCCGCTGCGGTGTCGTCGCCGTGATCGGCGCGCCCA
>JANNWO010000015.1:0-7336 GCA_031408395.1 Sphingomonadales bacterium | reverse complement strand
GCATCGGTGCCGACATGCTCGCCTTTGGCACGGCTCGCCCAAAGCTGGGTGCCGATGGTCGCGCCGTCCCACCAGGTGAAGATTTTCATCAGGATTCCCATGGGCGAGCGCCTAGCGGATTCGCGCCAACGCGCCAAGAAGGGATTGGAGGTTGGCGAGTGTCCTTAGTTTGCGTGCCCGCCTCCGGGGGCACGTCCTCGGTGCGTTTCAAGCCCTGCGGGCTTGAGCACCTGCGGCTCGGCCGCGTGGCCTCGCGGTCGCTTTGCGACCGAACCAGCGCCAATCTCAAACCTGTCTCTTACTTCGGGAGCACCCAGGTTACCCGATCACCTGCCACGATGCCCAACGCCGCCGCGCGGCCCGCGCGCAGTTCCAGCACCGCGCTGGCAAACCCGGTCGAACTCACCGACTTGAGCGAATAGGGCTCGGTGTTGGCGGCGATGTTACTGATGCGCCCGTCCGCCCCGATGAAGATGATGTCGAGCGACAGCGGCGTGTTCTTCATCCAGAAGCTGCGCTGCTCGGGGGCGGCCGAGGGGAAGATCATCCCCTCGAAGTCGCCAAGCGTCTGGCGGAACATCAGCCCGCGCCCCTGCGCTTCGGGCGTATCGGCAAGCTCGACCTTGAAGGGCAGGCGCTTGGACCCGCGCTCGACCACGAGGTCGATCACCGCGAGGCCCGAGACCGGGTGCCGCGCCGCCTGCTGCGTCGGAGTGGGGGTCTGCGCGCTCGCTGTCGCACCCTCGCCCGTCGAACAGGCCGCCAGCCCGAGCATCAACGCCGCCGCGGCAGCAAGAGCGTGCTTTACCATTGTTCGTCCGTCCCTTCCTCGTCGCCAGCCGCTTCGAAAGCTTCTGCGACCCACTCCTCCACATCCTCTACCCGCGCTGCGGCAAGGATGACCTTCACGTGATCGTACTGGTGGCCTGCGCGCAGCATTGCTGCAACGGCTTTTTCGTGCGCCTTGCGCCGTGCGAGCGGATCGCCGCCTTCAGCTGGCAGCCCGAACGGCCCCAGCCGCCGCTTCTGCGCCATCAGCGCCGCTGCCCGCCGCCCCGCCGCCTCGCCCGGGGCATGCTGGCGGCGCAGGCCCTCACCCACGCCTGCGTGCCGCAACGTCTCCTCGACCCGCCGCGCGCCGTATCCGCGAGAGCCAAGGTCGCGGGCGCGCATCCGGGCATAGGCATCATCGTCGACATAGCCCAGCTCCACCAGCCGGGCGACGAGTGCGGGCACGTCGACCTCGACCGTCCGGCCGCCCCCCTCTTCGGCGCCGTCTTCGGCCAGCCCGCGTTCCCTGATCTTGCGCACCAGATAGCCTTCGAGCCGCGCGCCGGTCGATGCAAAGCGGGCGGCGTAATGCAAGGCGAGGTCACGCAATTTGGCTTCGGTCAGCGGGGGTTTCACCCGCTTCGTGCCCCGGCTGGCACCGGTGCGATCCTGCCCGGCACTGTGACCGGACGATGACGAATTCGCTTTACGGAAAACCATTTCGCCTTATTCGTGCCACGTTTCTTATCAAATGCGAAGGTTGGACGCCGCCGGTGTTCGCCCGGCGACACGGGGTTATGCCAGAGCGCGAACGGGATACCACCATGAAACGCGCCGCAACTTACGGGTATCGCTGAAAATTATGACCGACGCCGCTTTGACGCCGACGCCGAATGATTGCGACCTGCCGCGCGTCCGTGCGCAGTTTGCGACCTTCAACGAAGCGATCGATTATGCTGCGCGCAGCCGCAAGGGATTGAACTTCCACGACATGCGCGGCGAGCTGGCGCGAGTCTACCCCTATTCTGAGATGCGCGATGATGCGCTGGTGATGGCCCGGCGGCTGGTCGCGGCCGGCATCGGCCCCGAGGACCGCGTCGCGCTGATCGCCGAGACCGGCCCGGATTTCGCCGCCTTGTTCTGTGCCTGTGTCTATGTCGGTGCCTGGCCGGTACCGCTGCCGCTGCCCACGACCTTCGGCGGCAAGGACAACTATATCGACCAGCTCGCCGTCCAGCTGATGAGCTCGGACCCCAAGATCCTCCTCTACCCCGAGGAAATCGCCGAGATGGCCTCCGCCGCTGCCGCGCGGCAGGGCTGCGCTGCGGAAAGCTGGCAGGACTTCGCCGCGCGCGAGGCGCCCGATTGCGCCCTGCCCGAAGCCTCGCCCGACGATATCTGCTACCTGCAATACTCCAGCGGCTCGACCCGCTTCCCGACCGGCGTTGCGGTCACTCACCGCGCATTGCTGCACAATCTCTACGGCCATTCGACCACCATGGAGCTGGGCACCAACGACCGCTGCGTCAGCTGGCTGCCGTGGTATCACGACATGGGCCTGGTCGGCTGCCTGCTGTCGCTGATCGCCAATCAGGTGTCGGGCGACTACCTGAAGCCCGATGCGTTCGCGCGCCGGCCTCTCGCATGGCTCGACATGATCAGCCGCAACCCGGGCAACACGCTCTCCTATTCGCCGACCTTCGGCTACGACATCTGCGCGCGCCGCATCTCCAGCCAATCGAGCGTCGCTGAACGCTTCGACCTGTCGCGCTGGCGGATTGCGGGCAACGGCGCGGACATGATCCGCCCCGACGTGATGCAGAACTTCGTCAACGCCTTCGCGCCTGCGGGCTTCAAGGCTGCATCCTTCACCCCGTCCTATGGTCTGGCGGAAGCGGTGCTTGCGGTGACCGTCATGCCGCCGGGTGAAGGCATCCGCGTCGAACTGGTCGAGGAGGAGCGCCTGTCGGGCGCCCCGCGTGATCTGTCCCGCCCGGCCCGCTACCGCGCGATCGTCAATTGCGGCAAGGCGCTGCCCGACATGGACGTGGCGATCCTCGGCGAGGACGGCTCGCGCAAGTCCGACCACCAGATCGGCAAGGTGTGGTGCCGCGGGCCGAGCGTGATGCATTCCTACTTCCGCAACGAGGAAGCGACGAACGACTGTTTGTCGCCAAGTGACGACGGCAATGGCTTTTGGCTCGATACCGGAGACATGGGCTACACCGCCAAGGGTTATCTGTTCATCGTCGGCCGGGCGAAGGACATGATCATCATCAACGGCAAGAACCACTGGCCGCAGGACATCGAGTGGGCGGTGGAGCAGCTGCCCGGCTTCAACCACGGAGACATCGCGGCGTTCTCGATCGAGATGGAGAACGGCGAGGAAGCGCCTGCGGTGCTCGTCCACTGCAAGGTCTCCGACCCCGAAGAGCGCATCAAGCTGCGCGACCAGATCGCCGACAAGGTGCGGTCGGTCACGGGCATGAGCTGCATCGTCGAGCTGGTCCCGCCCCGCACCTTGCCGCGCACGTCGTCGGGCAAGCTGAGCCGCGCCAAGGCGAAGAAGCTGTATCTGGCGGGCGAGATCGTTCCGATCGATCTGGCGGCCTAGCCCCTTGCCCCTGCCCCGGGCTTGACCCGGGGCAGGGCTTTCTTCGATCCAGCCGATTGCCAGTAAATAAACAAGCCCAGTATCAAGCACGGGGCGACGGGGTGCTTGATATCCTCCCCTCGTCACCCCAGCGAAAGCTGGGGCCTAAGGCAAAAAAGCTCGGAGCGTGCCGCCCTAAGTCCCAGCTTCCGCTGGGGTGACGGGAAGTTGGCGGCTTCTAGCTGATCGCTATCTGTGCTCAGCCCGCGCGACAAAACCGTGCCATTTCCCCTTGCCCAGCCTCGTTCTGACCTTCTTGCCGTACGCCTCAGGAGAAAGCGCCTGCTTTGCACGGTGCCTCGTAACGTTGCAGAACCGGCATGCTGCGACGATGTTAGGCAACGCATCCGGCCCGTCTTCACTTCGCGGAACAAGGTGCTCGGTAGTAGCTTGAAGTAATGCCGCCCACTTCCTCGATAGACCGTGCCGTGCAGCAAAATCAGACACGTCGCGGTGCCACATCGGCTGACAACAGTAAAAGCAAACTCCGGCTTGCCGCTGGATCTGAATGGCTCTGATTTTAGAAATCTTGTCCAAATTATACCTCACAATGACAATTGGTCATTGTGGTATGCGCCGGCTTTGAGCCGTCCCGAGGCGGGTGAGCTTATGCTCGCATACTAGGCCGCTACCGCGTGCCCCACAGTCCTCGACGAAATCGCGTGATCGCTGGTTTCTCATGCCTTTTAATTCAGCCAAATCGATTTCGCAAATGGAGATACCCCCCACACCAGCGATAGACGCACACCCCCATTCGCAGCTACCATGCACCGCCACGCTTGAAAGGCGTGTTTTAGATGACTAATACAGTGGGGACAGCCGCCTGCGCCGGGGCGCGGGGCTTTTGAGGGAGCACGAGAGCAGGCATGAGCATCGAGACGCAAACCGCAACCGCCCCAATCACTTCGGGCGCCTTCACCCTGACGCCGCCCGATCCGGTGCCGGTCATCGCGCCCGAGCAGGCGGCGGGGCTCGTGCCCGTCACAACCGAGCAGAAGTCAAAGCTCGACAGCAAGGTCGATGCCTTCGTCAACGAGCTGGTTATCGCCGATGCCAATTCGCCAGCCTTTGGCGAGAAAGTCGATCAGATCACCCGCATGGGGCAGGAACAGATCCGCTCGGCATCCGCGATGTCGAACCGCTTCCTCGATCGGCCGGTGCGCGCGATGGATTCCGATGGCACTGTCGGCAAGGATCTCGCCGAACTGCGCCGCACGGTCGAAGGCCTCGATCCGGGCCGGCAGGGCAAGCTGTCGGGCCCGCGCAAGATCCTCGGGATCATCCCCTTCGGCAACAAGATCAAGAACTACTTCGACAGCTACACCAGCGCGCAGGGGCACATCGCCTCGATCCTGACGCGGCTCGATAGCGGCAAGAAGGAGCTGCATCTCGACAACGCGGCGATCGATACCGAACGCCAGAAGCTGTGGGCGGCGATGGGCGAGCTGGAGCAGATGATCCACATCGCCAAGACGCTCGACGAGCGGCTGGAAGCCAAGGCGCTGGAACTCGACAGCTCGGACCCGGCCAAGGCCAAGGCGCTGCGGGAGAGCGCGCTGTTCTACGTCCGCCAGCGCACGCAGGACCTGCTCACCCAGATGGCGGTGAGCGTGCAAGGCTATCTCGCGCTCGATCTCGTCAAGAAGAACAATGTCGAACTGGTCAAGGGCGTCGACCGCGCCAGCACGACCACCGTGGGCGCGCTGCGCACCGCGGTGACGGTGGCGCAGGCGATGACCAACCAGCGCCTCGTGCTCGGCCAGATCACCGCCTTGAACAAGACCACCGCCGACATCATCGATTCGACCAGCACGCTGCTGCGCGAACAGACCGCGCAGATCCACGAGCAGGCCGCGTCGAGCACGATCCCGATCGAGACGCTGCAACGCGCCTTCCAGAACATCTACGACACGATGGACGAGGTCGACGCCTTCAAACTGCGCGCGCTCGATTCGATGAAGCAGACCGTCACCGTGCTGACCAGCGAGGTCGAGCGGTCGAAGGGCTACATCGCCCGCGCCGAGGGGCAAGCACAGGCGCAGGCGAAGGTCGCCTCGAGCGGGCCGTCGCTGCTCGCGCTGGATAGCTGATGCCCGACACGACCCGCGAATCCGATGCCATCCTGCGCGCGGCCAAGCAAAGCCTGATCACCCAGCGCGACGGCGGCACGCACCGTCCGGGCCAAGGTTTGGGGCGCGGCAGCATCGGCAAGGGTTCCGCCGAGCTCAAGATGAAGAGCTTGCTGAAGCGGGTGCGCAATATCGCGCTGGCGGTGGTCGCGGTCTGGGTCGGGGCGGGGATTTTCAGCGCGGTCGTCGGCCCGCTGCTGTTCTGGGGCTTCATGGCGATGCTCCTCGCTACCGTCGTTGCGGTCGGCGTCTTCGGCGTGTTCCCGAAGGTGAAGGTGCCCAAGCGCGCCGAACTGAAGCAGGGCAACCCCAAGCAGATGGTCGCACGCACCGAGCTGTGGCTCGAAGCGCAGCGCCCCGCCCTGCCCCCGCCCGCGCAGGTGATCGTCGACCAGCTCGGCGTGCAGCTCGATGCGCTGGGGCTGCAACTGCAGGGGTTGGGCGATGACAACCCGGCGATGGCCGAAGTGCGCGAGCTGGTGGGCGAATACATCCCCGAGACGATCGACAACTACCGCAAGATCCCCGCAAACCTGCGCGCTGAGGAATATGCCGGCAAGACCGCCGATGCGCGGCTGGTCGAGAGCCTCACCAAGCTTTCGGGCGAGGTCGACCGGGTCACGCGGCGGCTCGCGGAAGGCGCGCTCGACGATCTGGCGATCAAGAGCCGCTATCTCGAATACCGCTATGGCGGCGCGGAAGCGCTCGAAGGCGGCCAAAATGACCTGAAAGCGCCCGACACCGGCGTGCCGCTTCCCGACTTCTCGGCCATCCCCACTAAGCAGGCCAAAGAACAGGAGCGCTGAACCATGCGCGTCACCTTGCCCCACAACCTCACCAAAGAAGAAGTCCGCAGCCGGATGCACAAGCACGCGGGCGAGATCGGAAACTTCTTCCCGGCGGGCCTTGCGCGGGTCACCACCGCATGGCCGAGCGAGGACCGCATGAGCATCTCCACCGTGGTGATGGGTCAGGCGATCCCCGGCGGCGTCGAAATCCGCGATCACGAGGTCGTCATCGAGATGGACCTGCCGCTGCTGTTCTCGGTGATGAAGGGGCCGCTCGAGTCGGCTGTGAAGAAGGAAGCCGGACGGCTACTCGCACCCTGAACTCAGGCTGCCATACGGTGTCTGCGCAGCTTCATCCGCCAGCTTGACCCGATTGCTATAGGCGGCCGCACGTCTCATATTAACCGGACACGGAATGTGCCTATTTTGCCTTACTCACGCGATTGTGAGGCGGACCGGCGGAGCAGCCGATTTAGGCAGGGAGGGCAGGTCATATGACACCGGTCATGGACAATGACACATCGCACGAGAGCCGCTCCGAATCGTTGCGCGGCCACCTGCGTGCCGCGACGATGGCCACGCACGAACTGCTCGACCATGCCATGCAGGCCGCGAGCGGCTGGCAGAACCGTTCCGACTACGCCCGCTTTCTGGCGCTCCAGCATGCAGCGCGCGCGCCGCTTGAAGACTGGCTGGCGGCGAATGCGCCTGCCGATCTCGTCCCGCCGCTCCAGACCCCGCTTCTGGCGCAGGATCTGGCGGCTTTGGGGATGCATGTGCCAGCCTCCTCGTCCCCCTTCGCTTGCCGCCAGACCGCTTTGCAGACAGGCCCCGGAGAGGCGCTCGGCGCGGCATGGGTGCTCGCCGGATCGGCGCTCGGCAACAAGGCGATTGCCAAGCAGGTGGCGCGGATCGGAGGCGGGGAATGGCCCACCGCCTTCCTCGGCGACGATGCGATGATGGGATTCTGGCAGGGCCTTCGCGCCCGCATCGAG
>JANNWO010000014.1:0-34911 GCA_031408395.1 Sphingomonadales bacterium | reverse complement strand
CAGATCGCCAAGGTTCGCCCGCCGCAATCCGCGCCCCGGCCCGAGCAGCGACAGCGCCTCGAGAAGGTTCGTCTTGCCCGCCCCATTCTCGCCCACCAGCAGGTTGAAATGCGCCGTCTCGACAAGCGTGGTCGCAGCGTGATTGCGGAAGTTTTCGAGGCTGATCCGGCTGAGGCCCATGGCTGCGCCTCGGGTAGCGGGAGGGGCGCGCTTTGGCCAGAGCGGGCGGCTTGAAACGGCCAATCCCAACCCTTGGTGAAAATTCCCAAGCTTTCGCTTTGCTGAACCGGCGGTTTGCATGGCGAAAGGAACGGAATGGCGGATTTCTGCCGTTCTTCGAGTTTGGCACGGCTGATGCAGAGTACCTGACATCCCCGGGATGGTCCCGGAAAACACCAAACCAAGTACCCAAGGAGACCTAACATGTTCGCCACCGAAATCTCGAACCGCCTGATCGCCGCCACTTTCTCGGTTGTGCTCTCGGCCGCTTTCTTCGCCTACGCGATCATCCCTGCCAGCCCGACCCTGCTCGCCTGATCCGCTTTAGGCCCACCACTTCTGTCCCAAGGAAATCACACAATGTTCGGCTATGACACCACCGCCCGCCTCGCTTCTGCCGCCTTCGCCGTCGTGCTCACGATCGCCAGTTTCGCTTACTGCATCGTGCCCGCCACGCCCGGCCTGATGGCTTGATCGTCCCACGTTTCTGACGGAGATTGACTGATATGAACGACATCATGGGCCAGTCCGGCGGTAAGCCCCCCCGCACCGGCTTCCGCCTCGACAAGGGCAGCAGCAAGGTTTTCGGCGTGTGCGCCGGGATCGGCAACTACTTCGGCGTCGACACCATGCTGGTGCGCGTCGGCTTCGTTCTCGCCACCGTAGTGGGCTTCGGAAGCCCGGTGCTGATCTACCTCGCAATCGCGCTGATCGCCGACTGAGTGCAGCGCCAAGCGGACCCCGGTTTGTCGGGCCGCTGCACCTGATTGGAATGAACCGGGAGGGGCCCTTTGCGGCCCCTCTTTTTTCACATCGCGCTGATGCCGCCGTCGAGCTTCAGCTCCGCGCCGGTCATGAAGCGGCTCTCGTCACTGGCGAGATAGAGCACCGCGTTGGCGATGTCGTTGGGCTCGCCGACGAACTTCAATGGGATCTGCCGCGCCAGCTTCTCCAGCAACACGGCCTTGTCGAGCGAGGCGGCCTTGGCTGTCCCGTCGAGGATCGGGGTGTCCACAAACGTCGGGTGCACCGAGTTGCAGCGGATGTTCATGCCCTTTTTCGCGCAGTGCAGCGCGATCGACTTCGACAGCATCCACACCGCCGCCTTCGAGGCGTTGTAGGCGGGCATGGTGTCGCTCGCGATCAGCCCGGCGATCGAGGAGATGTTGATGATCGAGCCCGGCGCGTGCTCGCGCATCAGCGGCAGGGCCTTCTGGCAGCCGTGGAAGATCGAGTTGACGTTGATGTCGAAGCACCGCTGCCAGTCGCCGAAATCGCAGGCCTCGATATTGCCCGCCACGCCGATCCCGGCATTGTTGACCAGCACGCTGAGCCCGCCGAGGTGCTCGCGCGCGGCATCCACGGCGGCTTCCCACTGCACGGGGTCGGTCACGTCATGCGCCATGCCGAAAGCTGTGCCTTCGCCCATCTCGGCATTGATGATCGCTGCGGTCTCTTGAGCGCCCGCGCCGTTGATGTCGGTCGCCAGCACCCGCGCGCCTTCCTGCGCGAGGCGGATGCAATGTGCGCGGCCCAATCCTTGTGCAGCCCCCGTCACAAGCGCGAGCTTTCCCGCTACACGTCCTTGCCCCAAAGCTTTGGTCATTCAGTCCTCTCCCAAATATCCGGGTGTCAAAAGCATCGCGATGCGCACGTCCACCGCGTGGCCCGCGCGCCGCCATTCGGCGACGAAGCGCGCCAGATCGCGCAGGGCGACGCGGTGGACGATGATGTTCTCGCCCTCGGTCCCGCCGCCTTCGCCGACCCGTTCGAGGCCGGTCGCCTTCAGGAGCGTGAAGCTTTCCGAGACCATGCCGGGCGAGGAGTAGAATTCGCCCAGCACCTCCAGCGTGCCGGCGCGGTAGCCTGTTTCCTCCTCCAGTTCGCGCGCGGCGGCGGCAGCGGCGTCCTCGCCTTGGCTGCCCGCGTCGTCGCCGACGAGGCCAGCGGGAATCTCGAGGCTGAAGCGGCCCAGCGGTACGCGGTACTGGCTGACGAGGATGACGTGGCGCGTGCCGTCAGGGTCGCGGTCGAGCGCGATGATCGCGGCGGCGCGGATGCCGCGCGCGCGGCCGACATATTCCCACCGGCCGCGCATCTTGGCGGTGATGAAGCGCCCTTCCCACATCACTTCTTCGGGCAGGTCGGCGTCGCGGTCTTTCTGCAAAGCTAGAGCTCCCCGGGGCTAATCAGTGCGCCCTTCGACAGGCTCGCGTGGGCCGGGTCAAGAGCTGAATTGGCTAGACCTCGATCAGCCGGTCGGGAAGCTCGTTGATGTCGTTGTCGCTGCGCGGGGAATGCTCGGCGAGGACGTGGCCGACATCGCGGATGCCGGCCGCCAGCCCCTCGGCAACGCGGCCGCGGCGGATATGCACGAGCATGTCGCCCATCGCCTCGCCCCACACTTCGGCAGGCACTTTGGCGGCGATGCTTTCATCGGCGACGATCTCGGCGCGGTGTTCGCGCATCGAGAGGTAGATGAGCACGCCGGTGCGCCCGGTCGTGCGGCGCTCCGCACCGACCTTGAACTGGCGCACCGCCTGATTGTGGACGCGGATCGTCCGGACCGGGCCGGGGACCAGCGCCCATTTGATCGGCTGCCACTGCTGCACCAGTACCGCGATGAGAAATGTGACGAGGCCGAGTGCGATCACCATGCTGGCAAGCTCGCCGCTCGACCACTGGTGGCCCCAGCCGCCGAACATCGCATCCCAGCCGTCGAGAAATGGGCGGGGGAAGGCGGCAAACACGCTCATCACAGTGAAGGCCGCGCCCGCCGCCCACAGCAGAGCGACATCGGTATAACCGTCGGAAGCCTCCGCAAGCACTGTGACGATCTCGCCCGAAGTGCCGCTTTCGGCTGCGGTCACGGCCTCGCTGACGAGCTGGCGTCCGGCGTCATCCAAATAGGCCATGTCTCACCACCCCCCCGAAGCGCCGCCGCCGCCCGACGAGCCGCCGCCGAAGCCGCCAAACCCACCGCCTCCGCCGCCGCCGAAACCACCGCCGCCGCCGCCCCAGCCGCCGCCGCCTCCGTCGTCATCGCCGCCGTTGATGAGGCCGCGCGCAATCGCGCTGCCGACTTCCCACAGGATGATGTTCTTCGCGGCGTCGCCCACATCGCTACCGCGGCTGCCCCACGGGCCCGCGCCGTTCGCCTTGTAGCGCCGCCGCCGTCCGCGTCCGGCGAGAAGCGGCAGGACGAAGAAGAAGAACATGAAAGCGATCCAGATCAGCACGCCGAACGGAAAACCGCCATCGCTGCGGCTGCGCTGTTGTTCGGCGGCCTTGGCGGCCTCCTCGATGGCGACCGCGTCCTCGGGACTTTTGGCGAGGTGGGCGAGGATCGCGGCGACGCCGTCAGTGACGCCCGCGTCGTAATTGCCTTGCTTGAAGCGCGGGGCGATCACGTCGTTGATGACGCGGCCCGCCATGATCCCGCCGAAATAGCCGTGGAGGCCGTAACCGACCTCGATGCGCATCTTGCGTTCATTCGGCGCGATCAGCAGCAGCAGGCCGGTGTCGCGCTGGGCTCCGCCGATGCCCCACTTGTCGGTATAGAGCGTGGTCGCATAGCTCTCGATCGAGGCTCCGCCGAGGCTCGGCACAGTGGCAACGATGATCGCCCGGCCGGTCTGCGCGCTATAGGCGCGCAACTGCTGGTCGAGCTGCGCCTTGGTCCCGGCCGAGAGAATATTCGCCCCGTCATAGACCGGCCCGGAAGGGCGGGGCGGGTAGTCCTGCGCCTGCGCCGCTACCCCTGCCAGCGCGAGCCACAGGCCCGCCAGCAGGAGCGCGAACGCGCGGCGCAGGGGTGCAAAGGCGGCGTTCACCTCAGTTGGTGGCTGCCGGAGTCGCCGTGCCCGTGATGCCGCTCATGTCGACCTTGGGATTGGCTTTGGCCGCTTCGTCCGCCTCGAAATATTCGAGCGCCTTGGCGCCGTGGATCACGTTCGCGCCGATGCTCGACGGGAAGGTGCGGATCTCGGTGTTGTAGTCGCGGGCGAGGTCGTTGTAGCGCCCGCGCTCGGTGTTGATCTGGTTGTTGGCCTCGTCGATCGCCACCATCAGGTCGGCAAAGCGCGGCTGGCTGGCGAGCTGCGGGTAGTTTTCGACCACGGTGCGCAGCTGGCCCATCGCCTGCGTGAGCTGGTTCTGGGCATCGCTGAACTTCTTGAACTCCTCGGGGTTCGACAGGTCATCGGTGGTGATGTTGATCGCAGTCGCCCGGGCGCGCGCGTCGATCACGCCTTGCAGGATGTTCTTCTCCGAGATCGCGGCGCCTTGCACCACGGCCACGAGATTGGGGATCTTGTCCGAGCGGCTTTGCAGCGCGCTCTCGACATTGCCCCACTGCGCCTTGGCGGCTTCCTGCTTGGTCGGCACAGAGTTGATCCCGCAAGCGGCAAGGCTGAGCGCGGCAACAGCGGCAAAGGCGCCGCGCAACATGGTGGAAAAGCGCATCTTCGTGTCCCTCCTGAAGTCGCCTGGCGCACGGCGCGCCCGGCGGCTGGCGTTCTGTATTGCGCATATAGCACACCCCGACCCCCTTTCAAGCGGTGGACGAGGTGCATCGTTCCGCTTGGCAGCGTGGCGGCCTGATGCCAGAACATGGTGAATGGCTATCGGAAGGGGATTACCATGCTGTCGGAATTCAAGACTTTCATCCTGCGGGGCAATGTCATGGACCTCGCGGTCGGTGTCATCATCGGCGCGGCGTTCGGCGCGATCGTCAAGTCGCTGACTGATGAGATTATCATGCCGATTGTTGGCGCGATCTTTGGCAACATCGACTTTTCAAACCGTTACGTCGTGCTTTCGGGTGATGTTGCGCCCGGCACGCCGCTCGCCGCCGCGCGTGAGGCCGGGGCCAATGTCCTGGGGCTGGGAGCCTTGGCGTCGGTGGTGATCAACTTCGTGATCCTCGCCTTCATCATTTTCCTGATGGTGCGCTACGTGAACAAGCTGACGAGCAAAGTCGCCAAGGGTGAGGAAGCCGCTGCGCCGGCCGGCCCCACAGAAGTCGAGCTGCTGACCGAAATCCGCGACGCTCTGAAGAAGTGAGGCGGGTTGCCGTGGGCCGTCGGCGGCTCACGGCGGCGTGGGCGATGTGGTTCCAGACCCGGCGCAGACCCCGGTTAAAGCGGTCTTGGTACCTTTTAGACCCCCTCTAGACCCCCTCCAGACCCCTGTTAGCGGGCCGTTGTTCGCGTGTTTCACGTGAAACATCGGGTCGAGGCGCTGTGCTTCGTGCACTTCACATTCAGGATTGCTGCGCTATATCAGGTGTGCCGGTTTCGACCGGATATGGCGATAAATGGCTGCGTACAATAGATGCAACGGACCCGGGGGCAGTACCCGGCGGCTCCACCAGAAGCGGCGGTCAGGAATGACTGACCACAACTCCTGATGGGGCCGAACTAGGATCGACGTGTGTTGAAAGGCGTAGTTTTTGCCCGGGCTGAGTAACCCGCATAAGGCTCAAAAACCATAAGTGCCAACGATAACGAAGCACTCGCAATGGCTGCGTAATTGATGGGCTAACGCCCTTCTTTTACTAGGTTAAAAAGCGCGGTCGGACCGAACCGGGCAACAGAATCGGATACCGGGGGCCCGGGGCGGGCCTAGCAACAGAACCGCCCCACCTTGCTTCTGTGAGAGAGATCAACGCCGCAGTTTCGCGGGATGGTCCTCGCCCCGATCAGAAGCAGGCTGGGGTACGTAGCAACAGAAACCCCCACCTATCCCCCAAATTATTGGCTCTGATGTGGCTAGAGCGCCCGCTGGCTCACCGCCCGCAGCTCCGCAACTTCCGCTTCCAGCTTCAGGCAGTCGAGGATCTTCGCGCCGCCCAGAAACACCGCGCCGGTGGTCGCGAGGAACAATAACTTGCCGCCGAAACCGGGGTATTCCTGGAGGTAGACGATCCCGCGCATCGTTGACCCGAGCGCCAAGGCATAGATGATCAGAAACGCCTCGATGCGCGTCTTGATCACGAACAGCCTCTTGATTTTGCTCAGCATTACGACTCCGGACCGTCTTCTCGACCCGCCTTGCGGCTGAGTCGGTTTAACATCTCGGTAACCCTACCCCTTCATGCGGCGAACCGCCAAACGCGTTAACCAAGCTTGGCCAGATCGAGCGCCTCCAGAAGTGCGAGCCGTGCCGCGATGACACTGTTCGCAAGGGCCTCTGAGCCGAGATCGGCGGGGTCGATTTGCTGAGGCCAGTGGGCGGCGATCACGCTTTCGAGGAGCTCGGCCTTGGCCTCGTCCAGCAGGAAGCGCGGGTCGACCGTGGCAGGGTCGCAAACCACGCGCAGGCGCAGGCAGGCCGGGCCTCCGCCGTTCGCCATCGACTGACGTACATCCACGGGGATAACTTGCCGGATCGGGCCGTTTCCGGCGAGCATCGCCTGCGCCCAGCCCCACACGCTCGGGCTTTCGCGGCATTCCTCGGGCACTATCAGCGCCATCTCGCCCGAGGGCAGCGTGAGCAACTGCGCATTGAACAGATAGGTGCGGATCGCCTCCTGCAAGGTGACTTCGGATGACGGCACCTCGACCACCTCCAATGCCGGGAAGGCGGCGCGGATTGCGTCGTAAGCGCCCTGCTGGTCGGCGAAGGCCTCTGCATGGGTGAACAGCACGCGGCCGTTCGCCACCGCAACCACGTCGTTGTGGAAAGCGCCCACCGCGATCGCATCGGGGTTCTGCTCGATGAATACGGTGCGTGTCGGCGAGAGCCCGTGGCGGCGTGCGACGATGCGGCTCGCCTGCTCGTGCTGGCGCGCGGGGAAGCGGCCGCCCGTTTTGCCAAAGACAAACACCTCGACACCGGGCGCATCATGGCTCTCGCACAGCCGCATGTGATTGGCCGCGCCCTCGTCGCCGAAGCTCGCTGGAACGGCATCGTGGACCGCGAAGTGGCGGGCGTCGCCGAACGCTACCTCGAGCTGGCGCTTGGTTTCGGGCCATTCCTGCGCGCGGTGGAGCATGGTGACGAGGTTTGCCGCAGTGAGATGGCAGCGCCCGTCGGCGGTGTCAGGTGCGGGGGAAACGGTAGCGGCATTGGCAGTCCACATCGACGAGGCCGACCACGCCGCGGCGCGCAGCTGCGGTGCCTCGCTACCGTCCAATGCCAAGGCATCGGCAATCGCATGGTTGGGGCGCGGGAGCGGCAACAGGAAGCCCTGCTGCCCAAGCCGCGCGAGATTGCCGCGCATCTTTGCCACGCCCTGCAAGGCCGCCGCGCGCGGGTAGGAGGGGTTGCCCGCATGGCTGGCGCTGGCGATGTTTCCGAGGCTGAGCCCGGCATAGTTGTGCGAGGGGCCGACGATCCCGTCGAAGTTGATTTCGGTCAGACTCACCGCGCCACGCTCCACACCGTGTCGCCTTCGCACACATCGAGCAGATCCGCGCTGGCGGAGTCGACCGCAATGCCGCCATCTATGTCCAGCACGCGCGCGCCGAAGCAGGCGCGGAAGGTGCCGAGCCGACCGGTGGCAAGGATCGCGCGCTCGCCTTCGCTGGCGGTGAGCGAGGTTATCGTGGCTGTGACCGCGCCCTTGACGCTGGTGACGCTGTCGGTGCGGGCGACCATCGTCGGCCCGCCATCGAAGATGTCGACATAGCCTTCGGCGCGGAAGCCCTCGTCCTCCAGCATCCGCATCGCCGCGCGCCCGGTGGGGTGGGGCACGCCGATCACGCTGCGCGCATCCTCGCTCAGCATCGCGATATAGACGGGATGTTTGGGCATCAGGTCGGCGATGAACTGGTTGCCGTTGATGGCGTTGAAATAGTCCGCGTCCTGGAAGCTCATCCCGAAGAAGCGGCCCGCGACCCCGTCCCAAAAGGGCGATCCGCCGCGCTCGTCGATGATCCCGCGCAGCTCGGCAAGGATGCGGTCGGCAAAGCGCTTGCGGTGCATCGCCACGAACATGTAGCGCGAGCGGGCGAGCAGCAGGCCGAGGCCGCTAGCGCGTTCATTGGGGTGAAGGAACAGCCCGCCGACCTCGCTCGATCCTTCGAGATCGGTGACGAGGCTGAGCAGTTCGGCGCGCACCGTGCGATCGAGTTCCTGAGAATACTGGGTGAGGGTGTTGAGACGGTAGGAGTAGAATGGCCAGCGCTGGCCGACCTGCGTCATCAGCTGGCAAGTACCGCGCACTGCGCCGGTCCGGGCGTCTTCGAGCACCAGCACGAACAGCTCGTCGGCAAGCGTTTCGGTATCCTGCGAAAAGGCGACCTCGGCGCGTTCGAGCTTGCTGCGCAGCGCGGCACGGTCAGGCGGCAGGTTGGTGAACCCGCCCCCGGTGAGCTTGGCCATCTCGTACAGATGTTCGAGGTCGGCAGCGCGCGCGGCGCGCAGACGGAAGGTCATGTGGGGTTTCCTTCGTTGAGCGCGCCCTGCGACAATCGCTCGATCACCCGGGCGGAAAGCGCTGCCCGCTCGGCAAGACTGGGGACGATGAGGTATTCGTCCCGAGAGTGGATCGCCCCACCGCGCACCCCCATGGTGTCGACCACAGGGACGCCGCAGGCGGCGATATTATTGCCGTCGCACACCCCGCCCGAGGGTTGCCAGCGGATGTCCTGCCCAAGCTCCGCCCCGCAGGCGCGCACCAGGTCGAACAGTTTCTGCGCCCTTGCGTCCACCTTCTTGGGCGGACGCGTGACGCCGCCGTGGCGGTGGGTGGTGACCTCGTGCTCGGTTGCGATGCTCGCGAGCAGGTGGACCATCGCCTGCTCGAACGCCGCGCCTGCCTCGACCGTCTTGGGCCGGATGTTGAATCGCAGCACGGCATGATCAGGCACAACATTATTGGCCGCGCCGCCTTCGAGCTTGGCGGGGTTGATGGTGATCTCGCCGCTCTCGAGCGCCTTCAATCTGAGGATCAGGTCGGCCGCCGCGACGATCGCGTTGCGCCCCTCATGCGGGTTGCGCCCGGCGTGGGCGGACTTGCCGGTTATGATGACCGAGTAGTTGCCCGTACCCCCGCGCTCGTGTGCCAGCGTCCCGTCGGGCAGGGCGGCAGGCTCGTAGGTCAGCGCGGCGAGCTTACCCGCGGCAAGTTCCGCGATCAGCGCATTGCTGGCAAGCGAGCCGGTTTCCTCGTCCGAATTGATCAGCACATCATAGCCCAGCGCGCTGGCCGAGGCGGTCCCCTCGAAGGCCATCAATGCGTGGAGCATCACCGCGATGCCCCCCTTCATGTCGGCCACTCCCGGACCGTTGAGGGTCTCGCCATCGAGCCAACGCAGGCGCTGGAAGCCGTGGTCTTCGGGGAAAACGGTGTCCATGTGACCGGTCAGCAGAATGCGGCGATTGGCCTCGGGCCGCACCCGCACCACGAGGTGCTTGCCATGCGGCTTGTCAAAGGCCGATCCGTCGGCAGCAACAGCGGTGACAGGGGCAGGATCGACCAGCGCGACGCTTCCGGGCAGGACCGCGAAGGCCTCGGCCAGTAGCGCGGCCTGCGCGGCGAGCCCGGCGAGATTCGCGGTGCCGGTGTTGATCGCGCTCCACGCCTCGACCTGCGCAAGCATCGCTGCGCCGTCGATCGTGCCCCGTTTCCCGTCCTCGTTCATCCTTTCCCTCTAGCCGTCCCGTCGCCCCAGTCCAAGCCGTTGCAAAGAAGCGTCCCCTGCGCCATAGCGCGCCCCGAAATACCCAACGTCCTCTCCTCCCCGGGCCAACCCCATGAGGACCGTAAATGACTCACATGACCACCCGCGCCGGCCTCGCGATCGACGCCCGGCTGGCGACCCTCCTCGAAACCGAGGTGCTCGGGCCCCTGGGGCGCGATGTGGAGGCCTTCTGGCAGGGCTTCGCCGCTTTGCTCGCCGACTTCGCACCGAGGAACCGCGCGCTGCTGGCGAAGCGCGAGAGCCTGCAGGCCCAGATCGACGCTTGGCACGTGGAGCGCGCTGGAAAGCCTCACGATGCAGTGGCTTACAAGGCTTTTCTCACCGAAATCGGCTATCTCGTTTCCGAACCCGGCGACTTCCAGATCGGCACCCAGAACGTCGATCCCGAGATCGCGACGATGGCGGGCCCGCAGCTGGTGGTGCCGATCCTCAATGCGCGGTTCCTGCTCAACGCCGCGAACGCGCGCTGGGGGAGCTTGTATGATGCCTTCTATGGCACCGATACGCTCGATGCCGCTCCGGCGCGTCCGGGCGGTTATGATCAAGAGCGTGGGGCGGCAGTGATCGCGCGAGGGCGGCAGTTCCTTGATGCGACCTTCCCGCTTGCGAGCGGCAGCTGGGTGGACCTCGCGGGTCGAGACAGCGTGGCGATTGCCTATCCGGCACAGCATGTCGGCACGACCGACAAGGGCATTATGCTCATAAATAACGGCCTGCACATCGAAGTCGAATTTGACCGCGACCACCCCATCGGCCGCACTGACCTGGCCGGTATCGCCGACATCATCGTCGAATCCGCGCTCACCACCATTGCCGACTGCGAGGATTCGATCGCGGCGGTCGATGCCGAGGACAAACTGCTCGCTTATACCAACTGGCTCGGCATCATCCGCGGCGATCTTTCCGAAAGCTTCGTGAAGGGCGGCAAGACGCTCACCCGCACGCTGGCAAGCGACAAGACTTTCAAGGCGGACGACGGCACTCAGCACACCCTCTCAGGCCGCAGCCTCATGTTCGTGCGCAATGTCGGCCACCTGATGACCAACTCTGCAATCCGCCTCCCCGATGGGACTGAAGTCCCCGAAGGCATTATGGACGCGGTCTTCACCAGCGCGATCAGCACGCTCGACGTCGAGGGTCTCGGCAAGTTCGGCAACTCGCGCTGCGGCTCGATCTACATTGTGAAGCCCAAGATGCACGGGCCGGAAGAATGCGCCTTCACCAACGATCTGTTCGATGCGGTGGAAGACCTGCTCGGCCTGCCGCGCCACACCATCAAGGTCGGCGTGATGGATGAGGAGCGCCGTACTTCGGCTAACCTTGCCGCCTGCATCCACGCGGTGCGCGACCGGATCGTGTTCATCAACACCGGCTTCCTCGACCGCACGGGCGACGAGATCCACACCTCGATGCGCGCCGGGCCGATGCTGCGGAAAGGCGCGATGAAGGGTTCGGACTGGCTCAAGGCCTATGAGGCGCGCAACGTCGCGATCGGCCTTCGTCACGGCCTCTCGGGCAAGGCGCAGATCGGCAAAGGCATGTGGGCTGCGCCCGACCTGATGGGGCAGATGATGGTCGAGAAAATCGGCCACCTGAAGGCGGGCGCGAACACCGCCTGGGTGCCGTCACCGACCGCCGCGACGCTTCACGCGCTGCATTATCACCAGATCGACGTGTTCGATGTGCAAAAGCATCTGCCGGAGCCTGCCGCGCTCGACGCGCTGCTGGAGATTCCGCTCGCCGAGGGCGCGAACTGGTCAGAGGCCGAAATCCGCGAGGAACTCGACAATAATTGCCAGGGCCTGCTTGGATACGTCGTGCGCTGGGTAGATGCGGGGGTGGGCTGCTCCAAGGTGCCCGACATCAACGACGTCGGTCTGATGGAAGACCGCGCGACGCTGCGCATCTCCTCGCAGCACATCGCCAACTGGCTGCTGCACGGGGTGATCACCGAGGCCCAGTTGACGGACTCGCTCACCCGCATGGCTGCCAAGGTCGATGCCCAGAACGCGGGCGATCCTCCCTATGAGCCGCTGACGGGGAACGAAGACGGCGCGGCTTTCAGCGCAGCCAAGGAGCTCATTTTCAAGGGGGTGAAGCAGCCGAGCGGTTACACCGAACCGTTGCTACACGCTTGGCGGTTGCGCAAGAAGGCAGGGTAAGTCAGTATCTTGACCATGCGCCGCGTCATGGTCCTATTCCTTGGATTCCTCATCTTGGCAACCACTTCGCTGGCGGCCGTGGGCGATGTGCAGCGCTCTCCCAATGAAACCGGGCCAAGCTCGGCAGGGGCGTTCAATCGCTGGCTGTTTACCTATGCCGGTGACGATCCGGGCTGGAAGGCCAAAGAATACGCCGCGTTTCAGGCCATGCTGCAGGACGAAGGCGTCGCGAGCATTGTCCCGACATGGCAGTTGTGGCGAGTCGATGCGCAATATGCATCGCGTTGCGGGACCGACTACTTCGCCATGCCCCCGAAGGAACGTTGGCGCGATGTCATTCCGGCTTTGCGATTGCTGCGCGACGAGGTGATCCCGGTAGCAGGGCCGCTCAAAGTGGTATCAGGGTGGCGCTCGCCCGCGATCAATACCTGCGTCAAGGGCGCGAGCCGGAGCAAGCATCTGGAGTTCAAGGCGCTGGATCTGGTGGCGACCACGCGAAGCGACCGGCGCAAGTTGTTCAAGGATCTGTGTGACATGCAGCGCGCGGCTGGCAGCACGTCAGCAATGGGACTGGGGGCCTATTTCGATCCATCCGACATTGCGCGTAACACCGAAGGCCGCTTTCACATCGATGCCAGCGGATACAGGACCTGGGGCTACGACTACACCGCTAAAACCGACCCCTGCCCCAAGCTGAGCTAGGACAGCGCTCGCGCCACGGCGACAAACTCCGTCACACTCACCGTCTCCGCCCGCCGCGTCTCGTCGATCCCCAGCGCCGCCAGCGCCCCAAGCGCGCCCGGCACGCCCTTGAGGCTCTGGCGCAGCATCTTGCGACGTTGGCCGAAGGCGGCTTCGGTCAGGCGTTCGAGCATCCTTGCAGAGACCCCCTCGGGCATGGCGGCGGGGGTCACGTGGACGACCGCGCTCATCACCTTGGGCGCAGGCGTGAAGGCGCTGCGGTGGACTTTCATCGCGAGCTTTGCCTCGCTGCGCCATTGGGCGAGCACCGCTAACCGCCCGTAAGCGTCGTCCCCGGCATCGGCGACGATCCGGTCGGCGACCTCGCGTTGGAACATCAGGGTGAGCGATTGCCACAGCGGTGGCCAGACGGCTGCGTTCTCTTGCCCGCTGAGCCAGCGCACGAACAGCGCGGTGCCAACGTTGTAGGGCAGGTTTGAGAGCACGTGGAACGGCGCGCCGCTCATCAATGCGGCATGGTCGAGTTTCAGGGCATCACCTTCGATAACAGTGAGTTGCCCGGGGAAGCTCTCGCCCAGTTCAGCAAGCGCGGGAAGGCAGCGGCGGTCCATCTCGATCGCGGTGACCCTCGCGCCCGCCCTGAGCAGCGCGCGGGTGAGCCCGCCGGGGCCGGGGCCGACCTCCAGCACCTGCTCCCCCGCGAGGCTTCCGGGGAGCGCGGCGATCCGGTCAAGCAGTTGTTCATCCAGCAGAAAATTTTGCCCCAAGGCCTTGGACGCGGCAAGGCCGTGACGCTTGATGACCTCGCGGATGGGGGGGAGGGCCGTCATTTGGCCGCTGCCCGCGCGGCTGCCATCTCGGCCGCCATCACGATCGCTGCGGCCATTGCTCCCGGGTCGGCGAGGCCCTTGCCGGCGATGTCATAGGCGGTGCCGTGGTCGGGCGAGGTACGGATGATCGGCAGGCCGAGCGTTACGTTCACGCCCTCGTCAAATTCCAGCGCTTTCAAGGGGATAAGCGCTTGATCGTGATACATGCACAGCGCCGCGTCATAGCCCTGACGCGCTCTCGGGGTGAACAGCGCATCGCCCGGGACGGGGCCGAAAGCCGTGATCCCTTCGGCCTGCAAGGCTGCGATGGCGGGGGCGATGATGCGCGTATCCTCGTCGCCGAATTGCCCGCCTTCACCGGCGTGCGGGTTCAGCGCAGCGATCGCAAGTCTGGGCTGCATCACGTTGAAATCACGCTTCAATCCTGCGGCAACGATCCGCGCCTTGTGGATGATCAGATCGGCTGAAATCAGCCTCGGCACCTCGGCCAAGGCGACGTGGACCGTCAGCGGGACCGTCCTGAGCGATGGTCCGGCGAGCATCATCACCGCGTCACGATAGGGCCGCCCGCACGCGTCGGCGAGGAATTCGGTCTGGCCGGGGTAATCCCAGCCGATCGCTGCCAGCTCGCGCTTCGAGATCGGTGCAGTCACCAACCCTACAGCCACCTCGGAGAGCGCGAACTTTACCCCCCACTGAAGCGAGGCTAACGCCAGTCTAGCGCCCTCTGGAGAGGGTCTGGAGGGGGTCAAGCGGCCATCAAGACCGGCCAGAACCGGCAGTCCTACAGCGCTGGCGAACATCGCCTCAGCAGGATCGGCGATCGGCACGATCGGGACGTCGATTCCCAGCCGTTCGCCGCAGGACCTGAGCAGTTCGGGCCCACCGACCACGAAAGCCGGCGGCGCGCGACGCTCGGCCCTCAGCCTTGCCCAAGCACCAAGGATGACTTCGGGCCCTATGCCCGCCGGATCACCCAGCGTGATTGCGAGAGGCGCGGCCAAGCTCGGAGCGCCCGGGCTCAATTGTACTCGATGTAGGCGTCGTTGCGCAGATCGCGCAGCAGGCGCTGGGCGCGCTTGTTCACCTGTTCCTGCTCGATCTGGTCCATCACCGCCGCAAAGGTCGGGGCGCCGGCATCCTTGGGATCGTCGCGACCGCACAGCATCAGCACGCGCACGCCTTCCTTGACGCCGCCGAAGGGCGGGGTTGCCTGGCCGATCTGCAGGCCGAGCAGAATCCCGCGCAGCTGCTCGGGCAGGTTTGCGGCCTTGATCTGGTCGTTCGAGATAACCTCGGCGCCGATCGCTTTTGCACCCGCATCGACATCGCCGCAGCCCTTGAGACCGTCGATGAAGGCGCCGAATTCGGTCACTTTGGCTTCGGCCTGAGTCTGGCTCACGCCGGGCGCGAAGGCGACCGAGATCTGCTTGAGGCTCAGAAGCGCCTCGTTGGGATCGGCCATCAGCACCTGGCGCTTGTTGATGAGGTAGAGGATCGAGAAGCCGCCCGGAATCTCGATCGGGCCAACCAGCTGCCCGGTCGACATCGTGCGCGCCGGAGCGGCGAGCTGCGGGGGAAGCTGGCCAAGCCGCACCCAGCCCAGATCCCCGCCGACAACCGCGGTGGTCGCTTCGGAATACTGGCGCGCATAGGCGACAAAGCTGCCGCCCCCTTGCAGCTGCTCCATTATCTTCTGTGCATTGGCGAGCACCGCCGCGCGATTCTCGGTGGTGGCCGAGAGGTAGATCTCGCCCATCCGGTACTCGTCGGTGCCCTTGGCCTCGTTCATGCGCTTGAGCGTGTCGTTGACCTCTTCGGCCGAGACGTTGACGAAGGGCGTGATGTTGCGGCGCAGGATGTTCTCCCACGCCTGCTCGCCCGAGATCTGCCGCTTGAGCGAAGCGGGCGAGGAGCCGATCGAGAGAAGATAGTCGTCCATCTTCTTTGGATTGCTCGCAAAGTTCTGCGCGGCGAGCTGCTGGTAGGTCTGCTCGATATCCTCGGGCTTTACCTCGAGCTTGTCGGCATCGGCCTTCTGGATCTTGAGCGTCTCGTCGATCAGGTTGCGCAGCACCTGCACGCGCAGGCGGAGCATTTCCTCAGGCGAGATCGGCGCGTCCGATGCGGCCGTGACGAGCGCGACACGCTGGTCGATATCGGTGCCGGTAATCACGAAGCCGTTGACGATCGCGGTGGCGGTGCGCCGGTCGGGATCGGCCTTGGCGAACAAGTTCACGTCATCGGGCAGGCCGAAGGGGTTGTCGGCGGTCGGCACGGCGACGGTCTGGGCAGGCGCCGCCGCCGGGGCGAGCGCGAGGCCGATGATGCCGGCCACCGTCAATGCGGTTCCGGTTCTGGCAAAGAGCGCCTTGGTAAACAGCTTCACACTCACGCGTTATGTCCCGCCTTTTGGCCTAATATTCCGCGCGATTGCTCGCGCCCGTCATGCGCCGATGCCCCCCACCGGCTGAATGGAAGCTGAGTTCCCTAAGACCCCATGTGGTCGCCCCGCTTCGTCCGGCGTGCCCTTTAACGTCATTTGCGCTCCCTGCCAATCGACCGGAGTATTCGCCGCAGGATTAGCGGAAGCCAAGGTTACGAAGGGCGAAGAACACCTGAAACGCATTGCCGCTCCGCGCGTCGCCTGCGTCGATGAAGTCGCGCCGCCATGTCGCGCCGAACTCGATGCAATCGTCGGCATAGGCGACGCCGAGGCGGGTGCGGATCGGCTGGAAGCCATCGGACTGGAACACCGGGTCTTCCTCGCGGTCGGTGAGGTTGAACACTCCCGAGCCAAACACCGACCAGCGCCGCCCGATCGCGACGCGCCCGGCGGCGCGCAGCTCCTCGCGGTCGCGCAAATCCTCGACCGTGGCGATGTCGCGGTTCAATCGGAGGTAGCCGAATTCGAGATAGGTGCGCCGTGAGCCGATCGTCGCGTCGATCTCGTTGCGGCGCACCGCCGCGCTGTCCTTGTCGAGCCGGAAGCGGTGGGTGAAGCTGACGAGGTTGCGGAAGCGGATTTCGGTGCGACCGACAAAATCGGAGACCCGCTCCGACAATCCCGTGCCTTGGGGCAGCAGGCCCGGCCGGGGCGCTTCGAGCCGGAAGGACTGGCCGATGGTCGACTTGACCCGCCAATTGGGGCGTTGCAGCTCCCAGTCGACGCCCCATGTGACGCGGCTGCCGTCCTCGACCCGGTCGTATCCGGGGAAACGGTTGAGGGCGAAGAGGTTCGAATCCTCAAGGTCGATCGCGCGCGCGTCCTCGTTGGGAACGCTGAGGTTGCGCACCCGCGGGCTGGCGACGAATTGCAGCCTCGGGGTGAAGACCTGCGTGCCGCCGAAGGCCTGCCCCACGAAGGGCCATTCGACATCGATCGCGGCGGTGGCGATGCCGCGCGCCGTCCAGCCTTCGTCGCCGCGATAGGCCGCGGTGACGGTCGCAAGGCTGTTGTTGGTGTTGTAGACATCGCCGCGCACCAGCGCGGTGAGCGAGACGACCTGGCCCATGCGGGTCAGGCGCTTCAGATCCCACTGCGCTCCGGCAAAGGCACGCTGGGTGTCCTGTCCGTCATTGCGCAGCAGGGCGAGGGAGTTGGCCTGAACCATCAGGTCGCCGCCGAGGATCTTGCCTCCGACCTTCTGGCGGTAATCGACCGCGGGGAGCGCGAGCGGCACCTGGCCCTGCGCCCCATTCAGTCGCAGCAACTGTGTCGCCCAGCCTGCGATCGAGAGATAGGATCGCTCGGTGATCCGCTCGAGATTGATCGTCGAGCGCAGCCGGTCGTCGCGGCTGATGTCGTAGCGGCGCGCGAAGGTGCGGTCGCTGGCGAGGCGCACCGAGCCGGTCAGGCTCCAGTCGGGCGAGAACTGGAAGTGGCCATTGGCATCGAGATAGCCGCGCGGCTCGCTCTGAAAGCTGTTCGCGCCGGTGAAGTCGGTGGAACGGTCGCTCGCCGTTGCATAGCCGGTGATCTGATAGGCGCCCTTTTCGGTGAGGTGCCGCCAGTTGGCAGTCACCATCGGCGCGACGTTCGAGAAGACGAAGGCGCCCAACGTCAGGTCGGCATTGTCGGCGACGCGCCAGTAATACCTGCTGGAAAGCTCGAGGCCGTTGACCTGTGAGACTCGCACGTCAGGGACGAGGAAGCCCGATGCGCCCTTGCCGTCGCTGCGCAGCCCGAGGCCGGGCAGCGGCAGGATGCGCGCCCCGAACAATTCGAGCATCGCGCCCGAGAAGCTGATCAGACTGGTTTTCTGGTCGTACACCACGCGCTTGGCAGTTATGCGCCAACTCGGGTTCTTCGGGCAGCCATCGGCATTGGTGACGGCACAGGCCGAGTAGGCCGCATCGGTGAGCACCGCGACCCCGTCCGCGCCGCGTATCGCCGAGCGTGCGGCGAGGCGCCCGCCGGCGCGCAGGGCGATCAGCAGCTCGGACATGGCGCCCGTGTCGAATTCCTCGGTCAGTTCGACCTGATCGGTGAACAGCTGGTTGCCCGCCTCGTCGACGATCCGGACGTTGCCAGTGGCCATGATCTTGCCCGACTTGCGGTCCCAAGTGACAGCATCGGCGCGCACCGAGCGGTCTTCCGAACGCAGGATGACATTGCCGGTGGCGGTGACGGTGTCGCTTTCGTCTTCGTAGCTGAGTTGGGTCGCCTCGAAGTCGATCTTGCGCGGCGCAACAGTGGTGACGATTAGTTCGTTGGGGGCTGGCAGTTCGTCGGCGGCTGAGGCGGACGGCCTGTTCTGGGCGGCGTCCTGAGCGGCGAGCGGTGCGGCGGTTCCCAGCAGCGCCAGCGCGACAACGAAACGCGATGCGATGCCCCGCGTGGGCACGCGCTGGGCGGGGTCCGCGACCTTGCGCGTGTCCACTGGCGGGCCTCCCGACATGGCCTTGCCTATTGCACCGCTCGCGCCTAATCGCAATCGCCATTGCACCCCTAGCGCGTGCGGCTTGTCGCAGGCGCAAAGCGCCCTGACAGCGGTGCGCCGACCGGGGCCATACACTTGATCCTCGGAGCCCCCATGCAGATCCAATTCGCCGCCGCCGCCCCCGCAGATGTCCGCCTCCATGCGCGGCTGGTCAATCAGGGCGCAGCCCTCGCCGGGCTCGACGCCGCGTTGGTCGAGGGTGCGGCCGCGTCGCGCTTCGGCGGACGCGCGGCGCAGGTCTTCGAAGGCTTTGCCAGCGTTGATGGCACTGTGAAGCGTATTGCGCTGGTCGGTGTGGGCGAGACCGACGCCGCCGACCGCCGCGCCGGGTGCGAGCGTGCGGGCGCGGCGCTGACCGCCAAGTATCTCGTTTCGGGCGAGACCACGCTGGTGCTCGACCTTGCCCATGCAGCCCTGACGGAGGACGAAGCGGCCGCTGTGCTGCTCGGCCTGCGGTTGCGCGCCTGGCGCCATGACAAGTATCGCACGCGGCTCGCTGCCGACAAGCGCCCCTCGCTCGTCGCCGTCCACGTGACTGGCGCGCCCGAGGGCACCGAGGCCGCATGGGCGCGCGAGGAAGCCGTCGCCAAGGGCGTCGAGTTCACCCGCGGGCTCGTCGCCGAGCCTGCCAACATCATCTACCCCGCCAGTTTCGTCGCCGCCTGCGAGCAGGCCTTTGCTGGCACCGGCGCGGAAATCACTGTGCTGGGCGAGGCGGAGATGACCGCGCTCGGCATGGGCGCGCTGATCGGCGTGGGCCTCGGCTCGGAGCGCGAATCGAAGATGCTCGCGATCCGCTGGAACGGCGGCGCGGTGGGCGAGAAGCCGACCGTGTTCGTCGGCAAGGGCGTAACCTTCGACACCGGCGGCATCTCGCTGAAGCCGCCGCCGGGCATGGAAGACATGAAGTGGGACATGGGCGGTGCGGGCGCTGTTGCGGGCGCGATGCTCGCACTGGTCACCCGCAAGGCCAAGGCCAACATCGTCGGCGTCATGGGCCTTGTCGAGAACATGCCTGACGGCAAGGCGCAGCGCCCCGGTGACGTTGTCACCACCATGAGCGGCCAGACGGTCGAAGTGCTCAACACCGACGCCGAAGGCCGCCTTGTGCTGTGCGACGCGCTGCATTGGGCGCAGGAGCAGTATGCCCCGGCGCGCATCGTTGACCTTGCCACGCTGACCGGCGCAATGATCATTGCGCTTGGCAACGAGCATGGAGGGATGTTCGCCAATGACGACACGCTCGCCGCGCAGCTCACCGACGCGGGCAAGACCAGCGGCGACAAGCTTTGGCGCATGCCGCTCGGGGCCGAGTATGACAAGCTGATCGATTCGCCGATCGCCGACATCAAGAACGTCGGCCCGCGTGAGGCCGGCTCGATCACCGCAGCGCAGTTCCTCCAGCGCTTCATCAAGGACGGCACCCCCTGGGCGCACCTCGACATCGCGGGCATGGTCTGGTCGAACAAACCCGGCGCGACATGGGACAAGGGCGCGACCGGTTACGGCGTGCGCCTACTCGACCAGTTCGTGCGGGATGTGGCCGAAGGCTAACTTGGAGGCCTCCGCCATCCCAAAGATGCGCAAGAAATCCGATCTGCCGAGCAAGACGTGCCTTTCCTGCGGGCTGCCCTTCACGTGGCGCAAGAAGTGGGAGCGGGACTGGGACAATGTGAAGTATTGTTCCGACCGCTGCCGGGGTACCGCGAAGTCTGGCGGCGAGGGGAAGCAGTGATGCGCAAGGCGGTGCGGCTTGGCTTGGTGGCAACGGCCCTGATGTTCGCAAGCCCGGCGTTGGCGAGCGATTTCTCGGGCGTCGGACGATTCTTCTTTTGGGGGATCATGGCACTGGCGGCGCTGGTGGCGGTCCCGTTGGTGCTGCTGGCGCGCAAAGGCCGGCGGGGCACCACCCAAGGCAACTCCGCGATCGCAATCATTGTCGCGGCAATCTTCGCCCCTGCGGTCGCCTATCGCGATTTCGAACAATGGCAGTTGATTCCCTTTCCCGGATCGCTGGTAGCGATGGCAGATGGATCATGGGCGGAGCTGTTTCCGGTGCCGCTGATTTCGTTGGTGATCTGCGCGCTGGGCCTGTTCTGGGCGCTGCAACGGATCGGGACTCCCGCTAACGTGGCGGGCGGCGCGCCATGAAGCTCGATTTCTGGCAAGTCACCAATGACCCGCTCGAGAAAGTCGTGACGCTGATCGCCAAGCGTGCGGTGTCGCAGGGCGAACGGGTGCTGGTCGTCTCGGCCGATCCTGCGCAGCGCGCCGCGATCTCCGGCGCGTTGTGGCAAGCAGGGCCGGAGAGCTTTCTCGCGAACGGCGAGGCCGATGCACCGGGGGCCGATCGCCAGCCGGTGCTGCTGGCCGACGACATCGCGCCCGGCAACGGCGCGAGCCATCTGATCCTTGCCGACGGCACCTGGCGCGATGCGGCAAGCTTCGCCCGCGTCTTCCTGCTGTTCCCCCCCGAGGGCGCTCCTGATGCGCGGCTGGCATGGCGCGCGCAGGACGGCCGCGAAGGGGTCGAGCGGGCGTATTATGCCCAGGAAGACGGGCGCTGGGTGAAGAAGGGTTGATCGCTTGCCGCGCGCCTTGTGATGGGAGATGATGCGCAGGGCGATATGACAGGGGCACGCAGCGGATGCGCATACGGATCGCAGTTCTGGTAGGACTGTTGCTCGTTGGTCTCGGGCTGGCTGTGCTAGCGCTGACCTGGCTCGACGCGTCGAATTTGCCGGGCGCAGGCGACTCCGGGCCGGGCACTTCCACCGAGCACATCATCGACCCTGCGACCGGCGAGACCCGCATCACCATCCCGCAAAAGGACGGCATCGCCACCTTGCGTTCGGGGCCGAAAGTGCCGGTCAGTTTGCCAGAGGGTTTCAGCCTGTTTCCCGGAGCGCGGGTTGTCGGCAATTCGATGGTCACGCGCACGGGTGAAGGGCAGAATACGCTCGTTACCTTCGAGACCGACGCGCCAGCAGCGGAAGTGATCGCGCATTACCGCGAGCAGGCGAAGGCGGCGGGCTTTGCCATCACGCTCGAGGCGGAAACCGGCGATACCTTCATCATGGTCGGCGAGCGGGGCGGCGGAAGAATTGCCGCTACCGCCACACAGGGCGCTCCCACCACGGGGCAATTGATCTTCGGCTTGGGCGCGAGCGGTTAGGCGCCTCGCCTCAGGTATCGAGGAGCACGATGTCCCACCGGTAGCGATCCGTCTTGGCCTGCTTAGCCATCGCAGTCACCGCACCCTCGCCCAGCTCGTTATAGAGCGCGTCCTTGCTGTTGGCCGCGGTGTCCTCGTTGAAATACATCTGGGTGATGAGCCGGTGCTGGCGGCCCTTGATGTCGAAGTGGATGTGCGGGGTGCGCCGGCCGATCGGGCTGTCATAGCCTGACGGCTTGATGGTGCGCACTCGCCACTCGCCGGTCTGGCCCGTCATCAGCCGCGCGTATCCTTGGAAATTGGGATCGAGCGGTGCCGTGGCAATGTCGCCCGGATGGGCGTAGCGCCCGGCAGCATTGCATTGCCACAGCTCGAGCTCGGCGCCGCTCACCGGATTGCCCTTGCGGTCCAGCACCCGGCCCGTGACTTCGATGACCCGGCCGAGCGCGCGCGCGGCGTTGCCTTTGATCTGGGTCATGTCGAAGTCGTCATCACCCGGCCGCATGATCGGATAGAACGGCCCGAGCGGGCCTCCGGCTGTCAGCGCTGGCTCTGCCGCGCGAGCGATTCCGCCGCTGGCCACGAGCCCCGCAGCGGTAAGTGCCGCGCCTGCGAAATGGCGCCGCGAAAGCTTGTGATCGTGATCCATGATGTTCCCCGTCTTAAGTCCCCGGCGAAAGCATACGACGTGTGCCGCCTGATAGAAACCACCGCGCACGGAGGCGCAGTGCGCTCATGCTTGCCATTTTGCACCGCAACATCTACGGGCCGCGGCCAAGTCCCCCAACTATAAAAAGACGTTCACAGGAGCATACTCATGGCGGTCACCCGCACCTTCTCGATCATCAAGCCTGACGCCACCCGCCGCAACCTGACCGGTGCGGTCACCAAGATGCTGGAAGAAGCCGGCCTGCGCGTCGTCGCTTCCAAGCGCATCCACATGACCCGCGAGCAGTCCGAGGGCTTCTACGCGGTCCACTCCGAGCGCCCGTTCTTCGGCGAGCTCACCGAGTTCATGATGAGCGAGCCGGTGGTGGTGCAGGTGCTCGAGGGCGAAGACGCCGTCACCCGCAACCGCGACATCATGGGCGCGACCAACCCCGCTGACGCTGCTCCGGGCACGATCCGCAAGGAACTGGCGCTGTCGATCGGTGAGAACACCGTCCACGGTTCGGATTCGGAAGAGAACGCCGCGATCGAAATCGCGTTCTTCTTCAAGCCGGAAGAAGTCGTCGGCTGATTTGCAGGTCTGACGAATTGCAAAGGGCCGTCCCGCGAGGGGCGGCCCTTTTGCTTTGGGGCGCTCAGTCTGCTTGTTCAAACCTCGCCAATTGCTCGGCATGGGCGTGGTGATGCCCGCCCTCGCTCGCGGCCATGACGCGGCGCATTGCGGCGAACGCTGCGGGGGTAAGAGCGAGGCCGAGGTCGGCATAGACGCGCGCGATCGCGGCCTCCCAATCGGCATTGAGATCATCGAAGAAGGCTCGCGCGATCGGCCCCTGCCAGTCCTTCAGCACGCCGGCCATCCGCGCCTCGCGCAGCGCGATCTTGTGCCGCCAGCGCGCCTCGATCGCTTCAAGGCAGCAGCTGTCGGACTGCATCGCCATCTGGTTCGCCGCGAGGCTGACGGCGCTCCTCAGCACAGCCTCGTGCTCGCGCTCGGCAATAGCGAGCCGTGCGTCGGGGATCAGGTTCAACAGCGTCGCAAGGTCCTCGGCGAAAGCAGGGACTTTCAGTACGCGCGGCTTGTCCGCCACGCCCCGGTGCACAGCGTCGGTTGTGAGGATGCGGACGAATTCGCGGTAGACGGGCGCTGGATCGCGCGCCTCGCTCCATGCCGAATAGGCGGGGATGTGCCACTGGCTTTCGTAGATCGAGTGGTGGAGCGCGGCGGAGATCCACGCCAGCTCCTCCTCGACCGCGGCCGGGGCCATCGGGTGGATCGACTGCATCCACGGGTTGAGCATCCCCAGCATCGCGAGTTCAAGCGCTGCCTTCACCCGGTTCATGCCAAGCGGGGCTGGGACAGGGTGATAGGCATCGCAATAGCGGGTGTGCGAATGCGCGGGGTCGGCAGCGAGCAGCGTGTGGACGCGGGTGGTGCCGCTGCGCATATGGCCGATGACGATGATCGGCGGGGCGAGTGTTGCGGCGAGCAGCTCGGGCCGCTCAAGCCATAGCGCCCCGAAGGCGAGGCGGTTCTTGACCACCCGCGACAGCTGCCCCCAGGCCATAGCCCGGCCCAGCGGATTGAGATCGGCCTCGGCCTCGATTGACGCAATCATGCGCGTCAGCCGCTCGCGGAAGTCGGCGACGTCCTCTGCCGAGCGCCCGCCGTGCTCCGCCGCTTGCGCGCGTGCGCCATAGGGCTTGGCTGCGAGCGCCCACAGCGAGTCCGCGTCGAGATCGGGGGGAGGGAGCCACCCGCGCTCCCACGCCTTGCCGAGTAAGGCATTGGCCCGCTCGGCCAGCGGTCCTCTTGCGAGCAGATGATCGCGGACAGGGGGTGACCGGACCGGCATCTTCAGAAATTGATCCCACGCGACCGCAGGAGTGTGGTCAAGCCCTGCACAAGCAGTACGCAGGCCATCCCGGCAAGGCACCACGGTAAAGGTGCGAGAAACGCTCCGAGAATGATCTGCGGACGATGCTCCATCGCCCATTCGATCGCATTGTCACATTCTCGCGTGCCGGGATCGGGGCCGTGACCATAGCCGTCAGAGCAATCGATTGGTGCGAACGATGATTGCCATGCCGAAAGCGCGCACAAGCCCAGCGTCAGCATAAGGCCGAGGAGCAGGGTGGCGACCATTGTCTTCAAAACAGGTCCGCCGCGTCCATCATGCGCGTCAGCCGCTTGGGCGCGACGCTCCGCCAGCTCCTCTGGAGCCACTCGGCGACCTCGTCCCAGTCCACACCGGGCCGGTTGAGGATTATCCCCACCCAGCCGCTTGCGCCGTAATAGGCGGGCTTGAAATAGATTTCGGGGTGACTCTCGACGAGGTTGAGCAGCTCGTCCATCGATCCGGTGCGGACCAGTAGGGCGATATGCGGCGTGCCGTGGTGCTGGTCAGCGAAATAGGCGAAGTATTTGCCCGTCTTCTCGCCGCCGACGCGAAAACCCGGGCTGCCGTGACTCTCGCGCTCGTCGGTTTCGGCAAGGGTAAGGGCGAGGGCGCGGAGCCGCTCGAGCAGGTGCACAGGGTCCCGCCAGCGCCCGACATATTCCGCCACCGCGCGCGGGTAGAGCTGGTGTTCGGCGAATTTGATGCGCTCGGCGAGGCTCTCCGGCGTGTCGCCGGGTGCGATCGGCATGCGCACCTGCGCCAGCACCTCGCCCGCGTCGAGCTCGGGGGTCACCAGATGCACGCTTGCCCCCGCATAGCTATCCCCCGCCGCAATCGCGCGCGCGTGGGTGTCGAGCCCTTTGTAGAGCGGCAGCAGCGAGGGGTGGATGTTGAGCATCCGCCCGGCCCATCGCTCCACGAACCCGTCCGAGAGGATGCGCATGTAGCCGGCGAGCACGATCGTGTCGGCACCCGCTTCCAGCACCGCAGCTTCCATGCTTGCGTCGTGCGCTTCGCGGGTCATGCCCTTGTGCGGAAGCGCGAAGGTGGCGATGCCCTCTGCCGCGGCGAGCGCGAGGCCTGGGGCGTCCGGGTCATTGCTGGCGACCAGCACCACCTCGTAGGGGCATTGGCCGATGCGGCTGGCATAGACCAGCGCGGCCATATTGGTCCCCGCGCCCGAAATGAGGACGGCGATGCGGGACTTTTCAGCCAAGATGCGTCGCGCTCCATCCGGCCTTGGCGGACCAGGTCTCGACCGAGCCGCGCACGGTGCAGCCCTTTGCGCCCGCTTCAATGTGGCCCACCGTCACGACGGTTTCCCCCGCCGCTTCGAGCCGCTGGGTGACCTCGGCAACCTTGTCCGCCGCGACGGCCAGCACCATGCCGACCCCGCAGTTGAAGGTGCGCGCCATTTCCTCGGGCTCGATATGCCCCTGCGCCTGAAGAAACGCCATCAGCCGCGGCTGGGGCCACAGGTCGGCATCGACATGGGCGTGGGCGCCATCGGGCAGGATGCGCGGGATGTTCTCGAGCAGCCCGCCGCCGGTGATGTGGGCGAGCGCGTTGATCAGGCCCGCTCGCATCAGCGGCAGCAGGCTCGCGACATAGATGCGCGTGGGCGCGATCAGCGTGTCGATCAGCAATTGCTCCTGATCGAACAGGGCGGGGCGATTTAGCTTCCAGGCTTTGTCAGCCGCCAGTCTGCGGACCAGCGAATAGCCGTTGGAGTGGACGCCGCTCGACGCCAGTCCCAGCAGCACGTCGCCCGGCGCGACCTTGTCGCCGGTGAGCTGCTCGCCGCGCTCCACCGCGCCGACGCAGAAGCCGGCAAGGTCGTAGTCGCCGGGCGCATACATCCCCGGCATCTCCGCCGTCTCGCCGCCGATCAGCGCGCAGCCGGCCATCTTGCAGCCCTCGGCGATCCCCGCGATCACGCGTTCCGCGACCCCGTTCTCCAGCTTGCCGGTGGCGAAGTAGTCGAGGAAGAACAAAGGCTCGGCGCCCTGCACGATGAGGTCGTTGACGCACATCGCGACCAAGTCGATGCCGACGGTGTCGTGCCGGTCATGCTCGATTGCAAGCTTCAGCTTGGTGCCGACGCCGTCGTTCGCCGCGACCAGTAGAGGGTCCTTGTAACCGGCCGCCTTGGGATCGAAGAACCCGCCGAAACCGCCCAGCGCGCTCGTCGCGCCGGGCCGCGCCGTGGCCTTCGCTAGCGGGGCGATGGCCTTGACCAGCGCATTGCCCGCAGCGATCGATACGCCTGCGCCCGCGTAGGTGTAGCCCTGGCCTTGCGGCGCGCTCTCGTCGTTTGTCCCCGAAGTCATGCACGCCGCCATAGCTGTTCGCGCTTGGAATTCCACTCGCCATTGGGCAAAGGACTAGTGATTTTCCCCATGAACGCCTCGCTGTCCCCTCCCGGCCCCGTTGCCGCACCCAACCGAGCGCTCCTGCGCTGGCTCGGCGGTGCTGCAATAGCTCTAGCGCTGATGGGCGGCGGCTATGCCCTGTTGGCGCAGGTCGCAGGCGATCGCGGCATCGCGCCGACAGCCGCCAGCGCCGACATCGAAGTCAAGGGCATCAGCGTCGACGTGTCTGGCAAGAGCGCCGAGGAAGCGCGCGCCAATGGTTGGCGCGAGGCGCAGAAGCAGGCCTGGGCCAAGCTTGGCGGGCCGCAGCTCTCCGAAGGACAGCTTTCAGGCCTCGTCTCGGCAATCGTGATCGAGCGCGAGCGGCTCGGCCCGCGCCGCTACATCGCGACGCTCGGCGTGGTCTTCGACCGCCAGCGCGCGCGAGGCTATCTCGGCGGAGCACAACAGGCGAGCCGTTCGGCCCCGCTGCTGCTCATCCCGGTCGTGGAGAGCGGCGGCGCGTATATCACCTTCGAGCAGCGCAATCCCTGGCAGAGCGCCTGGGCCGAGTTCAATCCGGGCGGGAGCCGGATCGACTACGTGCGCCTCAACGGTGCGGGGGGCGATTCGCTGCTGGTCAATTTCGGGCAGGCGACCCGCCGCAGCCGCGGCTGGTGGCGCACGACGCTCGACCAGTATGGTGCGACCGACGTGCTGATGGCCTTTGCCCGGCTCGAGCATCAGTTCCCCGGCGGGCCGGTCAACGGCACCTTCACCGCGCGCTACGGCCCCGATAGCCGCCCGCTCGAGACCTTCACGCTCACCGCCGACAGCCCCGATGCGCTGCCCGATATGTTGGCACAGGCGGTGGAGCGGTTCGACGGGATATTCTCCGCCGCGCTCAATTCGGGGAAGCTGCGGCCTGATCCGACGCTGCGGCTGGGCGCCGGGGGGCAGATCGATGCGGCTATCCAGCGGCTGATCGATATCGGCCGCGCTGCGCAGGCGCGCCGGGCCTCCGAGGCGGCGCTGGCAACCGGCGCGGTCCCGCAGATCGAGGCCCAGCCGGTGACCGGCATCGAGCCGGGCGAGGTGCAAGTGCGGCTCATCACCGTGCAGTTCGCAACCCCTGATGCCGGCAGCTTCGACGCGTCGCTTGGCGCGGTGCGCACCGCCAGCGGCGTGCGCGGCGTGGGCGTGACCAGCACCGCGATCGGCGGCACATCGGTGATGGCGGTAAGCTATGCCGGCTCGCTCGATGAACTCGCCGCGGCGATCGAGGCGCGGGGGTTCAGCGTTCGGCGAGGGGCGAACGCGCTCGCCATCAGCCGCTGAGGCTCAGGCCGATGAGCGCGAGCGACATTCCGTCCCAGATCGCCCTGCCGCTGGCCGGGCACTTGTCCACGAACGCCCAGCGGATCGTCATCGGTAATGCCAATGCGGCGGTGATCGAGGCGTTGCAGACGCCCGAACGCTGGCCGTTCCATGTCGCGGTGCTGGCCGGGCCGACGCGGTCGGGCAAGTCGCTGATCGGCCGCTGGGTGCGCACGCATATCGGGGCAGAGCGTCTTGAGGTGATCGACAACGCCGAGACACGCGATGAGACCGACCTGTTTCACCGCTGGAACGCCGTGCAGCAGGGCGGCCTGCGGGAAGGCGGCGCGCTGCTCCTTATCGCCAACGCGGATGAGGAGCATGGCGGCTGGCGGATCGCTTTGCCGGACCTGGCCTCGCGCATCGGCGGCTCGCTCAGGCTCGCGATCCAAGCCCCCGACGACGACATGGCGGGCGAGCTGATCCTCGCCCATGCCGAGCAGCGCGCGCTTTCGCTGCCCGAGGGCGCGGCCGATTATCTGGTGCCCCGAACCACCCGCAGTTTCGCCGCGATCGAGGCGCTGGTGGCGGCGATCGATCGCATTTCCCTTGAACGCCAGACGCCTGCCACCATGTCTGTGTGGCGCGCTGCGCTCGAGGCCCTTCACGGGCCCGAGCAGCAGCGCCTGCTTTGAGGTCGCGCGGCGCGATTGCATCGGCCGCGCTTTGATGGAATGTTGAGGGCGATGCTCGAGCAACTTGTCAGCTATCTGGACTCGATCCGTGCACGCGACCCAGCGCCGCGTTCGCGCTGGGAGATCCTGCTTTACCCCGGCGTCTGGGCGATGGGCTTCCACCGCGTCGCGCATTGGCTGTTCGAGGCGCAGCTCTATTTCCTCGCGCGCGTCGTCAATCACATCGGGCGCCTGCTGACCGCGATCGATATCCATCCCGGCGCAACGATCGGGAAAAACTTCTTCATCGACCACGGCTTCACCGTGATCGGCGAGACGGCGGAGATCGGCGACAATGTCACGATCTACCAATGCGTCACGCTGGGCGGCACCAACCCCGCCAATGGGAAGGGCGGCAAGCGCCACCCGACGCTCGCGGACAATGTCATCATCGGCTCGGGCGCGCAGATCATCGGGCCGATTGTCGTCGGCGAGCGGGCGCGCGTGGGCGCCAATGCGGTCGTGACCGAGGATGTGCCCGCGGGCGCGACGATGGTCGGGATCAAGGCCCGCTCGACGCTGGTGCCGGCCGAGGAATGGATGCGCGATTTTGTCCCCTACGGAACGCCGTGCGACGATCCGCCGTGCGATGATCAGGGACGCCCGCGCCGCGACTGCATCGAGAAGCTCGAGGGCGAGGTCGCCGCGATGCGCGAGGAGATGGAGGCGATGAAGGCGCTAATCGCCGAGCGCGCCCTTCCGGTTCCTGAGACAGCCCCTGAACCCGCCGACGCACCGGTGCGCCTGCGCAAGCGCGCGGCGAAGGACTGAACGCGAGGATGGCTGCACCTCATACTCCGGGTGTTCCGGGACAAGTGGTTCCTTTCCCCGCGCGCGCTGCGGATCAGGTCGGCTTCGAGCGTGCGGAGCTAATGCGCATCCTCGATCTCTACGGCCGGATGGTGGCTGCTGGCGAGTGGCGCGATTACGCGATGGACTTTACCCGTCAGGCAGCAACCTTCGCCGCCTTCCGCCGTGCTTCTGAGCGCCCTCAGGCCCGCGTCGAAAAGCGTCCGGCGCTCCGTTCAAAGCAGGGTATGTGGACGCTATTCGGCGAACACGGCCAGATCCTGAAGCGCGGCCACGACCTCGCCAATGTCCTCGCCCCGATGGAACGGCGGCTATTCAAGGCGGTCGATTAGGCGAGGCTGACGGCTACTCGAAGGTCTGGGTGACCGCGATGCCATCGGCTTGTGCGGTGGTGATAGCGCGCATGATCTGCAAAAGCAGCCACGCCGAGCCAATCGTGCAAACCGATGATGCCAGCCCCAAGATCACGGCAATCTCCTGATTGCTTCCGTCACCCATGAATTCCAGCCGCGTGCTGACATTGCCGAGGATGTTGCCGATGATCCAGAACCCCCACCACATGCCAAGGTTTCCGGGTGCCTGTTCGCTGAAGCCGTTGCTGGTTTGGTGACTTTCGCTCCACAGCTCGCGCATGGCCTGAAACGGTTTGAACAGGCTAGCGATTGGGATGAAATACCAGCCGACCGCCCACCCAGGTGAAAATTCCAAGCCGTAAAGGCCGGCCGCGTGGAGATTGGCATGGGCGCGATAGATCCACATCGACACTGCGATGATCGACCCTAGGTATACGACGAAACTTGCGATCAGAACCGCCGTGTACACCAGAGCCAGCGGATCATCCGGCGCCGCGAGTAGATCGATCACCCCGGCAAGCTCGAGAATCTCGCCGAAGATCACCAATACGAACATCGCCATGACTGCGTACGTCGCAAAGACTGCGATTCGTTCGCGCTGGCGCAGTGTTTCCATCCCTGCGTCAATTCCAATCGCTTGCATTGCCGACCCCCTGTCTACGGACGTCGCACCATAGAAAAACGCCCCCGAGCATTTCTGCACGAGGGCGTTGGGAAGGCAAGATTTTTTCCGGTTGCCGCAGCTTACCCCCGCGCGCTGGCAGGTCCCGTGCCGGTGACCTTCTGCATCGCCCTGAGGATATTGCCTGACTGCTCGCTGCCCGATTGCGGGGCGATGAGGTTGGTGAAGGAATTGATCTCTTCCCAACGCTCGGCGAAGCCTTCGACGGTGCGTTCGCCTTCCGGCAACCACACGGCGTCGTTCATAACCGTCCACGAGGAGTGGAAGCCGCCTGCGCCCGCGCCGACGATCGCGTTGGTCGGTGCGTCCTCGGAGACGAGGTACAGCGCCGCCGGAACCACGTTTTCAGGCGCGAACAGCTTGAAAGCTTCCTCGGGGAAGAGGTCCTGGGTCATGCGGGTGCCCGCGACCGGCGAGAGGGTGTTGCAGCGCACGTTGTACTTCGCGCCTTCCAGCGCCAGCGTCTTGGTGAGACCGGCGAGGCCGAGCTTCGCCGCGCCATAATTGGCTTGGCCGAAGTTGCCGAACAGGCCGGTCGAGGACGCGGTCATCAGGATGCGGCCATAGCCCTGCTCGCGGAAGGTTTCCCAGCACGCCTTGGTGGCGAAGGCCGATCCGGTGAGGTGCACCTTGACGACGAATTCGAAGTCGGTGGGCTCCATCTTGATGAAGGTCTTGTCGCGCAGCACGCCAGCATTGTTGATGAGGACGTGGATGCCGCCCCACTTTTCCTTCGCCGCGGCGACCATTGCTTCCATCTGGTCGTACTCGGTCACCGAATGGCCGTTGGCGATCGCCTCGCCGCCCATCGCCTCGATTTCGGCGACGACCTCGGCCGCTGCGTCCGAGGTGCCGGTGCCGTCGCGCGAGCCGCCCAGGTCGTTGACGACGACCTTCGCGCCGCGCCGGGCGAGTTCGAGCGCATAGGCTCTGCCGAGCCCGCCGCCGGCACCGGTAACGATGGCGACCTTGTCCTTAAAGCTGATGGTCATGACTGTGCTCTCCTGTGGGTGTGAGAGGGCGGCGCGCCCTTGCGCTTTACGCCCGCGTAAACCGATATGCGGCGCGCTGCGTGGCACTTTCGCGCGGCCGTTGCAACAGCGCAAGAGGCAGAGGGCGATGCCGTAGGGTCAGGCGGCGGGACGAAGGCGTGCGAGGGCGGGAATCAGTTCCGCGAACGAATCGATAACCGTATCCGCGCCCATCTCGCGCGCATGCGCATCGCAATAGCCATAGGCCGCCGCGACGAAGGGCACGCCCGCCGCCTTGGCCGCACGTGCGTCATAGGTGGAGTCGCCGATGAAGACGAAGCGGCCGCTGCCTGTCACCTCCCGCGCCTTGATGACCGGGGCAGGGTGGGGCTTGGCGAGGAATTGGCTGTCAGCGCCCTTGCCCATTGAGTCGCCGCCGATCACTGTCTCGAACTGGCCGATCAGATCCAGCTGGGTGAGGACATTGCGGGCGAAGCCCTCGAACTTGTTGGTGACCACCGCCATGCGCACTCCACGCGCCGCCAACTCCGCCAGCGTCTCGCGCACGCCGGGGTAGGGCACGGTGTGGACGGCATTATGCGCCTCGTAATAGCCCAGCATCGCCTTGTAGAGCCGCTTGAACTCGTCCTCGGGCAGCCCGCCTTGCGCGTCCACCGCCCGGGCGAGCATGATCTTGGCCCCGCCGCCGATCAGGTCCTTGCTGCTCTCCACTGACACCTCGTGGAAACCGCCGAGCGCCAATGCATGGTTCACCGCCGCGCCCAGGTCACGGAAGGTGTCGAGCAGGGTACCGTCGAGATCGAAGCCGATCGCGTCGAAGGGGATGTCGGTCATGGGCGGCGAATTGGCGGATGCGACTTCAAACCGCAAGCAATTGCTGGCAGCGCCAGCTTTGCCTAAGGACGAGAACATGACCATCGCGACCCATCCCTTTGCCGCCATCATCCTTGCCGCGGGCAAGGGCACCCGCATGAAGAGCGATACGCACAAGGTGCTGCACACAATCGCTGGCAAGCCAATGTTGCTCCACCTGCTCGACAGTCTGGCGGAGGCTCAGCTCGCGCGGACAGTGGTGGTAGCGGGAGACCGGCATGAGCAGCTCGCCGCCGCGCTGGCGGAGCGCGATGTCACGGTCGCCTTGCAGGAGCCGCAATTGGGCACCGCCCACGCCGCATTGCAGGCCAAGCCTGCTCTCGCCGATTTCAGCGGTCTGGTGCTGGTATGCTTCGGAGATTGCCCCATGGTGCGCGCCCAGACGGTGCAGCGCTTGTTCGGCGCGCTGGAGAGCGGGGCCAAGGTCGCAGTGCTCGGCTTTCGCCCGACCGATCCGCTCGCCTATGGCCGGATTATCGCCGGGGCAGACAGTACAGTCAGCAAGATGGTCGAATACAAGGACGCGAACGCAGCCGAGCGTGCCTGCAACCTGTGCAATTCCGGGCTGATCGTCGCGCACTCGGACGACATGTGGCCGCTGCTCGAAGCGGTCGGCAATGATAACGCACAAGGCGAGTATTACCTCCCTGACGTTGCCACGAATGCGATTGCGCGCGGCGATAAGGTGGTGGTGATCGAGATCGATGCGGATGAGGTTGCGGGCATCAACTCGCGTGCCGAACTCGCCGGCGCCGAAGGCCGCTGGCAGGCCGCACGCCGCCTGCGCGCAATGGACGAAGGCGCGACCCTGATCGCTCCCGAGACGGTGTTCTTCAGCTGGGACACGCAAGTGGGCCGCGACGTTACCATCGAGCCCAATGTCTTCTTCGGCCCCGGCGTGACCATCGCCGACAACGTGCTGATCCGCGCTAACAGCCATATCGAGGGCGCAAGCCTCGCCAGCGGGGTCAAGGTCGGGCCCTTCGCCCGGCTGCGCCCGGGCACGGTGCTTGGAAAGGACAGCTTCGTCGGCAACTTCGTCGAAGTGAAGAATGCGGTGTTGGGCGAAGGAGCAAAGGCGAGCCACCTCACTTATCTTGGCGATGCCACCATCGGTGCGGGCGCCAACATCGGCGCTGGCACGATCACCTGCAATTATGATGGGTACTTCAAACACAAGACCGTGATCGGGGAACGCGCCTTCATCGGCTCGAACTCGTCGCTAATCGCGCCAGTCAGCATCGGGGCCGATGCCATCATCGCGGCAGGATCAGCTGTCAGCCGTGATGTCGCTCCCGGGGAGCTGCGGATGGTGCGCGCCGAGCAGCTGGTGAAGGACGGCTGGGCCGACCGCTTCCACGATGCGATGAAGAAGAAGAAGGCGTCGGAGAAGGCGAAAGGATGAGCAGCGGCGACCACCTCATCTGCTGGCTATGCGAGCGAGAGCTGGGCGATATCGTCCAGTGGCATCACCCTGTGCCCAAGGCCAAGAAGGGCAAGGTCAAGGTGCCGATCCACCCGATCTGCCACAAGACGATCCATGCCAACTTCACCAATAACGAGCTGGCGCGTATCGGCGACAAGGTCAGCGTGATCCGCGATAACGCCGCGATCGCCAAATTCGTCGCTTGGGTGGCGAACAAGCCCGCCGATTTCGACGCGCCCACGCGTTAGGCCGGCGCTGAAAGCCGATGGGCGCGGGAACCATTGGTGCCTTTGCGGACTAATCTCTCGGGTGCCTCGACCAGGAGATACGCGATGAAAGCCTCCAAATGGATCGCCGTCGGCGCTGGCCTCGCCGTTGTGGGAGCCGCCGCCGTGTATGCCCAATACCGCCAGACCGAAGAGCCCGACTTCGCCCTTGTGCGGGCTGATACCGATTTCGAGTTGCGTGACTACCCCGCGCTGGTCGTCGCCGAAGTCAGCAACACTGGCAGCCGCGAGCGCGCCAGCGGGGCGAGCTTCCGGAGACTTGCGGCCTATATCTTCGCGCAGGACCGCCCCGCGGGCGGCGACAAGATCGCCATGACCGCGCCGGTCTTGCAGGACGAGACGCAGCCCGGCGAATGGCGGATGCGGTTCGTGATGCCGGCCAAGTATACGCTCGAAACCCTCCCGCCCGCACCTGCCGACATCACGCTCACCCAGATGCCGGCGCGGCGCATGGCAGCGATCCGTTTCTCGGGCAATGGCGGGGCCAGCGATCTGGCGCTGATGGAGGCGCGGCTGCGGGACTGGATGATGGCGCAAGGCCTGATGCCCGCGGGCGAGGCCGAGTTCGCGTTCTACGACGCGCCGATGGTGCCCGGGCCCCTGCGCCGCAACGAGGTGCTGATCCCCGTCGCAGGCAAGTAGCTTTTCAAGCGTCCTGTTTGCGCGCGTCTTCGCCGCCGCCCGCGCGGTAATCGGCCTCCCAATGCTCGAACTCGCTGCGGCTGAGCAGATAGCGTTCGCGCGCCTCGTGGAAGCTGATCGCCCGGTCGTGAACGGCGCGCACCACTTCGTCCTTGCGAGCCTTCGACCAATGGACGCGGTGGGTGCGGGGCAGCTG
>JANNWO010000013.1:0-2083 GCA_031408395.1 Sphingomonadales bacterium | reverse complement strand
GCGGCGAGGCGAGCGTCACCATCGCCGCCTGCTGTGCGAGGAGGATAACGACATAGGCCGCGTAGAACAGCACCACGAAGATGATCACGCCGATGCCTATCGCCGCAGGATCCTCGAGCCCCGCGCCAAGCCCCGCCGCGCCGGCCATGCCCAGCACCGCCATCCCGATGCCGAGCACCACCGAGCCCGCTATCTGGATCGCGAAAAACACCGCCCACATGCCCACCAGCGACCAGAAGCGTTGCCGGAACGTGGCAAAGCTGGTCGAAAAAATGCGTCCGATAGCCATCGGCAATGCCCCTGTTTCAGGCGCTAGACGGTCAGATGAAGACGTCTTCGCCGTAGGGGTTTTTGGGATCAGGCCCGAAGCGATTGTCGCCGTCGGTGCCCGGCAGGAACATGATCACCAGGTATGCGATGCTGGCGACAAAGCCGATCAACGGAATGATGCCTACCACCACCAGCCCGAGATACCACCAGCCCGACATGTCGCGGTCGTGCAGGCGGCGCACGGTCACCGCGATCGACGGGATTAGCGCGGCGAGCGCATAGATGCCGTAGAGCATGACCCCGATCATCGACAGGCCCATCCCGCCCGCGAGCAGGGCTTCGGCAATCGCCTCGTCGGCCCCCGGCCCGGTGCCCGCAGCGGCGCTGGCGGTGAAGGCACTCACAATGAACGGCCCGGCCAGCACCGCCATCAGAACGATGTTGAGCAACTGGAACATCCAGAACTCCTTGCGCCGCGAGCGGCCCCCGAAGTCGGCGTAACGCTTGAACGGCAGAATCATCCACTCCATGCCCAATCCCCTTGCTGCATGTGAAGTTATTGCAGACGAACACAGTAGAGGCGCATCTGCAAACGAAAAGGGCCCCGCACCGATGGTGCGAGGCCCCTTTTCTCGTTGTTCCGAGCGCGTGGCTTAGAACTTGAAGCGAACCACGCCGCCGTAGGTGCGCGGCGGGCTGGGATAGCCCGACACCGTACCGGCCTGCGCCACACCGTCGAAGTTGGTGAGGATGTACTGGTCGTTGAGCAGGTTACGAGCGAAGGCGCCGATTTCAATGCCATTGCTGAGCGCCAGCGTCATCGACGCGTTCACCAGGTTGACTTCGCGTTCGAAGATCCGGGTGTTGCCCAGCGCACGGTTGAAGCCCGGCAGGCCGTTGTTGATCGGCGTGCTGCTTTCATGGCTGTAGTCGACGCGGGTGATGAAGCGCGTGCCTGCATCGCCAAGTTCCAGCGTGTGGGTTGCCGAAGTACGCAGGCTCCATTCCGGAATCCCGCCAACCCGCTGACCCGAAAGGTCGCCGAGCACCGAACCCGGGAAGCTGTCGAACACCGGATCGAGGTAGGTCGCCGCGAAGGTGAACACCAGCGACGGGTCGGGCTGGATGGTGGTGTCGAGCTCGAAGCCCCGGACCGACTGCTGCCCTGCGTTCTGCAACGCGAAGCCGAGCCCAGTGAAGGCAAAGCTCTGGAAGCCCTCGATGGTCTGGTCGAACAGCGCGAGGTTGAAGCCGAAGCCTTCCCACTGCGCCTTCATCCCGATTTCGTAGACCTTGGCGTTCTCCGGTCCGGCAAAGCGGGTGCCGGTGGTGAGGTTGGCCGTGCCGAGACCGGCATTGATGATCGGCGAAGCCGGCGCGGCGAAGGTCGAACCCAGCGGGCCCGGTGTGTAGTCAGTGAGCAGCGGACGGCTGTCACGCGACAGGTTGATTGAGCTCGCCTTGAAGCCGGTTGCGTAGCTTCCGTACACGTTGATCTCGGGGGTGATCTCGTACGAAGCACGCAGCAGGTAGGTGAACTTGGTGTCGTTGGTCCGGCCCGGCTCGACCGAGTTTGGCACGTCGGGGAACGGGGTCTGGAACTGCAGGGCACGCAGGCCGAGCAGCGGGTTCACCGCCGGGTTCTGTGCGGCGGCAAGTAGCGCAGCCTGGTTGGCACCAGGAAGAGCCTGGAACTGCGCACGGGTGCGCACAGTGCCGGCAGTCGCACCGGTGATGAACGCATCGACGAGGTTGATGTTGGCCAACGGATCGAGCGCATTATTGTCGATCACGAAGTCTTTCTTATCGTCGG
>JANNWO010000012.1:0-29605 GCA_031408395.1 Sphingomonadales bacterium | reverse complement strand
CGTGCCGATGACCGCCACCGTGCCCGATGTGCTGACGCTGGCGGTACTGGCGGGCGCGGGCGTCGTGGGGTGAGGATCGCCAGCGCGGCCATCGTCTACTGGGCGATGGTGTTCGCGCTAGGGTTCGTACTCGGCACGGTGCGGGTGTTGTGGGTAATCCCGCTGGTGGGGTTGCTGCCTGCAACCCTGCTGGAACTTCCCTTGATCCTGATGGCGAGCTGGTTCGCGGCCGGGTGGCTGGTGCAGCGCTTCGCCATTGCGAGCGGCCGCGAGGCGCTCACCGTGGGCGCGCTCGCCTTCGCTATCCTGATGCTGGCCGAATGCGCGCTGGCTGGAGTGCTTTCGGGCGAGACCCCGGCGCAATGGCTCGCGGGCCTCGGCCAGCCGCACGCGTTACTGGGGCTGGCGGGTCAGGTGGTGTTCGCGCTGATGCCGTGGTGGCGGGTACGACGAGGTATGTGCTGACGCTGGCGGTACTGGCGAGCGCGAGCGTGGCGGGGTGAGAGTGCGTTTAGGGGTGTTTTAGCGGGGGTCCTGACAGGTTTAGACCCCCTCTAGACCCCTTGTAGACCCCCGTTAGACCCCGCCTTGCGCAAGCTCAGACGCAATGTTTCACGTGAAACATTCCGATACGAGCCGTCTAGCGCCGCCGGAAGCGGAAATACCAGACCTCGTGACCATAGACCGTGCGGGCCTTGTGTTCGTAGCGGGTCTCGGGCCAGCCTGACGGGCGCACCTGCCAGTCAGCGGGTTTCTCGACCACCCACTCGAACAGGTCGGTATGGCGCTGCATCACCATCAGCGCGTGGCGCAGGTAGATGTCGTGATCGGTGCCGAACCGGAACTCGCCGCCGGGCTTCAATTTGCTCGCGATCAGCTTCACCGGCCCGTCATTCATCATCCGCCGCTTGACGTGACGCGCCTTGGGCCAGGGATCGGGGTGGAGCAGATAGGCCATCGTCAGCGCGCCATCGGGAATGCGCTCCAGCACCTCGATCGCATCGCCGTGGTGCAGGCGGATGTTGGGGAGGCGCTGGTCCTCGATATGGTTCAGTGCCTGCGCGACGCCGTTGACGAAGGGCTCGGCGCCGATGAAGCCGTGGTCGGGGAGCAGATCAGCGCGGTAGGCGAGGTGCTCGCCGCCGCCGAAGCCGATCTCGAAATGCAGCGGGCGCGAATCGCCGAACAATACCTCGGAAGTCACCGGGCCCTCGGCCGGCACAGCGATCCGCGGCAGGAGGTTATCGATCAACCCCTGCTGCTTGTGCCGAAGCTTCTTGCCGACGCTGCGCCCGTAAAGCCGCGCGATAGTAGTCGGATCGCCTTCCTTGAACGCTGTCATGGGCGCCCCATAGAAAAACGCCCGAGGTCTTTCCACCCCGGGCGCGTTTTTCTCGACCACGGCGCAAATCAAAGCGCGTTACGCGGCCTCTACGACCGTTTCGTCGTCGCGCAGCACATAGCCGCGACCCCAGACGGTCTCGATGTAGTTCTCACCGCCGCAAGCCAGCGACAGCTTCTTGCGCAGCTTGCAGATGAACACGTCGATGATCTTGAGTTCCGGCTCGTCCATCCCGCCGTAAAGGTGGTTGAGGAACATTTCCTTGGTCAGCGTGGTGCCCTTGCGCAGCGAAAGCAGCTCAAGCATCGCGTATTCCTTGCCGGTGAGGTGCACGCGGCTGCCGTCGACTTCGACCGTCTTGGCGTCGAGGTTCACGGCCAGCTTGCCAGTGCGGATCACGCTCTGCGAGTGACCCTTCGAGCGGCGCACCACGGCATAAATGCGGGCAACCAGTTCTTCGCGGTGGAACGGCTTGGTCACGTAATCGTCAGCGCCGAAGCCGAAGCTGCGGATCTTCGAATCCATTTCGCTGATGCCCGAAAGGATCAGCACCGGGGTCTGCACCTTGGCGACGCGCAGCTTTTTGAGCACATCGTAGCCATGCATGTCGGGCAGGTTCAAATCGAGCAGGATGATGTCGTAATCATAGAGCTTGCCGAGGTCCAAACCCTCTTCGCCGAGATCGGTCGAATAGACGTTGAAACCCTCGGTCGTGAGCATCAGCTCGATCGCCTTGGCAGTGGTCGGTTCGTCTTCGATCAGCAGAACACGCATCTTAGTCCCCTGTCTTACCCCTGGTAACCCCTGCTTAGGAGAGGTTGCCGTCTGTTAACCACGCCACTTCTCACCAAAAAAGGTTAATAAGAAGTTTAGGTCGTTAACTTTTTGGAGTGAGTCTTTCGAGTCACACCTCGCAAGCTCGAATTTCTTAATCATGATAGGCGTTTACGATTGGCCCGTCGCCTAGGGAAAAGCGCTAGGACGCTGCAGCGAGCTTCTTGGCCCGCCGCCGCTCGGCGCTGGACCCCAGCCCGATCGCCTCGCGGTACTTCGCCACAGTGCGCCGCGCGAGGTCGAAGCCTTCGTGTCGGAGCATCTCGGCAAGCTGCTGGTCGGACAGGATGTTCTTGGCTGTCTCGGCATCGATCAGCGCCCGGATGCGCGCCTTGATCGCCGCGCTCGACGCGCCCTCCCCGTCCGCGCCTTCGCCGATCCTGCCGACCCCGCTGGTGAAGAAGTACTTCAGCTCGAACGTCCCGCGCGCGCAGGCGAGATATTTGTTGCTGGTCACCCTGCTGACCGTACTCTCGTGCATCCCGATCTGCTCGGCCACCTCGCGCAAGGTCAGCGGGCGCAGTTCGGCGACCCCGCGGCGGAAGAAGCCGTCCTGCCGCTTCACGATCTCGGCGGCGGTTCGCAGGATCGTTTTCTGCCGCTGGTCGAGCGCGCGAATCAGCCAGTGCGCATCGGCCAGCTTCTCCTTGAGCCAGCCTTGCGAGGAAGGGTCGGGCGCACCGCTCGACAATTCGAGGAAATAGCCGCGGTTGACGATCAGCTTGGGCAGCGTCTCCTCGTTCAAGGCGATGTCCCAGCCGCCGCTGGCGCTGGCGGTGATGAGGATATCGGGCACCACCGTTCCGGCGTCGGAGGCCGCAAAAGCGAGGCCGGGGCGCGGGTTGTAGCTGCGCAGTTCGCGCAGCATGTCGGCGAAGTCTTCGTCGTCGACACGGCACAGGCGCTTCAACCGGTCGATCTCGCCGCGCGCGACAAGGTCGAGGTTGCTGATCAGCGCCGCCATGCAGGGGTCGTAGCGGTCCGCCTCGCGCGCCTGGATCGCGATGCATTCGGCAAGACTGCGCGCGCCGACGCCCGAGGGATCGAGCGACTGCACAAGCGTCAGGCCTGCCTCGGCCTCGAACAGTTCGACCCCGAGATCCTCGGCGACCTCGTCGAGCGCGCTCGCAAGATAGCCTGCGTCGTCGAGCAGCCCGATGATGTGGCGCGCGATGAAAGCCGTGCGGGGATCGCTGGTGAGCGCGCCGACCTGCCCCTCGAGGTGCTCGGCGAGCGTCACTTCGGCGGCGCGCAGCTGCTCCCAGTCGGGCATGTCGGCGAAGTCCGCGCCCGATCCAGCTGCTGCGCCCCACTCGGCATCGCGGGCGCCGCGCGCATCGCCGTCGCCGGTGTCCCAGTCGCGGTCCACCGATGCCAGGTCGAGCGGCGCATCGCCCTCGCCCCCGCCAGCCAGTATCAGCTGATCGGCCGGCGCATCCTCGCCGGGCGGCGGTGCGATTTCGATCCGTTCAGGCTCACCGGGTTCCGCAGGCCCGCCGGTGTCGAGCAGCGGATTGGCCTCCATCGCCTCGGCAATGAAGGTCTCGATCTCGAGATTGGAGGCCGCCAGCAGCTTGATCGCCTGCTGCAACTGCGGCGTCATCACCAGCGATTGCGTCTGCCGTAGGTCGAGGCGGGGGCCTAATGCCATCGCAGATCGCTAAAGCGTGAAGCTCTCGCCGAGGTAGAGCCGCCGCACGTTCTCGTCGGCGACGAGTTCCTGCGGGGAGCCGGCGAACAGCACCTGCCCGCCATAGATGATGCAGGCGCGGTCGACGATGTCGAGCGTCTCGCGCACGTTGTGATCGGTGATCAGCACGCCGATGCCGCGCTGCTTCAGGTCTATCACCAGGTCGCGGATATCGCTGATCGAGAGCGGATCGATGCCGGCAAACGGCTCGTCGAGCAGCATGATCGAAGGCTTGGCCGCAAGCGCGCGCGCGATCTCGCAGCGCCGCCGCTCACCGCCCGACAGCGCCATCGCGGGCGATTCGCGCAGCCGGGTGAGGCCGAATTCCTCAAGCAGGCGCTCCAGTTCGCTCGCGCGGGTCGCCTTGTCGGGCTCGACCAGTTCGAGCACGCAGGCGATGTTCTGCTCCACGGTCATGCCGCGGAAAATGCTGGTTTCCTGCGGCAGGTAGCCAAGGCCGAGGATCGCGCGGCGATACATCGGCAGCTTGGTGACATCCTCGCCGTCCATCAGGATGCGGCCCGAATCCGGCTTCACCAGCCCCATGATCGAATAGAAGCAGGTGGTCTTGCCTGCACCGTTGGGGCCGAGCAGCCCGAGCACCTCGCCCTTCGCCACGGTCAGCGAGATGTCGGAGAGCACCGAACGCTTGTCGTAACTCTTGGCGATCGAGATGACCTCGAGACCGCTGCCGAGCGGCTGGGCGCCTGCTTGGTCGGGGGCCGTTTCGGGCGCGTCGGAAAGGGTGGCGGTGCTCATGACGGATCGTCTTTAGCACCCTTGGAGCGCCAGAAAAGGGTGCAGCCACGTTTGGCAGGATTTTTGCTCAGTGTTGGGGCTGTCGCGCAGCCCGTGAGAAGCGCGTGCGATTCGAGCGGCTTGCGGTGTCACTGGCGCACGCGGCGCAACATAATGGCGATTATGAACGGTAGGTTGCAACTCTGTGTCGGTTGCGCAATACTGTCGGCCTAACGATCAACCGTTGGGGAGCGGCAGATATGGTGGATTCAGACAAGCGCGCCGCGGCCATGCATGCCGTCCAGGCCCGCGACTGGCGCAAAGCGATGAGCGATCATGTCGCCTATGGCTTGCTCGTATACACAGCCTTGCAGATCTTCCTGACGGTCAAGGCCCTGTCCGACGGCACCTCGAGCGCGCTGCCCTATCTGGCGCTGGTCGTGCTCGTGGCCGGCATCATCCCGGTATGCCGTTGGTTCGAGAAGCGCTGGGTCGATCTCGACGACGCGAGCGCGTTCGACCCCGACTTCGCCCCCGCCTTCCGCCGCGATGCGATCCTGCTGTGGTCGCTGGCGATCGGCCTGCCGGTGGCGCTGACGCTGGTGCTCAAGGCGCTTCTTAATGTCTTTTGATTTGCTCACCCGCCTCCGCGGGTGCGCTATTTAGTAGCATTATACCGCTCGATTGCCTCGATGGTGATCTGGCGCGCCTCGGCGGCATCGCCCCATTTGCCCACACGCACCCACTTCTCGGCTTCCAAGTCCTTGTAGTGCGTGAAGAAGTGCTCGATCTGCTGGAAGATGATCGAGGGTAGGTCGCTCGTCTCGATCACGTCGGCGTAATACGGGAATGTCTCGTTGACCGGCACGCATATCAGCTTCTCGTCGCCGCCCTGCTCGTCTTCGAGGTTGAGCACGCCGATCGGGCGCGCGCGCACCACGCAGCCCGGGATGAAGGGCGAGCGCGCGATTACCAGCGCATCGAGCGGGTCGCCATCGGGCGAAAGCGTGTGCGGCACAAAGCCGTAATTCGCCGGGTAGCGCATCGGCGTGTGCAGAATGCGATCGACGAACAGCGCGCCGCTTTCCTTGTCGAACTCGTACTTCACCGGCTCGCCGCCGGTCGGCACTTCGATGATCACGTTGAGATCGTCGGGCGGGTTCACGCCGGTGGGGATCTTGTCGATGCGCATGAGGGTCTCTTTTTATGGCTGGCTGTGTGAGATGGTGTGGAGGGCGCCTTAATCGGTGCCGCAGGATTGCGAAAGAGCCTGTGTAAGCCTAATCGCGCGCCCTATGAGCAAGAAGACCCCGCAAGCCATCAGAGGCACCCAGGACATCTTCGGCGCCGATGCCGAGGCCTTCGCCTTTGTCGTCGAGACCTTCGAGCGCGTCCGCCGCCTCTACCGCTTCCGCCGGGTCGAGATGCCGGTGTTCGAGAAGACCGAGGTCTTCGCCCGCTCGCTGGGCGAGACGACCGATGTGGTGTCCAAGGAGATGTATTCGTTCGACGACCGCGGCGGCGAATCGCTGACCCTGCGGCCCGAGTTCACCGCCGGGATCGCGCGGGCGTTCCTCACCAATGGCTGGCAGCAATATGCGCCTTTGAAAGTCGCCACGCACGGCCCGCTGTTCCGCTACGAGCGCCCGCAGAAGGGCCGCTACCGCCAGTTCCACCAGATCGACGCCGAGGTGATCGGCGCAGGCGAACCCCAGGCCGATGTCGAGCTACTGGCGATGGCCGACCAGCTGCTGAAGGAGCTGGGCATCAATGATGTCACTCTGCACCTCAACACATTGGGCGATGCGGAGAGCCGTGAGGCGTGGCGGGCGGCTTTGATCGAATACTTCCGTGCCGTGAAGGATCAGCTGTCGGAGGAATCGCAGGAGCGGCTGGAGAAGAACCCGCTGCGGATCCTCGATTCGAAGGATGCGCGCGACAAGCCGTTTCTGGCGGATGCGCCCAAGATCGACGCGTTTTTGTCGGAAGAGGCGGGCGCCTTCTTCGCCGCCGTGACCAGCGGGCTCGATGCTGCAGGCGTGAAGTGGGTGCGGGCGGAAAGCCTCGTGCGCGGGCTGGATTACTACCGCCACACAGCGTTCGAATTCATCCCCGATGATGGGAGCGCCTCGGCAGCCGCGCTTGGTTCGCAGAGCACGGTGCTGGGCGGCGGGCGCTATGACGGACTGATGGAGTCGCTCGGCGGCACGCCGACGCCTGCGGTGGGCTGGGCTGCGGGGATCGAACGGCTGGCGATGCTGGTGGGGGCGCGGGAAATTGACGACCGCTCGATTGTATTCATCGCCGACGGCCCAGATATGGTGGTTCACACTCAGGAATTGCTTGGCCACTTTCGTGAGCGATGGTTGCAATTCCTGAACGACAACCCTGATCGTTCACATCGAGTGTCTGATGTAAGCGTCGCATTTAAGACAAATCAACGGAAGCAGTTTGAGCGCGCAAAGAATGATGGCGCATCGGTTATTGTGACTGTCAGGCCAAACGAACATGGAAATGAAAGCCTCGTTGACCTCGATTTCTACGCTTCTGATGAGGACATGGCGCGGCAAGCGACTAGTGTTGGGGCCGTTGTCACGTCAATGCTGGGGGACTTGGGTGCGGAACCACCGCTCAGAGCTAGAGGGCGGAGCAGTTTTGCAAAGCGTCTCTAACCTTCCCCCGCCCCGGGCTTGACCCGGGGCCCCGCTTCCCTTTTTCCGCCGCTCCAATAGAAGCGGGGTCCCGGCTCGGTGGCCGGGACGGTGAGTTCAAAACAGCAAAATGCAAATCCCCCCCGAACGCCTTGACCAGATCGCGCACCGCTTTGCGGAGCTGGAAGCGCGCATGGCGTCCGGCACGCTGGAAGGCGAAGCCTTCGTCCGCGCCTCTCGCGACTATGCGGAGCTAGAACCCGTCGCCAAAATCTCCGCCGAGGTGAAATCCGCACGCGAGGAGATGGCGGGCCTCTCGGAAATGCTCGCCGATCCCGAAATGAAGGCCATGGCTGAGGACGAACTTGCTCAGATCAAGGCGACCCTCCCCGATCTCGAGCGCCGCCTCGCCATCGCGCTGCTGCCGCGCGATTCCGCCGACGCGAAACCCGCGATGCTCGAAATCCGCGCCGGCACCGGGGGCGATGAAGCTGCGCTGTTCGCCGCCGACCTCTACCGCATGTACGAACGCTACGCCGCCGAGCAGGGCTGGAAAGTCGAAGCGGTCAGCATCAACGCCTCGGACATCGGCGGCTTCAAGGAAGTGATCGCCAACATCACCGGCACCGGGGTGTTCGCCAAATTGAAGTTCGAAAGCGGGGTCCACCGCGTCCAGCGCGTGCCCGTCACCGAAAGCGGCGGGCGCATCCACACCTCGGCAGCAACCGTGGCGGTGCTGCCCGAGCCGGACGAGGTCGATGTTTCGGTCGAGGACAAAGACCTCAAAATCGACGTCTACCGCGCCAGCGGCGCGGGCGGGCAGCACGTCAACACCACTGACAGCGCCGTGCGCATCACCCACCTGCCGACCGGCACGGTGGTGACCTGCCAGGACGGGCGCAGCCAGCACAAGAACAAGGAAAAGGCGATGCAGGTGCTGCGCACGCGGCTCTACGATGCCCAGCGCGAAGCCTCTCAGGGCGCCGAGGCGGAGGCGAGGAAGGCGATGGTCGGTAGCGGCGATCGGTCGGAGCGCATCCGCACCTACAATTTCCCGCAAGGCCGTGTGACCGATCACCGCATCGGGCTGACGCTGCACAAGTTGGAAGAGGTGCTCGCCGGGGCAGGGTTGGGCGAAATGATCGATGCCTTGATCGCCGAGGATGAGGGCAAGCGACTGGCGGCGCTGAGCGAGTAATGACCGTTGGCGAAGCCATCCGCGCCGCCGCAGCGCGCCTCGCCGACACTAGCGACACCGCACGGCTCGATGCCGAATTGCTGATGGCCCATGCCCTGCGAGTGAGCCGCTCGGACATGCTGCTGCGGGCCATGCGCGATCCCGCGCCCGGCAGCTTTGCCGCGCTGGTCGAGCGCCGCGCCGCGCATGAGCCGGTCGCCTACATCGCCGGCTGGACCGAGTTCTATGGCCTCACGCTGGCCGTCACCCCCGACACCCTGATCCCGCGCGGGGATAGCGAAACGCTGGTCGAGGCGGCACGCGAGGCATTTGCGACACGCCCAGCCCCGCAGCGCATCCTCGATCTCGGCACCGGATCGGGGGCCTTGCTGCTTGCCGCCTTGTCGGTGTGGCATGAGGCAGAGGGGATCGGGGTCGAGCGCAATCCCGACGCCGCCTTCGTCGCGATGGCGAATGCTAAGCGAACCGGGATCAACGCTCCACCCGATCCCGCCGAGCTGGAACGGCAGAGAGAACAATTGGCCGAGGCCGGCTTCTCCCCGGCGGGTGTCGCATACGTCGGCGGGCGGGCGGGATTCCGGGTGCTCGATTGGCGTAAGCGTAGCTGGCGTGCGCAACTCGGCACCTTCGATCTCGTCCTGTGCAACCCGCCCTATGTCGAGGATGGCGCTGCGCTCGAGCCCGATGTGCGCGACTTCGAACCGCCGAGCGCGCTGTTTGCCGGGCCGGAGGGGCTGGACAATTACCGCGTTCTCATCCCCCAGCTGCGCGCGCTGATGACGCCGGGTGGCATCACGATTCTCGAGATCGGGGCGGAGCAGGCCGAGGCAGTCGGCGCCCTCGCAGCGGCAGCGGGCTTTGCGGTTGAGCTTCGCCGCGACCTTGCCGGTCGCCCCCGTGCGCTGGCCCTCCGGTGACAGAAAAGCGCTGTAGGGGTTGGCAAACCGATTTTGCATCGCTACGTCGGTGTCAGGCCAGACAATCTGCGAAGGGCGCAAATTGCTAGGCCAAGCTCCTAAACTTAGCTGATACGGCCGTCAGGGCACGACCCAGACTGCGGCAGCGCGGAGCGCGCGGCACGCTTTGGCAAGGCCATCGCCGGGCCCATGCGTGACGCAATGGCAAGGGGTCTGTTGACCGCGCGTACAACGATGACGCGACAGGTCGCTGATAAGGAAAAACTTCCTTGAATAACAATAATAATAACCGGAACAACAACAACAACCGTCGTCGTGGTCGCGGCAACCGCAATCAAAGCGGCGGCAATGGCAGCCAGCTCAACCGGATCGACAGCCGGGCGCGTGGCAACGCGCCGCAGATGCTCGACAAGTTCAAGAAGCTCGCGCAGGACGCCCAGCATAATGGCGACCGCGTTCAGATGGAGTACTACCTCCAGTTCGCCGATCATTATTTCCGCGTGACCGCCGATAACAAGGCGCGCGTGGATGAGCAGCGCGGCGGCGTCCGTCGTCCCGATGATCGCAACGAGGCCGAGGATTACAACGACGACGATTTCGATTTCGATCGCGGCCGTCGCAGCGAGCAGCCGACCCGCTCGCCCTACGAACAGCCCGACAACGACCCGCGCGGTGACACGCTCGAGGGCGAGTCGGGGCAGGAGGGCGAGCCCTTCCTCACTGATGATCGCGGCCCAGAGCGTGGCAACGAGCGTGCCAATGATCGCGGGGACGACCGTGACGACAACCGTCAGCGCGGCCAACGCCGCCAGCAGCAGCGCAAGCCCCGAGAGAATGCGCGCGATGACAATCGCGGCGAAAAGCGCGCCGAACGTCCGGAACGGGCTGAGCGCTCTGAGCGTCCGGAACGCGCCGCCGAGCGCCCCGTAGAACGCAGCGCCGAGCGCGCCCCCGAACGTAGCGCCGAACGCAGCGAAAAACCCGTGCGTGCCCGCAAGCCGCGCAAGGCCGCCGATGACGACCGCGGCGGCAACCAGGGCGGCATCGACAGCTCGATCCTCCCCCCCTCGATCCGCAGCGACGATAGCGGCTCCAGCGACGGCGCGCTCGAAACCGTCGGCTGATCGCGATGCTTGAGAGGCTGGCTTCGCTTGCGGCGCTGGCGCAGCGTCGCCCGGCGCTGGCCGCTATTGCGCTGGGGCTGATCGCCGCCTGCGCCTATCCTCCGCTGCACCTATGGCCGCTGGGGCTTGCCGCGTTGGCGGGCTTCGTATGGCTCGCCTACACCGCCCCGGGCTGGCGCGGCGCGCTGTGGCGGGGCTGGTGGTTCGGCTGGGCGCACCTGACGCTCGCCAACAACTGGATCGCGACCGCTTTCACCCATCAGGCGAAGATGCCCGAGGTGCTTGGCTGGGCAGCGGTGCCGCTATTGTGCATCTACCTTGCGATCTATCCGATGCTGGCGGTGCTCACCGCGCATCTGCTCGCGCGCAAGCGTCCGCTCTGGGCCTTCGGGCTGGTGTTGGCCGGCGCATGGGTCGTCACCGAATGGCTGCGCGGCTGGGTGTTCACCGGCTACCCGTGGCCGCCGGTGGGGTTGATGATTCTCGGCGGGTGGGACACGCCGGGACTTGCCCGCCTGCTGCCGTGGCTGGGCACCTATACCTTATCGGGACTGACGATCCTGCTCGCGAGCCTGCTGCTATGGACCGCGATCACGCGGCGTTGGCGGGCCGCGGCGGGCGGCGTGGCTGCCCTGGTGCTGGTGATGCTGATCCCCAGCCTCCATATCGAGGTGACCCGTCCGGCGAACACCCTGCGCTACACCCTCGTCCAGCCCTATCTCCCGCAGGCCGAGCTCAACGATCCCGCCAAGTTCGAGGAGCAGTTCGCCCGCCTCGTCCGCCTCACCGCGAAGGACCGCGATAAGTCGCGGATCGTGCTGTGGCCAGAGAGCGCCGTTCCCGACTACCTCGAGGAAGGCTACCCCGACCGCTATTATTTTCAGATGACCGCCGCGGGCGATCCCCTCTTCGCGCGGCGGCGCATCGGCGCGGCGATCGGGCCGAAATCGACGCTGCTCACAGGCGTGGTCAACCTCAACATCGGCCGCAACGCTTCGGGCGTCCCGGCCGCGGTGAGCGCGCGCAATTCGGTGATGGGCATAGACGGCGCGGGACGGATCATCGCGGGCTACGACAAGGCGCACCTTGTGCCTTACGGCGAATACCTGCCGCTGCGCCCGCTGCTCGAGCCGCTCGGCCTGCAGCGGCTGGTTGCGGGCAGCATCGACTACATCCCCGGCCCCGGCCCGCGCACGCTCGATCTGGGTGAGCATGGCAAGATCGGGGTGCAGATTTGCTACGAGATCGTCTTCTCTGGCGAGGTCGTCGATCCCAAGAGCCGCCCCGACTTCCTGTTCAACCCCTCAAACGACGGCTGGTTCGGCGCCTGGGGCTCACCGCAATTCGTTGGCCAGGCACGGATGCGCGCGATCGAGGAGGGGCTGCCGGTCATCCGTTCGACCACTACCGGAATCAGCGCGGTGATCGATGCAAGCGGCGTGGTGCGCCAGTCAATCGCCTCAGGCAAGGCGGGAATGGTCGATGGCTTCGTGCCCGAGGCCATGGCGCCGACCCTGTTCAGCCGGCTTGGCCACGCGCTCACGCTCGGCTGGGCAGCGCTGCTCATTCTGCTCGGCCTCGGCCAGAAATGGTTTGGGCCGAGAGTTCTTGCGCTCGCCCGCGCGCGCCGCTAGGGCGGAACAGGAAAGCATCGGACATAAAGGTTTCCTTATATCTCTATAAGGTCATCTTGCAGCCCACGCCCAACCGCACTCTCACCCCCGGGGTATTCATGCGCACCAACTATCTCTTCACCTCCGAAAGCGTCTCCGAAGGTCACCCCGATAAGGTCGCCGACCAGATTTCGGACGCGATCGTCGATCTGTTCCTGTCGAAGGACGCCGAGGCGCGCATCGCCTGCGAAACCCTGACCACCACACAGCTGGTGGTGCTGGCGGGCGAGATCCGCTGCAAGGGCGTGTTCGAGAACGACGAATGGGCACCGGGCGCCAAGGAAGAGATCGAAGCGACCGTGCGCGCCACGGTGAAACGGATCGGTTACGAGCAAGACGGCTTCCATTGGCAAACCTTCCGCTTCGAGAACAACCTCCACGGCCAGTCGGCCCACATTGCCCAAGGCGTCGACGCGGGCGACAACAAGGACGAGGGCGCGGGCGATCAGGGCATCATGTTCGGCTACGCGACCGACGAGACCCCTGACCTGATGCCGGCGACGCTTTACTACAGCCACAAGATCCTCGAGCGCATGGCCGCCGACCGCCACTCGGGCGCGGCGCCCTTTCTTGAGCCCGATGCCAAGAGCCAGGTGACGCTGCGTTACGAAGGCTCGTTGCCGGTGGCGGCGACCGCGGTGGTCGTCTCGACCCAGCACAAGAAGGGCTATGACGAGAACGATCCCGCCAAGCAGGCCCAGCTTGAAGCCTATGTGAAAAAGGTCATCGCCGACGTCATTCCGCCGGTGCTGCTGCGCGAGACCGAGTATTTCATCAACCCGACCGGCAGCTTCGAAATCGGCGGGCCGGACGGCGACGCAGGTCTGACCGGCCGTAAGATCATCGTCGACACCTACGGCGGCGCGGCCCCGCACGGCGGCGGCGCGTTCAGCGGCAAGGACCCGACCAAGGTCGACCGTTCGGCGGCCTACATCACCCGCTACCTCGCCAAGAACGTGGTCGCCGCAGGCCTCGCCACGCGCTGCACGATCCAGATCGCCTATGCGATCGGCGTTTCGAAGCCGCTGTCGCTCTATGTCGATACGCACGACACCGGCACCGTGGGTGACGACACGATCGAGCAGGCGATCCTCGGCATCGCCAAGCTAGGCGGGCTGACACCGCGTTCGATCCGCACGCATCTCGGACTCAATAAGCCGATCTACCAGCCGACCGCAGCCTATGGCCACTTCGGCCGCAAGCCGACCGGCGACCTGTTCCCGTGGGAGCGGCTCGACCTCGTCGACGATCTGAAGGCTGTCTTGGCCTGAGTTTCGGGAAAAGGTGCTGTCCGTGATGGCACCCGCCCCCTCCCCCGAGACCGCGCACGTGACCGCGCCTGTTTCCGAACGCATCCTCGCGCTCGACGCGCTGCGGGGCGTGGCGGTGATCGGGATCGTGGGGATGAACGTCCTCGCCTTCGCGCTGCCGGGGCCGGCCTATTACAACCCGCTGGCCTATGGCGGCATCGGCCCGGCCGATTACTGGGTCTGGCTGGGAAGCTTTGTCTTCATCGAGGACAAGTTCCGCACGCTGTTTGCGATGCTGTTCGGCGTGGGCTGCCTGATCCTTTTGGAGCGCGATCGGCCCCAAGCAGGCGGCTCGCGGTGGCGGGCGCATTATGCGCGGATGATCTTGCTGTTCGGCATCGGCCTCGTCCATGCGGTGCTGCTGGCGAACAACGACGTGCTGCGCGCCTATGCTTTGGCCGGGTTGGCGCTTCCCTTGCTCGCAGGGCTCTCTGCGCAGGTGCTGGTTAGCGTGGCTCTAGGCCTGCTTTGCATGCACCTAGCCCTCGGTATGACGGCTCTAGGCCCGCCCTTGGTAGCGTTTCACATGAAACATTTGGGCTCAGATGCGCTGTTATGGGCCGAGCGGCAGTTCGGCCATGATGCCGCCGCGATCACGGCGCTGCTCGAACAGGGCCGCGAGGGATTGGGCGAGCGGGTCGTGCGCCGGACGCTCGGGATACCGGGGCAATTGCGAAATGTGGTGGCCTCCCTCCCCCTCAACCTTGCGGCCATCGCGCTCGGCATGGGCCTGTGGCGGAGCGGGATGCTCAAGGGCGAATGGCGCATCTTCCGCCTGCAACGGATCGCGGGGATTGCGGCGCTGGTGGCACTGCCGGGGCTGCTGCTGCTGGCGGTGTGGTTGGTCGCCGAGGGCTTCCCCGCTGCGCTGGTCGGCCCGGTGGCGCTAGTGCTCTCGGCGCCTTTCGACATGCTGCTGGCGGTCAGCTACGCCGCGATGGCGATGGCTTTCCTGAACAAGGACAGCGGCTTGACGCGAAGGCTGGCGATGGTGGGGCGGATGTCGCTGACCAACTACCTGATGACCAGCATGATCCTTGCCGCGATCTTCGCCTATTGGGGGCTAGGGCTGTTCGGCGCAGTTACCCGCTGGCAGGCCTTCGCGGTCGGCCTCGTACCTGTGGCGGGAATGCTGCTGTGGTCGCCGCTGTGGCTATCACGGTTCGGACAAGGCCCCTTCGAGCGGCTATGGCGCGCCGCAGCGCGGGCCTTGTCCTAACCGTGTTCTCCGTGGATCGGCGACGGCCGGTCGAGCGCCAGTTCGGCGTCGGAGAAGGTGAAGGGACTGCGCACCCCGGCCATCCCGCCAAGCTCCACCCTGAGCCCGCGCGCGATGACCTGCGGATCGGCGAAAACTTCGTCCAGGCGGTTGATCGGGCCTGCCGGGACGCCTGCCGCGTGGCAGGCATTGAGCAAGCCCTGCTTGGTCCAAGCCTTTGCCGCGGCTGCGATTTGCGCATCGAGCGCGGCGGCGTTCGCGGTCCGGTCACCGTTGCTGCGGAAGCGCGGATCATCGCACAATTCGCTCCGCCCCAGCACCGCCATCAGCTTGTGGAACAGGCCATCATTGGCCGGCGCTAGGATCACGTGGCCGTCGCTTACCGCGAAGACGCCATAGGGCGCGACCTGCGCGTGGGCGTTGCCCATGCGGGGTGGGTTCTCGCCGGTGGTGAAGAAGTAGCTCGCCTGGTTGGCAAGAAGGCCTACCGAGCAGTCGAGCAGGCTCATGTCGACCTGCTGCCCCTTCCCCGTCCGCGCCCGCATCAGCAGCGCCGCCTGCACGCCGTTGGCCGCCCACACCCCGGTCGCAAGGTCCGAGATCGAGATGCCCATCTTGACCGGATGCCCCTCCGGCTCACCGGTCAGCGACATGAGGCCGCTCATCCCCTGCGCGACGAAGTCATAACCCGCCTCATGCGCCCTCGGCCCGGTCTGACCGAAGCCGGTGATCGAGCAATAGACGAGGCTGGGATTTGCGGCTGACAGCGCGGCGTAGTCGAGGCCGAACTTGGCGAGGCTGCCAGTCTTGAAGTTTTCGATCACCACGTCGGCCTCGGCACACAGCTCCTTGACCCGCCCCAGATCGCTTGCATCCCCGAAGTCGGCGATGATCGATCGCTTGCCGCGATTGCAGGCGTGGTAATAGGCCGCCTCGCGGTGGACTGTGCCATTGGCGTCGGTGCGCTCCACCCAGGGCGGGCCCCACAGGCGGGTGCCGTCGCCCTCGGGGCTTTCAACCTTGATCACGTCAGCGCCCAGATCGGCGAGGATCTGCCCGCAGAACGGCCCCGCCAACACCCGCGCGAGCTCGACCACCTTGAGCCCGGCAAGCGGGGCATTGGGATTACGAACCTCGGCTAGCCACATGGTCATTGCCCCAGATGCGCGCGCAGGAAGGCGACGCTGTCGGCCAGCACCGGGCCCCTGGCGCGGAACGGCACGGAGAGCGCCATCACCACCTCCTCGTGGGTCAGCGGGCCGTAGTTCTTGACCTCCACCGGCGCGCCGAGCGTGCGCAGTTTCGCGGCAAGATTATTGGCGTTCTTCGGGCGCACCGTCTCGTCGCCTTCGGAGGTCACGAGCAAGAGCGGCGGTGCATCCTTGCGGGCGAAGGTGATCGGCTGCGTCTCCAGCGGACGCGGCCACTGGCTGAAGGCCGCAATCGATCGCGGCTTGTCGAAGGGATAGAAGTCGTAAGGCCCCGACAGACCGACGCCCGCCTTGATGATCCCCGGATCGGCCCCGGCGACCACCAGTCGTTTCGCATCGAGCGCCAGCATCACCGCCTGATAGGCCCCCGCCGAATGGCCCATCACCGCCACCCGTTCGGGATCGCCGCCGTGCTTGGCGACGTTACCTTGGACCCATGCGACCGCCTCGGCCCCGTCGTCGAGGAAGGCGGGAAACAGCACCCCCGGCACCTTGCGGTAATCGGGGATGACGACAAGGAACCCCTCGCGCGCAAGCGCCCGTCCGGCGAACGCGTAGGCGGCGCGGTCGCCCTTGGCCCAGCCGCCGCCGTACCAGAAGATCACCACCGGGAGCGTGCCTGCCGGGATGGGGTCGGGCGCCCAGATTTCGAGCGTCTGCCCGTGCCTGCCGAAAGCCACGCCCTCGGCGACCTGCTGCGCGCCCGCCGTGCCGCCGGACACCCGGTCGTAAACCGAGAGCAGCCGAGGCGGCGAGGTAAAGGCGATGAGGGCCGCGATCACGACAACCACTCCGACAGCGGCAACCACAATCCCACGCCGCATCACGCCGCGTAACGCGCGGTGGTGGTCGCGGCGATGTCAGCCTCGGTCACGCCCGGCGCCATCTCGATCAACCGGAACGGCGAGCTGTGATTGGGCCGTGCAAACACCGCGAGATTGGTGATCACCATGTCGACCACTCCAGCCCCCGTCAGCGGCAGGGTGCAGGTGGGGATGAACTTCGGCCTTCCGTCCTTCGACGTATGGTCCATCACCACGATGATCTTCTTGACCCCGGCGACGAGGTCCATCGCCCCGCCCATGCCCTTGATCATCTTGCCCGGGATCATCCAGTTGGCGATGTCGCCGTTCTCGGCCACCTCCATCGCGCCCAGCACCGTGAGGTCGATATGCCCGCCGCGGATCATCGCAAAGCTGGTCGCGCTGTCGAAATATGCGCTGTGGGGCAGCTCGCTGATTGTCTGCTTGCCGGCGTTGATGAGGTCAGGATCGACCTCGTCGTCATAGGGGAACGGGCCAATGCCAAGCATCCCGTTCTCGCTCTGGAGCGTGACCAGCATCCCTTCAGGGATGTGGTTGGCAACCAGCGTCGGAATGCCGATGCCGAGGTTGACGTAATAGCCGTCCTTCAATTCGCGGGCGGCGCGGGCGGCCATCTCGTCGCGGGTCCAGCCAGTGGGAAGCGTGGTCATGTGGGGAACTGGTCCTTACTTGCCTATCAGCGGTGCGATCAGGAACCACCCGTCGCCAATCACGTTCTCGATCGCCTCGCCCGCCTGCGGATTGCGCAGGTACTTGAAGCGCATGTCGAAATCGGGGCGCTCGTCTCCGGCGATGGCGACGATGCAGGTGATCGCACCGAGGCTGGCCTTGCGCTGCTCCTTGTTGTCCGTGTCGTCGCGGCGCAGCGAGATGATATCTTGCCCGCGCGGGTCGAGCCCGGATTGCTCGAGCGCAGTGCGCACGCTGCCGGATTGGTCGGTGGCAAGGTCCGAAAGCCAGGCGATCTCCACTCCGGCCTCGCGCAGCACCGCGAGGCCGAGCGCAAGGCCGGGCTCCTTCGCCGGGGTCGCCGGGGGAGCGAAGAGCCCGCCGGCCGGATCGAGGTCAATCACCGCCACGAGCTGTTCGCCCACGGCGCAGCGCCTGCGCTTCCCGTCGAGCGCCACCGGGTCGACGAGCATTGCCGAGGGCAATTCGGCCCCGCCCGCAGCCTGCCGCGCCGAAGCATCGGCGTAGCGCACGAAGCGGGCGAAGTTGCCTTGCTCGGGAGTTAGCGGCCGCGCCGGATCAGGATACGAGGCGGCCGGCGGAAGCTCGGCGAAGGGCACAGAAGCGGGAGGCAGCGCGGCCGGTACAGCGGACACGATGCGCACCGGTGCAGCCGGAGGCGGCGCAGGCATGGGTGCCGCGGTCGGTGCGGCTGTGGGCTTGGGCGCAGGCGGCGGGGTGGGTGCGGCGATCGACGTGGGCTTTGACGCAGGTGGCGACATGGGTTTGATTGTCTGGGTCGGGGTGGGCGTGGGCGTGGGCGTGGGCGCAGCCTGAGCCGCAGCCTTATTGCCGCCCTTGGAGCCGAGGACCTGCGAGCCCGCCAGGGCGGATCCGGCCAGCGCAGGGATCGCGATCGCCACGCAGCCCGGGAGCGCTGTGCCGACCAGCGCCAGCAACGGCAGAAGTGCAATTGTCCGTTTCATCAGGCTGCCTCCCTTTCACGTATGGTGCGAAATTCGATCTTTTTCTCGTAGGGCGCACCGAGAACGATGCGGTTAACGAACACGCCCGGCAGGTGGATCTGGTCAGGGTCGAGGGAGCCTGCGGGCACCACCTCCTCAACCTCAACCACGCAGACCTTGCCGCAGGTCGCGGCCGGCAGGTTGAAGTTGCGCGCGGTCTTGCGGAACACGAGGTTGCCGGTCTCGTCGGCCTTCCATGCCTTGACGATCGCAAGGTCGGCGAAAATGCCGTGCTCCAGGATATAGGTTTGCGTTACCCCGTCGCGGTCGGGGAAGTCCTTGTGCTCCTTGCCCTTGGCGACTTCGGTGCCAACCCCGGTGCGGGTGTAGAAGCCGGGTATGCCCGCGCCCCCTGCCCGCATCCGCTCGGCAAGGGTGCCTTGCGGGGAGAATTCGACTTCGAGCTCGCCGGCGAGATATTGCCGTTCGAACTCCTTGTTCTCGCCGACGTAGGAGCTGATCATCTTCTTTACCTGCCGCGTGCGCAGCAGCTTGCCAATGCCTTCATTGTCGATCCCGGCATTGTTGCTGGCAAAAGTAAGGCCCTTCGCGCCCGAATCGCGGATCACATCGAGCAGCCTCTCGGGCAAGCCGCACAGGCCGAAGCCTCCAGCGGCGATCAGCATGTCATCGCGGATCACGCCGGCGAGCGCACTGGCGGCGTCAGAATAAAGCTTGGTCATTGGGTCTTCCTGCCTCTTTTCGTGCCGCAGCGCGACAGTTTCCCCTCTGCGGGACCCGGCGTTTGATTAATGCGTTACCGCTGCGCTGTCACGCCCACGCGACTCGCGAAGTCGAATCAGCTTTCATGTTGCGTCGCAATAGAGTCACATAGGCCAAATCTGCTCAAGCTTTGTGCGATTGCCTTCAGTTTGGGCAGTTAATTGCGGGAAAGCGCATACATAAGTGCCGAAACCGCAAATTGTTGCGTATTTCGCATCATTTTTAGCCTCTTTCGCACTTGCACAATGACGGCGGCTGGGGCATTTGAATCGTGCCTTTCAGGCATCCTCTCCCAAACTTTTCAAGCCCGGCGCTAGCGCCGGGCTTTTTTCTTGCCCGAAGTACGCCCGAAAAATGCCGAGCTTTTCTCATTTTCGGCAGGTCGGCCCGCGCGCCGCACCGGGCGGTGCCTTGCGGATTGCATTCGCCAACCGCCGTTCTTAGCTTCCGGTTGGGCACAAAAGCCCGACCCGAGAACAGGAACCGTCCGATGGCAGATGCCGAAGCCGACATCCCGACACGCACCGCACGGTTGCAGGTAGCGCCTGCGCGGCAGGAGGAATCGGGCGCCGGCATCGCCCGCATCCCGCGCTCCAGCTTCCAGAAGCTCGGCATCACCGACGGCGATGTGGTCGAGGTCCGCGGCAAGCGCACTACCGCGGCGATCGCGATGGCGGCCTATCCCGAAGATGACGCGCTTGACGTGGTGCGCCTCGACGGGCTCCAGCGCGCCAATGCCGGGTCCGGATCGGGCGAGCATGTCGAGGTCGCGCGCGGCGAATCCCGCCCAGCGACCCGCGTGGTCTTCGCCCCCGCCCAGCGCGAAATGCGCCTGCAGGGCCCGACCCAGGCGCTCAAGCGCAACTTCTTCCGCCGCCCCCTGGTCGCAGGGGATGTGGTCGCGACCACCGGCCAGCAGCCGGTGCAGAACATGCCCGCCGATGTGCGCCAGCTGCTCCGCGCACCCGCTTATGCCCTGACCCAGATCCGCCTCACGGTCGCCTCGACCAGCCCCAAGGGCATCGTCCATATCGACGAGAACACCGAGGTCGAGCTGCGCGCCGAGTTCGAGGAACCGCGCGATGGCCGTGCGGTGGTCAACTACGACGACGTCGGCGGGATGGAGGATACCATCCGCGCGCTTCGCGAAATGGTCGAGCTGCCGCTGCGCTATCCCGAGCTGTTCATCCGCCTCGGCGTCGAGCCGCCCAAGGGCGTGCTGCTCCACGGCCCGCCGGGCACCGGTAAGACCCGCCTCGCGCAGGCCGTGGCGAACGAGAGCGACGCTGAGTTCTTTATCATCAACGGCCCGGAGATCATGGGATCGGCCTACGGCGAATCCGAAAAGCGCCTCAGGGAAGTGTTCGAGGCAGCTTCCCGCGCCGCGCCCGCGATCATCTTCATCGACGAGATCGATTCGATCGCCCCCAAGCGCACCCAGGTTCCAGGCGAGGCGGAAAAGCGCCTTGTCGCCCAGCTACTCACCCTGATGGACGGGCTGGAGAAGCGCGCCAATCTTGTGGTGATCGCCGCCACCAATCGCCCCGACGCGATTGACGAGGCGCTGCGGCGACCGGGCCGGTTCGACCGCGAGATCGTGATCGGCGTGCCCGACCAGCGCGGTCGCCGCGAGATCATCGGCATTCACACGCGAGGGATGCCGCTCGAGAGCGCGGTCGACCTCGACGAGCTCGCCCGCGTCACGCACGGCTTCGTCGGCGCGGACATTGCCGCGCTGGCGCGGGAAGCCGCCATCGAAGCGGTGCGCCGGATCATGCCGCGCCTCGATCTGGACGAGCGCACCATTCCGCCCGAAGTGCTCGAGGACCTGTGTGTCTCGCGCGACGATTTCCTCGCGGCATTGAAGCGCGTTCAGCCCTCGGCGATGCGCGAAGTGATGGTGCAGGTGCCCGACGTCGGCTGGGACGACATCGGCGGCATGGGCGAGGCGATTGACAAGTTGAAAGAGGGCGTCGAGCTACCGCTCAAGAACCCCGACGCCTTCCGCCGCCTCGGCATCCGCCCGGCCAAGGGCTTCCTGCTCTACGGCCCGCCCGGCACCGGCAAGACCCTGCTCGCCAAGGCCGTCGCCAAGGAGGCCGAGGCCAACTTCATCTCGATGAAAAGCAGCGACTTGCTCTCCAAATGGTACGGCGAGAGCGAGCAGCAGATCGCCAGGCTGTTCGCCCGCGCCCGCGCAGTTGCGCCTTGTGTGATCTTCATCGACGAGATCGATTCGCTCGTTCCTGCCCGAGGATCGGGTCAGGGCGAACCGCAGGTGACGGGCCGCGTGGTCAACACCATCCTTGCCGAGATGGATGGGCTCGAGGAGCTGCAATCTGTCGTCGTGATCGGCGCGACCAACCGGCCCACGTTGGTCGATCCCGCGCTGCTGCGCCCGGGCCGCTTTGACGAACTGGTCTATGTTGGCACCCCCGACAAGGCCGGGCGCGAGCACATTCTCGGCATTCACACGGCGAGGATGCCCTTGGGCGAGGGTATCGACTTCGCCTCGCTGGCAGCGCGCACCGAGCGCTTCACCGGCGCGGATCTCGAGGATCTGGTGCGCCGCGCCGGCCTTGCCGCGCTGCGCCGGGTGGGCGGCGATGTCAGCACGGTCGAGGCGCAGGACTTCGAGGCCGCGCTCGAGGATTCGCGCGCGACGGTGACGGCCGAGATGGAGGAAGAATACCGCAATATGCGCGGCGAGCTGAAAAAGCGCGCGGCGTCAGTCCAGCCGATCGGGTTCTTTTCGCCGGATATGCTCAAGCCGACACGCGAGAAGAAGCACGAGTGATGTTCGCCGAATGTTTCACGTGAAACATTGCCGCCAATGCGCGAAATACCCCGCCCTAGAGCGCCCCAAAGCGCCTCTGGAGGGGGTCTGGGCGGGGTCTAGCGGGGGTCTAGCGCGGGTCTAAACCGCTCTGGCTCCCCTCTAAAATCAGTGCGCCGCGTCCCAGCTCAGCCCGGTGCCGATGTCGATGCCAAGCGGCACGGTCAGCTCCACCGCAGGCAGCGCTGCCTCGGCCATCACCTGCCGGATGATCGGGGTCGCGGCCTCCACGCGGCTTTCGGGCAGTTCGAACACCAATTCGTCGTGCACCTGCAGCAGCATCCGCACATCGTGCAGCCCTGCGTCAGCCAGCGCCGGGAGCATCCGCGCCATCGCGCGCTTGATGATGTCGGCGCTGGTACCCTGGATCGGCGCGTTGATCGCGGCGCGCTCGCTCCCCTGCCGCTCGGCCTGGTTCTTGGAATTGATGCGCGGGAACCACGTCTTGCGGCCGAACAATGTCTCCGAATATCCGCAGGCCCGCACGCTTTCGAGCGTTTCGTGGATATACCGCTGGATGCCCGGGAAACGCTGGAAATAGGTGTCGATCATCGCCTGCGCTTCTTCAGCCGGCACTTCGAGCCGTCCGGCGAGACCCCAGCGGCTGATGCCGTAGAGAATCGCGAAGTTGATCGTCTTGGCCCGCCCGCGGGTGTCGCGGGTGACCTCGCCGAACATCTCGCGCGCGGTGCGGGCGTGGATGTCCTCACCGGCGGCGAAGGCTTCCTTCAGCGCGGGCACGTCGGCCATGTGAGCGGCGAGCCTGAGTTCGATCTGCGAATAGTCGGCAGCGAGCAACACGTTGCCGGGTTCCGGCACAAAGGCCTCGCGGATCTGCCGCCCGATGGCGGTGCGGATCGGGATGTTCTGCAAGTTCGGGTCGGTCGACGACAACCGCCCGGTCTGTGCGCCCACAAGGCTGTAGCTGGTATGGACCCGGCCGGTTGCGGGGTTGATCGCGGCCTGAAGCGCATCGGTATAGGTCGACTTCAGTTTGGAGAGCTGGCGCCATTCGAGCACAATCCGCGCAATCGGCGCGCCTTCCCCCGCGAGCTTCTCCAGCACCGACACATCGGTCGAATATTGCCCCGACTTGCCCTTCTTGCCGCCCTTGTAGCCCAGCTTGTCGAACAGGATGTCGCCCAATTGCTTGGGGCTGCCGACGGTGAATTCCTGCCCGGCGACGACGTGAATCTCGCCTTCCAGCCGGTTGATTTCGATAGAGAATTCTTCCGAAAGCTTGGCCAATCGCGCGCGGTCGACGCGGATACCCTCGCGCTCCATGCGGGCGACCACCGGGATCAGCGGGCGGTCGACACGCTCGTAAACCTTGCTCCCGCCCTCGATGGCGAGGCGCGGCTTGAGGTGCGCGTGGAGCCGCCAGGTGATGTCGGCATCCTCGGCAGCGTAGGCAGTGGCGCGGTCCAATGGGACTTCGCCGAACAAAATCGCCTTCTTGCCGGTGCCGCAGACAACCTTGAAGGGGATCGGGGTGTGGCCAAGGTGGCGCTGCGACAGCTCGTCCATGCCGTGGCCGCCGCCGATGCCTTCCTCGCCGCGCCCGGCGTCAAGATCGAAGCTGATCACCATCGTGTCGTCGATCGGGGACACATCAATGCCGACGCGGGCCAGCACGTTGCAATCGTACTTGCCGTTCTGGAAGACCTTGAGGACGGCGTCGTCCTCCAACATCGGCTTCAACGCGGCGAGCGCGTCCGCCATCGGCACCTGCTCGGGCTTCTCGGAAAACATGTCGCTGCCCCCGTGGCCGAGCGGAATGTAGCATGCATCATTGGGGCCGAGCGCAAGGCTGACCCCGACCAGATCGGCGCGCATCGGATCGAGCGCGGTGGTCTCGGTATCGACCGCCACCATCTGCGCGGCAGAGGCGCGCGCGATCCATGCTTGCAGCCGCTCCATCGTCTGCACCGTCTCGTAGGCCGAGTGATCGACTGCGGGAAAATCGGGGAGTGGTTGGCGGTTGGCCTCGCCCGTCGGAGCAGCGGCACCCCCCCCATTCAAACTGAGCGTACTCGGCTTGGCTGGGTTGAGCTCGGTCGAGCGCGAGGGGCTGCCGCGCCCGGCGTCCAGGCGCCGCAGCAGCGAAGTGAAACCGTGATGCTCCAGAAACGCCGCAAGCGGTTCGGGCGGCACCGGGCCCAGCACCATCTCGTCGAGCGGCTGCGGCAGGTCGCAATCTTCCTTGAGCGTCACCAGCACCTTGGAAAGCTCGGCATCGCCGCGCCCTTCGATCAGCCGGTCCTTGAGCTTGGAAGGCTTCATCGCCGCAGCGCTATCGAGCGCTGCGGTCAACGACCCGTGCTCGGCGATCAGCTTGGAGGCAGTCTTCGGCCCGATGCCATAGATCCCCGGCACATTGTCGACCGCATCGCCCATCAGCGCCAGCACATCGCCGACCAGATCGGGGGTGACGCCGAACTTCTCCTCGACTTCCGGCAGCCAGATGCGCTGGTTCTTCATCGTGTCGAGCATGTCGATGCGCCCACGCCCATTGGCACCGTTCACATCGCCGATCAGCTGCATCAGGTCCTTGTCGGAACTGACGATGGTGACGTCCCAGCCGCGCTCCTGCGCGCGGCGGGCATAGGTGGCGATCAGATCGTCCGCCTCCAGCCCCGGCACTTCGATGCACGGCAGGCTGAAGGCGCGGGTGGCGTCGCGGATCAGCGGGAACTGCGGGACGAGATCCTCGGGCGGCGCGGGCCGGTTGGCCTTGTAGAGCGCGTAGAGATCGTTGCGGAAGCTGACCCCGCTGGCATCAAGGATCACCGCAAGGTGCGTCGGCCCGTCCGCCGCATCGAGATCGGCGGCGAGCTTCCACAGCATGGTGGTGTAGCCATACACCGCGCCGACCGGCGTGCCTTCGGGGTTCGTCAGCGGCGGCAGCCGGTGATATGCCCGGAAGATGTAGGACGAGCCATCGACGAGATAGAGGTGCTTGCCAGAATGATTTGAAGTGTCGGCCATGCCGCTTGCTAGCAGGCGTTGGCCCGTGCGGGTAGGGGCCACGCGGGTAGGGGCCACGCGGGTAGGGGGTTTGCGTGGGGCAAAGCCGGGACAGTGCGCGCAGCAATTGTGGCGAAAATGCGGCGAAATGAGGAGAAAACGCCCTTCCCGCCTTGTCCCGCCGCGCCGCTGGCCCTAGTTTTAGCGTCGAGCCGGACGCCACAGAACCCGGTCACACTGCAGGAATAGGGAAACACATCATGCGCAAAATCATCCTCGCCGCCGCCATTGCCACCTCCGCCCTCGGTCTCGCCGCTTGCAGCGAGACGACCGAGAACAAGACTGAGGACACCGTCGAGGCGATGGCCGCCGACGCCGACGCCAATGCCGACAACGCCGGCGAAGCTATCGAAGGCGCGGTCGATGAGAGCGCCGACAACATCGAAACCGCCGCCGAAAATGCCGCCGATGAAGCGGTCAAGACCACCGACGACATCGGCAATGCCGCTGCCAGCGTGGCCGAGGAAGCGGAAGAAGCTGCCGAATAAGCCGCGACCATCGCTACGCACACGAAAAGGGCGGCGCCTCGCGGTGCCGCCCTTTTTGCTGCCTCCCGTCAGGCAAGGTAAGGGGTGAGTTTAGCCCCCGGTCCCGTAGGGCGCAGTCGCCCAGGTCTTGACCGGGTTCTGCTGCGCGCGGACGGCAAAGCCATCATAAAGCGCGCGGGCGATCGCCGCGATGCGCTCTTCGCGGGCCTGCTTGGTGACCTGCCCGGTGACGTAGATCGCAACAGCAATGGTGCGCCCATCGGGACATTCGATGATGCCGACATCGCTCGAGGTGTTGCTCAGCGATCCGGTCTTGTGGCTGACCCGCGCTTCCAATGGCATGTTCGCCGGGATGCGGCGCTTGCCGGTGACGGTGCGGCTCATCGCGCCGAGCAGCACCTGGCGGCTCTGGTCGGACAGGAACTCGCCGCGATAGAGCCCGGAGAGCAGGCGCACCATCGCGCGCGGGGTCGCCGCATCGCGCCTATCGACATAGGTCGCCGGATTGAACTCGCCGTCATCGCGCACCAGCGTGGCAATGTCGCGGTTGATCGAGAACTGGGTGATGCTTTGCCGCTGCATCCAGTCGTTGACGACCGCAGGCCCGCCGACAGCGGCCAGCAGCGCATCGGTCGCCGGGTTGGAGGAGCGGGTGATCATCATCTCGATCAGGTCGATCGCCGGCATGTACTGCCCGGGACGCACCGGCGCCCTGGTCGAGGAGTACTTGGCCGAAGCGACCGGCATCATCAGCGGGAACTCGCTGGTGAGCGAGTATTTGCCCTTCTCGACCATCTCGAGATAGGCCGCGGCGATCGCAACCTTGCTGGTCGAGGCCAACGGGAAGAGCTGGTCGCCGAGCACCATCACTTCTTCGCCGGTGGCCAGATCGATCGCGGCAACGCCAATGCGGCCCTGCGCCGGATCGGCGAGCATGGCGATGCGCTGCTCGAACGTCGACGCGTAGACCGCGTCGAAGCTCTGGGGGGCGCGGGCCTGGGTCCCGAAAGTGCTGTCGAAGGTGGCCTGAAGGTCATCCTCGCGCGCGGTAGCCGGGGAGGCGATCGCCGACAGCGCGGCCGCGATACCAGTAAGTGCAGCGAAGAAACGGGGGAATGCCATAGTCGCAAGTCTACTCCGACAGGGTTGCGGCGGGCTTAACGCCAACCTTATCCACGCTCGCTTGACCGCTGCAAGCACTCTGTTTGCCGCGTGCGGTAGACGGAGTGCTTGCCGCGACCGGAGAACTGCGGTGCCCGGCCGCCTGCGTTCATGCGGCTGCTCGGCTGCGGTATGGAGTTCGTCGAAATAGCTCTTGCAGGCGCGCACTCGGACTTGACTGCCCGGCGCAGGCGGGCAGTCTGGCAGTCAATACCGATATACTTTCGAGACTGCTTTCGAGAATAGGGGACTGTTCATGACCAACATTCACGCTGCGCGCACCTCGCGCGCCGCTTTTGCCGCGGCATTGCTGCTGTCTGCCTCGGGCATTGCCCACGCTCAGAGCGTCCAGATCGTCCAGCCCGGTGCGCCAGGGCAAGCGAGCAAGACGCTGACCGCGCAGCAGGCGACCAAGCTCGCGCAGGCCAGCTACGCCCCCGATGACACTGCATTCATGCAGCACATGATCGTGCACCACGGCCAGGCGCTCGACATGGCGAAGCTGGTCAAGGACCGCACCAACAACACCGATATCGTGACGGTCGCGGGCCGGATCGAGGCCAGCCAGGCCGACGAGATCACCTTCATGACAACCTGGCTGGGCGAACGCGGCGAGCCTGCCGCTGACCCGAAGATGGCAGGCCACGGCGAGCACATGCACCACATGATGAAGGGCATGGCCTCGCCCGAAGACATGAAGGCGCTCGCCGCAGCCAAGGGCGCTGACTTTGACCGGATGTTCCTCACCCTGATGATCGCGCACCACGAAGGCGCGGTGGACATGGTCAAGGAGCTGTTCGACGAGGACGGCACCGCCGCCGACCCGGTGCTCTTCCAGTTCGCAAGCGATGTCGACAGCGAGCAGACCGGCGAGATCAAGCGCATGGACAAGGTCCTCGCCGGACTCTCCAAGGATCCGCGCACGGGCCTTGCGGCAGGCTTCGACAATGCGGGCGAGGCGATCATGGGCATGACCAAGATCGCGACCCTGTTCAAGCCCGCAGGCTTCTTCGATCCCGCCAACCCCGCCGACCTGCGCCCGCTGGCGGCACCCAAGAAGGACAAGAAGGGCGAGGAAGCCAAGGCCGCAGAAGCTGATACCGAGGCCGCTCCTGCTCCGGCACCTGCACCGACTGAGGCCGCAGCTCCTGCCGTCGCCGCTGCCGAGACTCCCGCGGCGCGCGATGAGGACGAGGACAGCCTCACCAAGTTCGCCGAGCGTTCGCCGCTGCTCGATTTCGCCAACACCGACATGGCCTTCTACGGCGACGTCATGGTGGCTGGCTCCTACCACGGCTTCAACATCTACAAGCTCGGCGCGGACGGCGTGCCGACGCTCAAGAGCTCGGTGGTCTGCCCCGGCGGGCAGGGCGACGTCTCGGTGGTCGGCAACCTCCTCGTGATGAGCGTCGAGCAGACCCGCGGCCGCGTGGACTGCGGGCTCGTCGGCGCACCCGGCAAGATCAACGCTGACCGCTTCCGCGGCCTGCGCATCTTCGATATCTCCGATCTCGCAGCCCCGATGCAGGTCGGCGCGGTGCAGACCTGCCGCGGCAGCCACACGCACTCGATCGTCAGCGCCGACGACACGCGGTTGATCGTCTACAACTCGGGCACCGCGGGCATCCGCGACGAGAAGGAACTGGCCGGCTGCATCGGCAGCACGCCGGGTGATAGCCGCACCGCGCTGTTCTCGATCGACGTGATCGAAATCCCGCTCGCCGACCCTTCCAAGGCGCGCATCGTCAAATCCCCGCGCGTCTTTGCGGACGAGACCACCGGCCAGATCGCAGGCTTGTGGAAGGGCGGCGACCACGGGGACGAGACGCAGACCACCGCGCGCACCGACCAGTGCCACGACATCACTGTCTTCCCGGCGCTGAAGATGGCGGCCGGCGCGTGTTCGGGCAACGGCATCCTGTTCGACATCGCCGACCCGCTGAACCCCAAGCGCATCGACGTCGTCAGCGATGACGGCTTTGCCTATTGGCACTCGGCGACCTTCAACAATGACGGCACCAAGGTGATCTTCACCGACGAGTGGGGCGGCGGCGGGCGGCCGCGCTGCAAGGCGTCCGACCCCAAGACCTGGGGCGCCAATGCGGTCTACGACATCAAGGATGGCAAGCTGGTGTTCCGCGCGCACTACAAGATGCCCGCACCGCAGACCGACAAGGAAAACTGCGTCGCGCACAACGGCTCGATCGTGCCTGTCCCGGGCCGCGATCTGTTCGCGCAGGCGTGGTATCAGGGCGGCCTTTCGGTGATGGACTTCACCGACAGCGCCAACCCCAAGGAGATCGCCTATTTCGACCGTGGGCCGATCGACGCCAAGCAGATGGTGCTGGGCGGCTACTGGTCGGTGTACTGGTACAAGGGCCACATCTACGGCACCGAAATCAGCCGCGGGATCGACGTCTTCACTCTGAAGCCGACCGAATTCCTCACCAAGGCCGAAATCGCCGCTGCGGAAGGCGCGAAGTACGAGAACGACCGCTTCAACCCGCAGACCCAGACCCGCGTCACGTGGGACGCAGGCGTGGTGAAGGCCGCGGCTGCCAGCCGGAAGATGAAGTAACGCCGCAACGTTACCGGACGGCGGCTTTGCCCACAGCGGGTTGAAAGCCGCCGTCCGGTTCACGATTTGCAGAATATCCTATCCCCGCATGATAAATTCAGCGGTGGTCATTAGCGGACTGAGCGTGAACACGATCGAACTCCAGAAATACGCCATCGACATTGCCGAGAACACCTCGCCTGCGCCGATTGATCCTCGGCAGCTGATGCGCGATTTGCAGGCGTTTCGCGATCCGCAGCCAAGCCGGAGCGGCTGGGAACTGGCAATCACGCTGATCCCGTTCATGGCTGTGTTCGCGCTGATCGCGATGGCGGTGGAGGCAGGCTATTTTGCGGCGCTTGCGGCAACGCCGCTTGCCGGTCTGTTT
>JANNWO010000011.1:0-1894 GCA_031408395.1 Sphingomonadales bacterium | reverse complement strand
TTCCCATTAGGGGCCACTGCGCCTAGATGGGCGGCGTGACTCGATCGACCAACAACATGCCCTTCACGCCGCGCGGCGTTCGTCCATGAGCGGCGCCCGCCGGTCGACGGATTGGGGCTTCCCGCGCTGGCGGGGATATGGCTCCTCTCAGGAAGCGACGCAGGTGCGCATCTGTGATCGCCACGGTTGCAACGAGCCTGGCAACTGCCCCGCGCCCAAAGCCCCCAACAGCCGCGATCGCTGGTATTTCTGCCAGAAGCACGCAGCCGAATACAATTCGAGGTGGGACTATTTCGAGGGCCTCGAGCAGTCCGAGAAGGACGAACGTGCCCGCGCCGAGCAGCAGGAAAGCGCAGGCTACGCCGAAAGCGCGCATTACGGTTGGGCAGGATCGGGAGACGGCTCGCGCTCGGCAGACGAGATGCTCGCGCTCGAGGTGCTGGGGCTCGAATCGGACGCCGAATTCGATGCCGTCAAGAAGGCCTACCGCGCCCGCGCCAAGGAAGTGCACCCCGACGTGAAGCCCGGCGATGCCAACGCGGCCAAGCAGTTCCAGCTGATCCAGACCAGCTATGAAGTCCTGCGCGCCGCCGAGGAACGCCGCGAGTGGAAGGGCTAGGTTTCTAGTCTTTCGGCCCTTGGAACCCCTTGCCCGCCGAGTTGATCTCCGGGTTCGGATTGTCGTTCCACCACGCCGTATCCGTCCACGGGCGCACGTCGATCTCGTGGGTCCAGCAATTGCGCGGCTGGTGGGCGAGGTGCCAGTAGGTTTCGGCGAGAGCGGCGGGGTCGATCACGCCGTTGGTGCCCTTGGCAGCCTTGAACGCCTCGAACTTGTCGCCAAGCAGCTTGCCCAGCGTGTCGGGCGCGTCAACCGCGCCGTCGACGACCACATGGGCGACGTGCACGCCTTGCGGGGCGAATTCGGCGTTCAATGTCTGGCACAGCATCCGCCGCCCGCCCATCGCCGCCGCGTGACTGTGCTGCCCCGCATTGCCGCGCATCGCCGCGGTCGCCGATGTGACCAACAGCGTCCCGTGCGCTCCGGTCTTGGCCCGCTCGACCATTGCCGGGAACAGCGCATGGGCGAGGCGGAACACGCCGTAAGTACCGAGCCGCCAGCCAAGCTCGAAGATGCGGTGCGGGGTCTGATCGAGCGTCCGGTTGCCGATCTGCGCGCCGAGATTGTAGAGCGCGGCATGAATGGGGCCGATGTCGCGTTCGGTGCGCTCAACCAGCTCCTCGATCGTTCCGTCTTCGGCCGCGTTGAGCAGGGTGCCCGACGCGCTGCCGCCCGCCGCCTCGATCTGCCCCACCAGCCGCGCCAGCCCCGCCTCGTCCGAGCGCCGCGCCATCACCGCGTGATATCCGCCTGTGGCGAACCGTAGCGCGGCATTGCCGCCGATCCCTGCGCCTGCGCCGATCACGAGGAACACGGGTTTGCGGCTGTCGGTCATTGTGCAGTCCTCTATTCCCACCCCCAACCCCTCCCGCAAGCGGGAGGGGAGCGAGACTTGCTGAGCTGTAGCAAAGCTAGTCGCAGCGGGGTGGGCGCGGCAACCTAAACGTGTTCCAGCGCCTGCGCGAAGTCGGCGATCAGGTCGTCCGCGTCCTCGATCCCGACGCTGATGCGCACGAGGTTGTCGGTGATGCCTAGCAGGTCCTTGCGCGCCTGCGGCACCGACAGGTGCGTCATCGAAGCGGGGTGGCTCGCCAGCGTCTCGGTGCCGCCGAGGCTCACTGCGAGCTTGGCGATGGTGAGGTTGTCGAGGAAGCGGAAGCACTCCGCCTCGCCGCCCTTGATGAACACCGAGAAGGTGCTGCCTGCGCCAAGGCAGTGGCGATCATAAATGTCCTGCTGGCGCGCGTCGCTGATGAAGCCGAGATAGCCGAG
>JANNWO010000010.1:0-15632 GCA_031408395.1 Sphingomonadales bacterium | reverse complement strand
GATAGAAGTTGCGCGCCAAAGCCCCTAGATCGGCTGGCCTAGGCATAAGGGACATTGGATGAGCTTCGTCGGCAAGGTGTGGAAGATCCTCGTGGGGATCAAGGACGGGCTCGTTCTCCTGTTCATGCTGCTGTTTTTCGTGGCGCTGTTCGGCATCCTCTCGGCCCGCCCCAACCCCGGCCAGGTGCGTGACGGCGCGCTGGTGATCGACCTGTCGGGTGTCGTGGTCGAGGAGAGGTCGCAGCTGAATCCGATTCAAGCGATCCTCTCGCAAAGCGCGCCGGTGGGCGAAATCCGCGCGCGCGACGTGATCCGCGCGCTCGATGCAGCAGCGACCGACGAGCGCGTCAAGGCGGTCGTGTTCGACATGACCACCTTCCTCGGCGGCGGGCAGGTGCACCTCAATGAAATCGGCGAGAGCATGGACCGGGTGCGCAAGGCCGGAAAGCCAGTGCTCACCTATGGCAAGGGCTATGCCGACGATCACATGCTGATCGCGGCCCATGCGAGCGAAGTGTGGCTCGATCCGATCGGGGTGGCGGTCATCTCGGGCCCCGGGCGCACCAACCTCTATTTTGCCGGGCTGCTCGAGAAGCTGAGCGTCAATGCGCGGGTTTACCGCGTTGGCGATTACAAGGCGGCCGTCGAGCCGTATTCGCGTTCCTCGATGTCCGATGAAGCGCGGGCTAACATCGGCGGGCTCTACGGAGCGCTCTGGGAAGAATACAAAGCTAACGTCACAAAGGCGCGGCCCAAGCTCCAGCTGGCGAAGGTGACGGGTGATCCGGCGGCGTGGATCGCCAGTTCGGGCGGCGACATGGCCGAGGCGGCGCTGGCAGCAGGCCTCGTCGACAAGCTTGGCGACAAGGCGCAGTTCGGCGCGCGGATTGCAGAGCTCGCCGGCAAGGACCCGTGGAACGAGAAGCCCGGAAGCTACGCCGCAACCGAGCTTGGCGCCTATCTCGCCGACATTGGCCAGAGCCGGGCGGGCAAGAAAATCGGTGTCATCACCATCGCGGGCGAGATCGTCGACGGTGATGCGGGCCCTGGCACCGCGGGCGGCACGCGCATCGCGGACCTCCTCGACGAGGCGCTCGACGATGATCTGGCCGCGCTGGTGGTGCGGGTCGATTCGCCGGGTGGTTCGGTCACCGCGTCGGAGGAAATCCGCCGCGCGGTCCAGCGCTTCCGCGACCGCAAGATCCCGGTCGCGGTATCGATGGCGAATGTGGCGGCGAGCGGCGGCTACTGGGTCGCGACACCGGGCGAGCGGATCTTCGCCGAGCCTGAAACAGTGACAGGCTCGATCGGTGTCTTCGCGGTGATACCGACCTTCGAGCAGGCCGCCGCGCGTCTTGGCGTGACGGCAGACGGCGTGCGCACCACCGAACTGTCGGGCCAGCCCGACCCGATCGGCGGCTTCACCCCGGCAATGGACACGCTGTTGCAGACAACCATCTCAGGCACTTACAAGGACTTCCTCGGCCTCGTGTCGAAGGCGCGGCGGATGCCTGTCGAGCGGGTCGATGCCATTGCCCAAGGCCAGGTCTGGGACGGCGGCACGGCGCGCCAGAACGGCCTCGTCGACGAGTTCGGCGGGCTGCGGGAGGCGCTCGAATGGGCCGCTGCCAAGGCCGGCGCAAAGGACGGCGATTGGCACGCGGTCTATCTCGGCGAGCGCGCCGACAACTACGATTCGCTGATCCGCCAGCTTGTCACCAGCGAGGCCTCTGCCGGGGCGCCTGCGGTGAATAACGGCGACCTGTTCGCGATGATGGCGATGCGCAGCGAGAGCCTCGGCGCAAGGCTCGCCCGCGACGCAGAGCGGTTGCTTGGGACGCGCGGTGTGCAGGCGTTCTGCGCCGAGTGCCCCGCCAGCCCCGCCGTGCCAACCACTCGCGCTGCGGAGCCCGGGGGCATGCTCGCGCTGCTGGCGTGGCTGGCAGGCAGCTAATTCGCGCGAGGGGTGCCTCGGGTGCTTGCCAAGCGCCTGAGGCCGCAGTAAAGGCGCGCCCCTGTCCGGGCCGCATGGCCCTTCGGACGGGCGCGTAGCTCAGCGGTAGAGCACACCCTTCACACGGGTGGGGTCACAGGTTCAATCCCTGTCGCGCCCACCATCTTTTCCGAACTGCCGGAAATGATGGCGGCGGTTTTTCGGCCGCATTTTCTTCAGCCTCTCTTGAACACGCCAACGGCAATGTTTCACGTGAAACATGCGTTCAGAGCCGTGTCTAAACGTAGCTGGAGGGGGTCTGGAGGGGGTCTAAGGGGGGTCTAGAGGGGGTCTAGACGCCTCTAGGAGGGGTCTGAAACGGGAATGCTTCTCGCAACCCCGCTCCCCCGCGCACCCCCAGCCCCTGTTCGTCATTCTCGCCTCCCCGCTTGACCGCGCGCACCTTGTCGCGGCACACCTTGCGGCTATTCCGCCGTCCGGCGGCATTACGAGGGGTTTTCATGCGACACGGAATCTGGGGCGCCTGCCTCGTCATGGCTGCGGCGATGTGCGGCGCGGCGACGCCTGTGGCCGCGCAGTCGTTCAGCGAGGGGACTTTCGATCCGGCGATCCCGACCCTTACCGTGAGCATCGGCCATGCGCCGGGCAGCCGCATCACCTCGCCCGACCAGACCTATGCCTATCTCAAGGCGCTCGCCGCGGCCGCCCCTGACCGCGCGCGGCTGGTGCAATATGCGACCACCTGGGAGGGCCGCCCGCTCTACTACCTCGTGCTCTCTGCGCCTGCCAACATCGCCAAGCTGAGCGCGATCCAGACCGATCTTGCGCGCCTCGCCGCAGGTCGCCCCGGCGACGGCAGCGCGCTGCCCGTCACCTGGCTCGCCTACGGGGTCCACGGCAACGAAATCTCCTCGACAGATGCCGCGCTGATGACCGCCTATCACCTGCTCGCCGCCAAGGACGATGCGCGAAGCGCCAAGATCATGGCGAGCACCATCACCGTCCTCGACCCGATGCAGAACCCCGACGGTCGCGCGCGCTTCATGAACAACTTCCTCGCCTCGACCGGCATCGACCCGGCTGCAGACCGGCAGGCCGCCGAGCATGACGAGCCGTGGCCCTCGGGCCGCGTCAACCACTACATGTTCGACCTCAACCGCGACTGGTTCACGCTCTCGCAGCCCGAGACGCGCGGCAAGGTCGCCGCGATCCGCGCGTGGAACCCGGTGGTGGTGGTCGACCTGCATGAGATGGGCGGGGACGAGACCTATTTCTTCAGCCCCGCCGCCCAGCCCTTCAACCCCAACCTTACGCCCGCGCAAATCCGCGCCTACGAACTGATCGGCCGATATAATGCCGCCGCCTTCGACGCGCGCGGCGAGCCCTATTTCACCCGCGAGGTCTATGACCTGTTCTACCCCGGCTACGGCGACACGTGGAACGCGCATCAAGGCGCGATCGGCTCGACCTACGAGCAAGGCTCGGCACGCGGGCTGGTGTTCGAGCGGCGCGACGGGTCGGACCTGACCTACGCCGACGGGGTGCGTAACCACTTCACCACCAGCCTCGCCACCGCTGCGGCGGTCGCTGACAATTCGGCCAAGTTCCTGTCCGACTTTGCCGCCTATCGCAGTGCCAATGCGAGCGGCGCGGCAGGTAAGGCGAGCTATGTGATCGACCTTGGCACAAAGCGCTGGAACGCCGAGCGGCTTGGCCGGCGGCTTGCAGCGCAAGGCATCACTGTGCTGCGCCGCGAAGGCTCTGCCACGGTCTGCGGCAAGTCCTATCCGGCAGGCTATCTCGCCGTCCCGCAGGCCCAGCCTGCCGCGCGGCTTATCAAGAGCCTGCTCGACCGCGACACGCCGCTGCCGCCGGGTTTCCTCGCCGAACAGGAGCGCCGCCGCTCGGCCGACTTGCCGCATGAACTCTATGACGTGACCGCATGGTCGGTGGGGCCGATGGCGGGCGTGGGTGTCGCGCTCTGCAACGCCGCCGTAACCGGCGATGCGATGGCCGCCGATGCAGCCATTGCTGCCAAGACGAGCGGCACCGGCACCTTCGCGATCGCAGTGCCGTGGACCGACAGCGGACAGGCGCGGCTAGTCACTCTTGCGCTGCGTGAAGGGATCGACGGGCGCGTTACCGACAAGGCCTTCACTTCCGGCGGACGCAGCTTCCCGCGCGGCACGGTCGTCTTCCCGGCGGGCAGCAACACACCCGAGAAGATGGCGCGTCTTGCCGCCATCGCACGCGAAGTCGGGGCCGAGACCGCGGCGCTCGAAAGTGGCTGGGTCGATTCTGGCCCGAACCTCGGCAGCGAGCACTTTGCGCGCCTCACCCTGCCACGCGTGGCGGTGGCGTGGGACGACGGCGTCTCGCAGCTCAGTGCAGGCGCGCTGCGCTATGTGCTCGAACAGCGCATCGGGCTCCCCGTAACGCCGATCCGCACCGCCCGCCTCGGGCGTGCCGACCTCTCCGATTATGACGTTGTCCTCGTGCCCGAGGGCAATCCGGCGAGCGCGCTGGGCGAGGGCGGCCTGCGCGCGATCCGCAGCTTCGTGCAGCGCGGCGGCGTGCTGGTCGCGATCGGCGAAAGCCTCGAGGCCTTCAGCAGCGGCGACAATCCGATGCTGGCGGTCAAGCGCGAGGCGGCCTTGGGCCGCGAGCCGGAGGCCAAGGACGGCGACAAGGGCCCGCTTGCCGAGGCGAAGGAGATCGCCAGCGACAAGGATTATCGCGAGGCGATCAAGGATCAGACGGCGCTCCCCGACACCTTGCCGGGCGCGCTGCTCAATGTGGTGGGCGAACCCGACAACTTCCTCTCCGCCGGGTATGACGACGGGGCGGTGGTGCTGGCGACGGGCACGCAGATCTTTACCCCGCTCGACCGGGCCAAGGGGATCAACGTGCTGCGTTTCGCTGCGCCCGCAAACCTCATCGCCAGCGGTTATGTGTGGGACGAGAACAAGCGCCAGCTGGCCTACAAGCCCTACCTGATGGCGCAGCCGCAGGGGCGCGGGCTGGTGATCGGCTTCGCGCATGATCCCTCGACCCGCGGCTATCTCGAAGGGCTCGACCTGATGATCGCCAACGCGGTCCTGATCGCGCCGTCGCGGGTGCGGTGAGGGCAGGTCGAGGACTGATCTAGGCTCGGCAGTCGGATTGTGTCATGCTCGCGGGCATGGCGCTGTTCGAGGCCCTTGTTGCCCTTCATGTTGCCGCCGGAGCGGTGGGGCTGACGGCGTTCTGGGGGCCGATTGTCACCAAAAAGGGTGCGGCCAAGCATCGCAAGTGGGGCCGCGCGGCGTGCTACGGGTTCCTCGGCGGCGGCGTTCTGGCCATCGCGATGGCGCTGCTGTCGCTCTACGGGACGGAGCAGCGCCACCCGGAAGTCACCGACCGCGCGCTGTTCGACGGATTGTTCGGGTGGATGATGCTCTATCTGGGCGTGCTGACGATCGGCTTTGTCGACTATGGTCTGGCGGTGGTGCGCCATAGCCGCGACCGGCGGGCGCTGCGTGCCTTGCGCTATCAGGGGGTGATCGCCGCGGTGGTGATCTCGGGCGCGTGGTGCGGCTATTTTGGCTACACGGTCGGGCACCCGCTGATGATGCTGGTGAGCTTCATTGGAATCGCTGCGATGGTCATCCAGCAGCGCTATATCTGGCGGCGGGACGATCCGCTGCGCACGACTTACATCGGCGAGCATTTCCGCGCGCTGATCGGCATGGGCATCTCGGCCTACACCGCCTTCCTCTCGGTCGGGCTGATCCGGCTGATCCCCGAACATGTCTTCAACCCGGCGATCTGGGCCGGGCCGAGCGTGATAGGCGTGAGCCTGATCATCACCTTCACATTGAAGGCCAAGAAGGCCGCCGCGAGCCCCCGTGCCTCAGGGGTGCGCCCACATCCGCAGCAGGTTGGCGATGGTCTTGTCTAGCGTCAGCAGCTCGGCCGACTGGCTGGGCAATTGCAGGCGCAGCGCAGCGCGCAGGTTCTCGAGGTCGAACAGCATCTCGCGCTGTGCAAGATCGGCGACAAGGCTCTCGATCCAGCCGACGCACACGATCCGCGTGCCGCGCGTCACCGGCTTCACCTCGTGGATGCTGCCCGAGGGGTACAGCACCATGTGCCCCGCCTCGCCCTTCAGCTCCTGGGTCATGCCCGCGGTGTGGACCACCAGCTCGCCGCCCTCGTATGCGCCGGGCGGGGTGAGGAACAGGGTGAAGGACAGGTCGGTGCGCAGCCGCTTGGCGCCCCCATTTCTGGCCGACCCCATCAGCGCATTGTCGACATGCGCGCCGTAATGCCCGCCAACCCCGGTGCGGCTGATGACGAGCGGCGAGAAACGGCGCGGCTGGGCGGCGGCGCGGATCACAGGGCTGTCGGCGAGGAGGCCGCTGATCTCGTCCTGCAGCGCGCGGCCCGCGGCGCTGTTCATGGCCGCCTGCTCGTTGCGCTTGACCTTGCGTGCGCTCGCGCCCGCGGTCTCGCGCCCGTCGCGCCATTCTAGCAGCGCGATGCGCTCGGCGATGGCGGTGAGGTGGTCGGCTTCGGGGATAGCGTGAATGACAAGGATCATGGGGCCGCCTTAGCGCTGCACCGCGCCCCGCGCTAGCGCTGCGCAATGCCCTCGGCGAGCAGGCGGTTGACGCCTTGTGCGACAGCCTCGGCGCCCATCTCCTCGCCGGCACCCCAGACGACATAGCGCAGGCCGACAAAGACGTTCATGCCCATCAGCGCCCAGGCCTCCAGCTCGCCCAGCCCCTCGCGGAATTCCCCCGAGGCGCCCCCTGCCCGCAGGCGCTCGGTGATGCGTTCGGCGATCGTTTCGTAATGCGCGCGGTAGCTGGCCGGATCGACGAACTCGGCCTCGTCGATGATCCGGTAGACTTCCTTGTGCTCGGCCGCAAAGCGCAGGAAGGCCGCCAGCGCCGCCCGCTCGATCTCGAGCGCGCCCATCCCCGGATGCAGCGCCGAGCGTGCGCTGGATTTCACCGTCTCGCTCATGTCGGCGACCAGCGCGCGGAACAATGCGTCCTTGCTGTCGAAATAGGTGTAGAAGCTGCCCAGCGCGACCCCGGCGCGGCGCGTGATCGAGCTCACCGAAGCCTCGTGGAAGCCCTTCTCGCCAAACTCGACAGCAGCCGCATCGAGCAGCTTGCGCAGCGTGCGCCGCCCGCGCTCGGTGCGCGGCGTCTTGGCGTCGCCATCAGCCACGGATCCGGCCCGTGTCGCGGTGCCCCGAGTGTTGCCCATCAGCTACTCCCTCCACGCTTTCGGTAGGCGGCAGGCGGCGCGGACACAAGACTAAACTTGAAAGGTGGTTCACCTTTCAATATTGGTGCATTCATAAGAAGACGACAGGAGAGGAAACACCCCATGACATTCACCACCATTGCCCGCGCGGCACTGCTCGCCGGATCAGCCGGACTTGCCACCTTTGCCGCCCCGCTTGCCGCGCAGGATGGCTATGTCGATCCCTCGGCGACCGTCATCGACCAGGCTCCCGCCGAGGGCGGCGAGATCCTCGTTACCGCCCGCCGCCGCGCGGAGCGCCTGATCGACGTGCCGGTCGCCGTCACCGCCTTCAACCAGGCCGATCTCCAGCGCATCCAGGCGATCGACCTCTCTGGCCTGCAAGCCGCAGCGCCCAACCTCAACCTCGTGCAGGGCCGCGGCTCGGCGGCGAGCGCCAACATCTTCATCCGCGGTCTCGGCCAGCCTGACGCGCTCCAGACCTTCGACCCGGCGGTCGGCATCTATATCGACGGCGTCTACCTGTCGCGTATCCAGGGCGCGCTGCTCGGCCTGTTCGATGTCGAGCGCATCGAAGTGCTGCGCGGACCCCAAGGCACGCTCTACGGCAAGAACACCACCGGCGGCGCTATCTCGATCGTCAGCCGCAAGCCCGATCTGGACGATTTCCGCGCCGCAGGCTCGGCGCTCTACGGCAGCTACGACCAGATCGTGCTCAACGGCTATGTGAGCGCGCCGCTGGTCACCGACCGCGTGGCGCTCAGCCTTGCTGGTCAGTGGGACAAGCGCGACGGGATCGTCACCGATCCGCGCACGGGCCGTAAGTACAACGACCGCGACAGCCTGACCGCACGCGGCATCCTGCGCGTCGCGGCGACCGACCGAATCGAGCTGATCGCGAGCGGAGACTACAACCGCCAGCGCAACGCGCTCACCCTCGGCTACGGGACCGCCCCCTTGCTGCGCACCAACTTCTTGCTCGGCGCCCAAACGCTCGTGCCCGCGCAGCCTTACGGCGCCTATAACTATCAGGCTTCCACCAGCTTCACCGGCAACGAAGGCCAGCGGCTCGACCATTGGGGCGCAAGCCTCACCGCCAATGTGGAGCTGACCGACGCGATCACGCTGACCAGCATCACCGCATGGCGCAAGCTTGAGCCCGATCTGTTCATCGACATCGATGCCAGCCAGGTCGAATTGGGCGACGTCTTCGTCGGCATCGACCAGCGCCAGTTCAGTCAGGAAGTGCAGCTGAAGTGGGACACGGACAAGTTCCGCGGCGTGTTCGGCCTGTTCTATCTCAACGAGAACATCCGCTCGCATCAGGAAGCCTATGCCGACGACCTGTTCGCGTTCGGCGCGGTGCCGATCACATTCCTGCGCACCATCGACGACGCGCAGAACACCAAGAGCTACGCGGCCTTCGGTCAGGCGACCTACGACTTCACCGATCGCTTCAGCATCACAGGCGGCCTGCGCTACACCAAGGAAGATCGCTCCTACGACCGCTTCACCACCACGGCCTCGAGCCTGGCGGGGCTCAACAATCTGACCTTCCGCTTCCCGGGCAGCCTGCCGGCGCCGCTCAACCTCGACAACGACATCAGCTTCGATGCGTGGACGCCGAGCGTGACGCTGTCCTTCAAGCCGGGCGCCGACAGCCAGATCTACGCCTCTGCCTCGCGCGGGTTCAAGTCGGGCGGGTTCAACGGGCGCGCCAACGGCCTCGCCGACCTCACGCTGGTGGTGAACGGCACATCGCAGCTGGTGACGAACTTCGCGCCCGAAACGGTATGGACCTATGAAACGGGCGCCAAGGCAAGCTTCCTCGATGGACGCGTCTATCTAGCCGGCAACGTGTTCTACAGCGACTTCAAGAACTTTCAGGCACGCGTCGGCGGCGGCGCGGTGGCTGTCTTCCCGGTGCTCAACGCCGGCAAGATGTCGATCCGCGGCGTGGAACTCGAAGCCGTGGTCAAGCCGACCACGGCGTGGACGGTGCGCACCAGCCTCGGCTATCTCGACGCGCAGTATGAAGAATTCAACGACGGCCGCCGTGCGCCTGCATTCAGCTGCAACCCGACCGGCACGCAAATCGTTTGCGAGCCAGCCTTTGCCCCGCCGATTACCTTCAATGTTGCGACCGACTACCGCATCGGGCTGGGCGACGCGGGCAGCCTGACCTTCGGCGGCGACGCGCGCTTCGTCGACAAGCACTTCCTGAGCGTCGACAACCGCGCAGGGCTGGTCGAGGATGGCTACTGGCTGACCAACGCCTTTGTGCGTTTCGATGATGCGAGCCGCCGCTTCTACGTGCAGGGCGGGGTGAAGAACCTGACGGACGAACTCTACCGCACTGACGGGCAGGAGTTCAGCTCGGTCGGCAACATCCAGACGGTCTATTTCGGCGACCCGCGCACGTGGAACGTGATGGTCGGCTTCAACTTCTAAGTCCCCGGACGGGGCGGCGGCCTCTCTTACAGCCGCCGCCGCCCTGTCACTCTTCGGTCATTTGTCGGCAGGGGCGGCGCTTTGCCCGCTCTCCTTGCGGTCCATGTAACGCTTGGCGACATAGCCGCCCACGCCCATCGCGATCATGCCGGGCAGGCTGAGGCGGCGCAGGACGAAGGGCACGGCCGATGCCAGCACCACGCCGGTCACGCCGCCCGCCGCGGGATGCTTCTTGGCCACGCTTGCGCCGATCGCGGCGCCGATAAGTTTGCGGATCATTGGGGTTATCTCCTGAGGGGTCGCAGCAGGAACACCCCGAGGCGGCGCAATGTTCCATCGCGATTGCCGCTTTTCTTGGCGCTGCCGAGCGGGCATAGGCCCGGGCCATGCACGATATCCGTCTGATCCGAGAGAACCCCGAAGCCTTCGACGCAGGCCTTGCGCGGCGCGGGCTGGCGCCGATCGCCAAGGCGCTGATCGTGCTCGACGAGGAACGCCGCGCAGTCACCACGCAGGTGCAGGTCGCGCAAGGGCGCCGCAACGAGGCGTCGAAGCTGATCGGCGCAGCAATGGGCAAGGGCGACAAGGACGCCGCCGCGGCGCTGAAGGCCGAGGTCGCCGCGCTCAAGGACGAGATGCCGGCGCTTGAAGAGCGCGCCGACGCATTGGCGGCGAAGCTGAAAGAGGCGCTGGAGATCATCCCCAACCTCCCCAGCGCCGACGTGCCCGATGGCGGCGGCGAGGAGGAGAATGTCGAAGTGGCGCGCTGGGGAACCCCGCGTGACTTCGACTTCGCGCCCAAGGAACACGCCGACATCGCGCCCGCTCTGGGCATGGATTTCGAGACCGGCACCCGGCTTTCCGGCGCGCGCTTCACCTTCCTGCGCGGCGACATGGCGAGGCTGCATCGCGCACTCGGCCAGTTCATGCTCGACGTGCAGACGGGCGAGCATGGCTATGCCGAGTGCAACCCGCCGGTGCTGGTCGGCGACGATGCCATGTACGGCACGGACAAGCTGCCCAAGTTTGCGGATGACAGCTTCAAGACTAGCATTCGGAAGCCGAACCCTCAGGTCTACGATGAGCTTATGGCTCATGCAGTGAAGCACGGATTGCCACCAACCATAGACAAATACTCGAAGCTGGTTGAGCGCCTGAAGTGGGAAGACCCCGCTTATCGCCGCTGGCTCATCCCCACCAGCGAAGTCTCCCTCACCGCCAGCGTTATGGGCGAGCTGCTCGACGAGGCCGCTCTGCCGATGCGCCTTACCGCGCTCACCTTGTGCTTTCGCTCCGAGGCCGGCGCTGCGGGGCGCGATACGCGCGGGTTCATCCGCCAGCACCAGTTCGAAAAGTGCGAGCTCGTCAGCATCGTGCGCCCCGAGGACTCCGAAGCCGAGCACGGCCGCATGGTCCGCGCCGCCGAGACGATCCTCGAACGCCTCGCCCTGCCCTATCGCAAGCTGCTGCTGTGCACCGGCGACATGGGCTTTGGCGCGCGCAAGACTTACGATCTGGAGGTGTGGCTTCCGGGGCAAGGGGCCTACCGCGAGATCAGCTCCTGCTCGAACACCGGCGACTTCCAAGCCCGCCGCATGAACACCCGCTACCGCGTGGCCAAAGACAGTGGGGGCGAGCAGAAGACAAACCAGTTCGTCCACACCCTCAACGGCTCCGGCCTCGCGGTTGGGCGCACGCTGGTGGCGGTGATCGAGAACTACCAGAACGCCGACGGCAGCGTGACCGTGCCTGACGCCCTGCTGCCCTACATGGGCGGTGTCACCCGATTGGAACCCGCCTCGTAATGCGCATCCTCCTCACCAATGACGACGGCATCAACGCCCCCGGCCTCAAGGTGCTGGAGGAAATCGCGCGCCAGTTCTCCGACGATATCTGGATCTGCGCCCCGTCCGAGGAGCAGTCGGGCGCGGGCCATTCGTTGACTCTCACCCGCCCGGTGCGCCTGCAACAGCACGGCGAGCGGCGCTTTGCCGTCACCGGCACGCCGACCGACAGCGTGATGATGGCGCTGCGCACGGTCATGCCCGATGCGCCCGACCTGATCCTGTCGGGCGTCAACCGCGGCGCCAACCTTGCCGATGACATCACCTATTCGGGCACTGTCTCCGCCGCCATCGAAGGCGCGCTGGCGGGCATCCGCTCGGTCGCCTTCAGTCAGGTCTATGCCCGCGAAGGGATGGGCGACGACGTGCCGTTCGGCGCGGCGCTGGAATGGGGGCCTAAGGTGCTGAGGCCGCTGTTGGGCGCGCCGATGTCCGACCGCACGCTGATCAACGTCAACTTCCCCGCCCTCGCGGCCGAGGACGTGAAGGGCATACGCGTCGTGCGCCAAGGCTTCCACGACTATGCGCGCGGCACCATCGTCGAAGGCCGCGACCCGCGCGGCTACCGCTATTTCTGGTTCGGGCTCGACCAGATCGAGCACACGCTGGACCACGGCACCGACCTTGAAGCGATCGAGGACGGCTACGTCGCGGTCACCCCGCTGCAGCTCGACCTCACCCACTATTCGACGATCGGCATCCTCGCCGAGCGGTTCGCCGACTGATGGCTTCCGGCGCAGGACAGCCTCCGGGCCGAACCCTGTTCCGGCGCAAGGCGCTGCTCGCCGACCAGTTCACCCCGCTGCGGCGGCAGGTAAAGTTGCCCGTGTGGGGCGACCTCGGCATTCGCATGGGTCTGGCCTTCCTGCTGATCGGGATCGTCATCGCCATCCACTGGTGGGACCGCGACGGCCTCAAGGACAACCATGACAACGTCATCAGCTTCCTCGACGTCGTCTATTTCACGATGATCAGCATCACCACCACCGGCTTCGGCGACATCGCGCCGATCTCCGACCGCGCGCGGCTGATCGAGGCGGTGATCGTCACCCCGGTACGGATCGCGGTATTGTTCATCTTCGTGGGCGCGGCCTACGATTTCGTCATCAAGCGCAGCTGGGAGAAGTTTCGCATGGCTCGCATCCAGGAGCAGCTCACCGACCATATCGTGGTGCTCGGCTACGGCGTTTCCAACGGCCAGAGCGTGGGCGAGCTGATCGAACGCGGCATCGACCCGCGCTGCATCGTCGTCATCGACCCGTCCGAAGACCGGCTCGCCGAGGCCGAGAAACTCGGCGTCAACGTCATGGCCGCCGACGCGACCCGCGACGAGACGCTGAAAGCGGTGCGGATCGCGGAAGCCTCGAGCGTGCTGGTCTCGGCCGGCCGCGACGACACCTCGATCCTGATGGTGCTGACCGTGCGCCATCTGGCGCCACGCGTGCCGATCAGCGTGGTGGTGCGCGCCGACGACAACGAGCTGCTGGCGCGGCAGGCAGGCGCCAATCACGTCATCAACCCGGTGCGCTTCACCGGGCTGCTGCTGGCGGGCAGCGTCAAGGGCGCGCACATCGCCGAATACCTCGCCGACCTCGCCAGCGTGGGCGGACGTGTGCAGCTGGTCGAGCGGGTGGTGAGCCCTGAGGAATGCGGCAAGTCGATCACCGACCTCACAAGCGGCGGCCAGGGCCTGCGCGTCTATCGGGGTGGCCGCGCGATCGGCTTCTGGGAGGACGAGTGCCAAGTGCTCCAAGCCGGTGACGTGGTAGTCGAAATCGTGCCCACCGCGCCGCGCGAGAGCGGGTGAATTCCGAGCGGTCGCTTTGCCAACCGACCAGCTCAGCCCTCTAGGCGTCGTCCATTTCTCAGGCGCAGCCCTCGACCCAAGTCAGCTCGGGAAGCGCGCCGACGTGGATCAAGTTGACTGTCTTGTCGGTGTTGATCTCGAAATGGAGCCGCGGGTCGGCGCCTGGCTGGGTGAGATACTTGCCCGGCGTGGCGAGATATTTGTGCGGGCTCTCCACGAAGCCGGGGAAGGCAGCGCGTACTTGGGTCTCGGTAGCTCCGGCGCTGATACCCTCGACCAGCGCGACCTTTGAACCGTCCGAGACGGTGGTCCGGCGGAGCTCGCCGTCGACGGTCATGGCAATGACCCCAGGGTAGTCGGGCGAGGAAAGCGTGCGGCAAGTCGAGCCGGGGATCTGCGCGCCGCGCGATGCGAAGCTGCTACCCGAAGGGATCGGCTCGCCAATGCGAAGTTCGCCCAGACCCTCGAGGGTGAGCGTGTTGGCATCGGCGGCCGTCGCGGGCGCAGAGGTCGCGACTTCGGCGGACGGAGTTGTTGTGACGGTCTTCTCCGCCAACGGCGCCTCGGCTTCGGGCGAGCAGGCGGCGAAAAGAGCGAATGGAATGAAGAGCAGATAATGTTTCATACCACCCTACCGCTTCGGAGATGATCCTGTTCCCTCCAAGCCGGCGTGTCTCGCCAATTCCGGCGCGCACGAACTTCGTCTTGCCTTACCCTCTGAACCACACGAACACTCCGCCCATCGCCGCCATGCCGACGAGGAAGTGTCCGGCGTCGATCAGGAACAGCGCCAGCGGCTTTCTGAGGTAGAGGTAATTGATCCCGATCGCCGGGATCATCACGCCGACCGCAAAGCCCACCGCCATCATCATCACCACGAAAGGCTTGGGATCGGTGCGGGCGACAAGGTGCCACAGCACCATCGCAATCAGCATTTCGAAGGCGAGGGTCAGCGCGAAGATCACCCCCATGTTGCCGCTCTTGAGCTGGGTGTTCGAAAGCCCCGCCGCGCGCTGCCAAGGCGCCGCAAAGATCACGCCGTACCACAGCGAGCCAACCGCGAAGAAGGCCAGCGTTCCGGCCAGCACGGGCCACAGGGTGAAATCGTTCATTCGGGCTCTCCCACACGGGTCTGCCGTTATTCTAGCGCAAGGCGGACGCGAGGGGTAGCGGCCCCTTGCTGCTCAAATGACGTAAGCGAATTCTTCGGCACCTGGCGCAGGCTTGCGGCCGCGCATCTCGGCATCGAGCTGCACGACGGTGCGGCTCGCCGTCTTGACGAACAGGCCGGGGACGGCTGCGTGGACCATGCAGGCGAGCCCGCCCACCGTCATGCGCCAGCCAAAGCTGAACGCTGTGCGGGCGTGCTGGCCGTAGGTTTCGCCGAGGGCGCGCGGGTGTTCGGTAAAGAGCTTGGCGATCATGGCGTTCCAGATGCCCCGCGAACCAGCATGCGGTCAACCCGCAGGCCGCACGCCTGTGAGGATATTCTGGCGCTATGCCCCGCATGCGTGTAGGGGCGCGCCGCAATGAACACCGCCACCACCACCGCCCCAACGACTCTCCCCGACCAGAAGAAGATCGGAATAGTCAGCCTCGGCTGTCCCAAGGCGCTCGTCGATTCCGAGCGGATCCTCACCCGCCTGCGCGCCGATGGCTATGCCTTTGCGCAGGATTATGCGGGCGCGGACGTGGTGCTGGTCAACACCTGCGGCTTTCTGGACTCCGCCAAGGAAGAAAGCCTTGCCGCGATTGGCGAGGCGATTGCCGAAAACGGCCGCGTGATCGTGACCGGATGCTTGGGCGAGGAGGCCGACGCGATCCGCGCCGCGCATCCGCAGGTGCTCGCGATCACCGGGGCGCACCAATATGAGCAGGTGGTCGAGGCGGTGCACATCCACGCGCCGCCCAGCCAAGGCCCGTTCATCGACCTGATCCCCCAAATGGGCGATATGGCCGACATCAAGCTGACCCCGCGCCACTACAGCTACCTCAAGATTTCCGAGGGCTGCAATCACGCCTGCGCGTTCTGTATCATCCCGCAATTGCGCGGAAAGCTGGCGAGCCGCCGCATCGATGCGGTTTTGCTGGAGGCGGAAAAGCTGGTCGCGGCGGGCACGAAAGAGCTGCTGATCATCTCGCAGGATACCAGCGCCTACGGGGTCGATATCCGGCATGAAGCGCGTGCTTGGCCAAGGGGACAAGACGCCCGCGAGGTGCGCGCGCACATGACCGATCTGGCGCGCGAACTGGGCGGCTTGCGGACGCCCGAAGGCCGCGCGCCGTGGGTCCGGCTGCACTATGTCTATCCCTATCC
>JANNWO010000009.1:0-2455 GCA_031408395.1 Sphingomonadales bacterium | reverse complement strand
CTGGAGCGCGCTGAACAGGTCGAGCTCGAAGGAGATGCGCGGGTGGCCGGCGGCCATCATCGAATGGGTGACGAACTGGCCGGGCTTGGATGATCCGTAGTGGCAATCGAGGCAGACGTTCGCGCGCGCCTTGGGGTTGTCGAGCGGGGTCAGACCGGCGGCTACGTTCGAGGCGTGGGTGGCGGGGAGCGCGTAATGTTCCGCCAGCCAGGTGCCGCCGGAAGGCCCGTGGCAGCTCTCGCATCCCACCCCGTCGGTGAGCGTGAACTTCGCGCCGCGCAGTCCGGCGGGCGCATTGGTCGCATGGCAGCCGAGGCAGGCAGGCGCAGATTGCGCGTTGCCGAGCCCGAGGCTGGCGGCGATCTGCTGGCCGCGCCGCCCGCCGAGCACGGCATAGGCGCGGCTATGCGCGCCGGACGGCGAGGACGGCTCCTGCCAGGTGGCGATCTCGTCCTGCCGCACCACCGCGCCATTGCCTTCGGCGCGGCCATGGCAGGTCGAGCCTGCGCAGGTCGCCACGCCTTCGAAGGTGCCGTTGCCGATCGCGCCAGAAGCTGGATAGAGCGCTGCGAGGAGCAGCACCGCAAACGCGCGAACCAGCCCGCGCCTTAGCGTGAGGCCAGCGATCAGATCCGCCCATAATTGGCTCATCTCATCCCCCCCGAGATGTCGGTCCAAACAACCGCGCACTTGCCGAGTCCCCTCGGCTCATATCCCGGCCTCTTTCTCCCAAGCTTGGGGCCGCGATGCAACCTTTCAAAGCGGCTTGCGCCCGCTTTCGCCCCGGTTCTTGGTTCAGCTGCGACTATTCAGCCGCCGCTGGCTTCCGCCGAAGCCTCAAGGCTCGATGCGAGCGTCTCGAGCTGCACCCCGCAGCCCTTGGCAATCAGCGCCTCGGCCAGTGCGTCAGGAGCGGTGATGTCATCGGCGAGCAGCACGAAATTGACCTTCGAAGTGGTCCCGCCGGGCCCGGTGATCATGTAGTGCCCGGCCTCGGTGATTGGCAGGCGCGCAGGATCGAGCGCGGCGACCGTGACGGTGTCGTCGAAGGTCACCTCTGCCTGTCCGGTGCCGGCGTGATCGGAAATCTTGTAGGTGCTGGTGCCATCGGTCCCGGGACGCCACAGCCGCACGGTCGCAAGGTCATAGAGGCATATGGTGCCCGAGCGGGTGACATCGACATACCACAGGCTGGGATTGGTGGCGGCCTCGTCGGTCTCGCCGCGAACCGCCCCGGTGCGCACGCGGGTCGCAGCGCGCTTGCGGGTCAGCGAGGCGAAGCGGTCGGCGGCGACCTGCGGGCGATCACCGACACGGAACGTGCCCGCGCCCTTGATCACGCGCGTGCCGTCGGCGGTGAGCACAGTCACCACGTCACCGGGCTTGAGGCTGATCGAGGCATTGTCGTCGAGCTTGCTGCCCACCGGGTACTTGGTCGCCGACGGCCCGGTCGACTTGACCACCACCCCGGCCATCGCCGCGACCGGCAGCGCGAGCGCCGCGCTTGCCAGAATCAGCGTCCGCAACCGCGACTTGAATCTATCCGAGAACATAAGTTCCTCCCTCATCCATTGCCTGCATGCGCCCGACAAGATTACCTAGCGCTGAATCATTCGGGTGGCGAGCGGCGACCGCTTGCGCCAGATTAAGGGCGGCGGCGCGGTCTTGCGCGGCAAGCGCGCTCGCTTCGACAAGAAGCGCTCGGTCCTCGGCCGGAAAATCGGGTGCGGGTTCAAACAGGTCGACCGCTTTCGCCCGGCCGCGCAGCTGCACCCGGCCCATTTCGCGCCACCAGCCGAGGCCCGAGGCTTCGGCAAATTCGCGGCTCGCCATAACCGCCGAATTCAGCGCCTTGTTGGCCGCCTCGAGCCGCGAGGCTGTATTCATCGAATCGCCGAGCGCAGTGTACTGGATGCGCGTCGCCCCGCCGAAATTGCCGATCACCGCCTCGCCGTGGTGGAGCCCGACGCGGGTCTTGCCGATTGGCGGGAGCTTGCCATCCATCGCGGCAACCTCCTTGCGGAAGGCCTCGCCCGCCTGCCAGATCGCGTAGCCCGCCCGCGCCGCACGCTCGCCATCGTCCGGGCGGCTGATCGGCGCGCCCCAGAAGGCGACCACCGCATCGCCGACGAACTTGTCGATCACTCCGCCGTGGTCGAGCACCACCTGACTCAGAAGATCGAGATAGCGATTGAGCAGCTTCGCGACCATTTCCGGCGCGATTGCGTGGCTCATCTTCGTGAAGCCCTCAAGATCGCTGAACATTACGAAGATTTCGCGCTTTTCGCCGCCTAGGCTGAGCAGCTCGGGCTTATCGATGATTGCCTGCGCGATGTCGCGGGGGATGTACTTACCGAGCGCCCCGGCGGCAAAGTTGCGCTGCACCGCGCCCGCTGCGCGCGCTGTCGACGTGACCGCGCTGAAGACAATGATCCACGCGACGAACCAGCCGACG
>JANNWO010000008.1:0-13769 GCA_031408395.1 Sphingomonadales bacterium | reverse complement strand
CCGCGTCGAGGTCCCACAGCAGCGTCTTGCGGCGCGAGATGCTTGCCGAGCACCACGCAAGGTTGACTGCCAGCGTCGTCTTCCCGACCCCGCCTTTGACACTGTAAACCGCAATCGATGCCATGCGCCCCGCCGCCTTTGTCGAAATGTTACGCTTCCGTTACAGTTTAAGGGATAGCGCCCCTCGTAACAATGGCAAGCGCGAGCCAGCCCGCGTCATTTGCCTGTCAAGAGGGGGTCTGGAGGGGGTCTAAAGGGCTTCAAGAAGCCTCTAACCCGGGTCTAACACGCATCAAGGGCGGCCTAGACCTGGTCTAGACCGCCCCCAAAAATCACTCAAATCTTTGAAATGAAACGATTAACCCTCGTAATCGCCGCCCAGCGACGTCGTGCGCGCCGGGGCCGAGGCGGTGATGCGCAGCGCTTCGGCCGACTGGCTGAGCGAACCGATCTCGTCGGCCTCGTCCTCGTCATCGGGGAGGATCTTCTGAAGGCCCGTCACAACCGATTCAAGCAGGCCCGCCGGTGTGACAGTCTGCTCGGCGATTTCGCGCAGGGCCACGACCGGGTTCTTGTCGCGATCGCGGTCGATAGTCAGCTCGCTCCCGCCCGCAATCTCGCGCGCACGTTGTGCTGCGAGCAGGACGAGGTCGAACCGGTTGGAAACCTTGTCGACGCAATCTTCAACGGTAACGCGTGCCATAGACGGCCCTTATGTCAGAATCGCGGAAAGTAGGGAAGCGCGCCAGCTAGGGGCGCAGGCCCGCGAAGTCAAGAAAAAGGGGGGCGGGAGTTCGGGGAGCAGTGGCAGCTTGCGGGGCAAGGCCGGAGCGGTTCTGCCGGCCGGAGTTGGGTGGAAAGCGGACAATACTTTATGGTTCCGCGTCCGCAAAAATGAGCTATTCTGTGAACGTTCACAAATCGGGGAAGGGGGTCGAAATGGCAGCAGTTGGAGCCAGTGACCGGCAGACCTTTGATACTCTCAACGGAATGCGCGGTATCGCCGCTCTGGCTGTGGCGGCCATGCACATTCAGTGGTTTCTTGGCGTCCTTCATCCGCTCATCGTTTCAGTAGTCGTCGATTTCTTTTTCGTTCTCAGTGGCTTCGTGATCGCGTATTCTTATGAGGCGGATTTGAAGCGGGGCGCCTCGCGACACGCCTTTCTGCTGGCGCGATTGATCCGGCTTTACCCGCTGTTCTTTCTGGGGCTTGTCCTCGGCGCTATTTCCAAGGCGCTCTACGAGTTTCCCGACAATCCCATGACCTTCTGGGGCAATGTCGTTTTCAACCTGTTCATGCTCCCCTATCCGCTGCCTTATCCGCAGACGTACGACGACCTTTTCCCGCTCAATTATCCGGCCTGGTCGATCTTCTATGAGTGGATAGCGTATATCTTGTTTGCCCTACTCATTCGTCGGCTGACTGACCGTTGGCTGGCATGCGTCGTCCTCGTGGGACTTGCCGCGCTTATCTATACCGGGCTTGCGGAAGGCACCCTTGATCGCGGAACCTGGCGACCGAGTTTGATCGGCGGGCTCGCCCGGGTGACTTTTTCCTTTTTCGTCGGTGTGGCATTGCATCGCCTTTGGCAACGCAGGCCCACGCGTTGGGCCTTGCATCCAGCGATGCTTTTCGCTCTGCTGATTGTGCCACTGCTATGGCGTCCCGATGATCAGGCGGCCTTTGGCTGGTTGTACGAGCTTCTTATTGTAACGGTCTGGATGCCGATGATGGTCTGGCTCGGCACCGGGCGCGTAGCGAGGGGGGCTTGGCAACAGATCTCAGCCGTACTCGGCACCATCAGCTATCCGCTCTACATCACCCATGCGACGATTTATCCGTATGTCTTTCACTATAACGACCCGAAAACCCCTGTATTTTTCGAACAGAACGCACCTTGGCCAGCATTGACTGTTATCGTTCTGCTTTGCATCGCATCATGGCTTGTCGCAACCTATGTCGACCTGCCACTGCGTAGACGGCTTAACCGGATACTCTTGCGGCGACAGTCAAGCCGTCCCTCGGAAGCCGCGCTGGCGAAAGAAATTGATCGCCCTGGTGCGCCTTGATGGTGGGTCTTCTGAGACTGCGTCGCTGACCTAATGCCGGGCACGGAACGACCGCTATGGGGTCGTTTCCCGAACGGCAGGTTCTGGCAGAACTCATGGCCCAATCTGCCGCGCAAATTGGTAGCGAGGCGTGGAAGCATCCCCTTGAACCCCCACCCCGCTCCCGTTATTACCTCTCCCACGGGGCCGAGCAACCTCCCGTCCAAGCCTGTGACAGGCCCAAGCGTTGCCTCGTCATCACCCCCTTCGCGCGGCCGCGCGGCAGGGCATGCAAGCGAGGTAAGCATGGCCGAACTGGACGTTACGCTTTCTCCATCTCCGCACCCGGAGACCCCCGTAACCCCCACCTTCCCCGATCTGCTGCGCGTCTTCACCCGCATCGGCTTCCTCAGTTTCGGCGGGCCGGCGGGGCAGATCGCGCTGATGCACCGCGAGCTGGTCGAGGAGCGGCAGTGGGTGGCGGAGGAGGACTATCTCCACGCGCTCAATTTCTGCCACCTGCTCCCGGGGCCGGAGGCGCAGCAGCTCGCGACGTGGGTCGGCTGGCGGCTGCACGGCTGGCGCGGGGGGCTTGCGGCGGGGCTGCTGTTCGTCATCCCGGGGGCGTGCATCATCCTTGCGCTGTCGGTGTTTTATGCGCTGGCGGCGAACCTTGGCTGGGTGGCGGCGCTGTTCCTCGGGGTGAAGGCGGCGGTGCTGGCGATCGTGCTGCAGGCCTTGCTGCGGATCGCGGGGCGGGCGCTTGATACAGGCGTGAAGCGCGGGCTGGCGGCGGCGGCCTTTGCGGGGCTGTTCCTGTTGGCGCTGCCGTTCCCGCTGATCGTGCTCGGCTCCGGGTTGATCGGGGTCATCATCGCCCGGACCCGGCCTGACCTGTTGGCGCTGAAGCCGAGCAAGCCTGCCGCCGCGCTGCCCGCGAGGCCGTGGCGTACCACGATCACCTCGGTGCTGGTGTGGGGCGCGATCTGGGCCGCGCCGATGGTGCTGATCGCGATGACGCTCGGGCAGGGGCATGTCCTGTGGCAGATCGGCGCGTTCTTCTCGCAGCTCGCGGTCGTCACCTTCGGCGGGGCTTACGCCGTGCTCGCCTATATGGCGCAGGAGGCGGTGCAGGGCTTCGGCTGGCTCAAGCCCGGCGAGATGGCGGACGGGCTGGGGCTGGCCGAGACCACGCCGGGGCCGCTGATCCTTGTGACGCAATTCGTCGGCTACCTCGCAGCGTTCCGCGCGCCGGAGCCTTTCTCGCCGCTGGTCGCTGGATTGCTCGGGGCTCTGCTGACCACCTGGGTGACCTTTGCGCCGTGCTTTATGTGGATCTTCGCGCTGGCGCCGTGGATCGACCGGCTGGGGCAGGCGCTGTGGCTCAAGGGCGGGCTTGCGGCAGTGACCGCGGCGGTGGTCGGCGTGATCGCCAATCTCACCGCGTGGTTCGCGCTGCATGTGCTGTTTGCGCGAGTGGACGAAGCCGCGATCGGCCCGCTGCGGCTGTCATGGCCCGACCTTGCGAGTTTCGATTGGCGCGCCGGTGTGCTGGCGGTGCTCGCGCTCGTCCTGGCCTTCGGGGCGAAGTGGTCGGTGCTGCGGTTGCTGGCGGTGTGTGCGGCGGGGGGCCTTTTGCTCAGCGTCTGATCATTGTTGCCGCGATTTCCGAGCCGCGCAGTGTGCCACTGCGCTCGAAATCGCTAGAGCCAGCCCGCCGCCCAGGCGATGGCGACCGCGGCAGGCACCAGCAACACTTGCGCTGCGAGTGTCCCTGCAAGACGGCTCAGCGACACCCAGATCATCGCCCGGCGGAAGGTCGCCTCGCTTACCGAGCCGTCGACCACGTCGTCTGTCAGCGCCGAGATCTGCGGGTCGATCAGCGCGAACAGCAGGATCGTGGCAAAGCCGTTGACGATCGCGGTCATTTGCGAGGCAGTGACGCGGAATTCGGGCACCAGATAGCCCGCATAGAGCGAGGCGATCACGCCGACCGCGAGCAATCCTTGCGCCATGGCATTGGCGGCAAGCACCGCCCAGCTGACCCCGCGCGGGCCCTTCAGCGAGCGCAGCGTCTCCCTGGTCGGCACCGCGATAGCTTCACGCAGCGTGTGCAGGCCCGCGGGCGTGACGCTGCGCAGCAGCAGCCGCGTGGTCGAGCGATTGGCCTGAAAGGAGGTAATCGCGGCGGCGAAGACGCGCTGTCCGGTCGGCACAAGCACGATGCCGAGCGCCACCGCGAGCCCCGCAGAGAGCAGCACCAGCCGCAGTTCCCACAACAGAGTGTCGCCGGTCCCTTCGGCCAGCGCGGTCTCGATCCGCTTGGCGAGGAACGGGCCGAGGAAGCCGTTCGAGGTGCGCGAAACCAGCAGCAGCACATTGAACAGCGCAAAGCTCAAGGCGATGCGCCCGGTGCGCACGCCCGCGATGCGCGCCGCATAGGCAAGTGCGCCAATAAGGTTGATCACGCCCGTAAGCGCGCAGATCAGCAGAAGTTCGGTGTCCATGAGGGCTCCAGCGGCCCTAGATGATGGGCCAGGCCTTCCAGATGCTGTAGGCGCTGGTCGCTATCAGCACCAGTGACACTGCGATCAACAGAACACGCGGCTGCACCCGGCTGGCGAGCACAGCGCCGAAGGGCGCCGCGATCACTCCGCCGATGATCAGGCCGCCGGTGATGAGCGTGAAGGCTGCCGGGCCGAGGGTGTAGAGGAAGGTGATCGAGATCGACAGGGTAAGCAGGAATTCGGCGGTGTTGACCGTGCCGATCACCTTCCTCGGATCACCGCCCTGGATCAGCAGGTTTGACGTCACCACCGGTCCCCAGCCGCCCCCGCCGGCTGCATCGAGGAATCCCCCGACCAGCGCCAGCGGGCTGGTGTAGCGCGGGTGCTCGAAGCGGGGCTTTCTCATGCGGATCGCCCGCCAAAGCAGGTAGAAACCGATGACGGTGAGATAGAGCATTACGAAAGGCCGCGCCGCCGATGCATCGACGTTCGAGAGCACATAGGCACCCGTCACCCCGCCGATCACGCCGAATGGGACAAGTCGCCAAAACAGCCCCCAGTCGACGTTCCGATGCCACGCATGGCTCAGCCCCGAGGCCCCGGTAGTGAACAGTTCGACGAGGTGCACGCTTGCCGAGGCGCTTGCAGGCGGCACGCCCATCGCGCTCACCAGCAGAGTCTGGGTGGTGACCCCGAACGCCATGCCCAGCGCCCCGTCGATCATCTGCGCGGTGAAGCCGATGGCGATGAAGGGCGCCATCTGGAGAATCAGGGCAGCAATATCGGGCATGAGGCATGTCCTCTCTGCGAGGGTGAAAGCTTAGGCTTAGAACGTAAGGCTGGCGGTCGCACCCCAGGTTCGCGGGTCTCCCGGGAGGCCTGCGATCAGTCCGGTGTTGCCGGGGCCGACGAAGAGCTGCTCGAAGTAATTCGCATCGAAGACGTTCCTCACCCAGGCAAAGACGTTGAGCCCATCGTCCGACCGGAAGCCGACACGGAAGTTCGACAGGCTGTAGCCGTCAATGAAGGTCGCGGTCGAGGGCGAAGCGTTCGAGGAGAAGTCCGAGCGGGACGAGCCGTCATAGCCGAGATAGACCTCGCCGGGCTTTCCAAGATACTCGGTCGGGACATTGCCCTCCGCCCCAAGCGACAATGCCCACTTTGACACGCCCGGCAGCTCCGGCGGCAGGGCGCATCGACGAAGCGCTCGTACTGGGCGTCGGTATAGACACCGCTAACATAGGCGGTGAACCGCACGCTGGGGCGCACAGAGAAGTCAGCCTCAATCCCCTGCGAGCGCACCAGCTACGCATTGGCGAGGGTGCCGCGCAACACCCCGAAATGCCCGTTGTTCACGTTCGCCTGATGGTCGCAGATCTCGGTGCGGAAAGCGGCGAGGCGCTTCCTCTCGGTGATCTGGGTGGCCCCTGTGCGCAGGCGGGAAAGCGCCTTGCTCACGGCTGCCAGCGCCTCGGGCACGAGCGTGCCTTTGTCAGAGCCTTTCCGGGGTCGGTCCATGGACGGGCCTTTCGTTACGCAGGAAGTGCCCGCAGCGCAGGATTTAAATTCAAGTGATCAAGTTGACAATAGGCCTGCCGCGCAGAAATTCTGCGTTAGGGTGAAAGGTTAGGTTTGTGCGGCGGAGCGTTGGCAAAGGACCACCTAAGCCGTCTCGTCGGCAAAAGGCGGGATCGGAGTGATCGCATCGGACAGCCTGATGCCGTCGAGAATCTGCGCGGTCCGGTCGCGCACGTCGAGCATCAGCGCCCGCGTACGGCACTCGCCTTCCTCAAGGCAGTTCTTGCATTTCTCGTGGGCGTAACGGCTGGCGCAGGGCACCAGTGCGAGGCTGCCCCGCATATGGCGGATCAGATCGCCATAGGTGATGTCGAGCGGCGGGATCGCCAGCCAGTAGCCGCCATCACGCCCGCGCTGCGAATCGACGAGGCCCGAGCGGGTCAGCTCGGACAGGATCACCGTCAGGAACTTGGCCGGGATCTTCTGCGCATCGGCGATCACGGCGAGCTGCACTGGCCCCTTGCCGTAGTTGTCGGCGAGGTGCTGCATCGCCCTTATCGCGTAGCGGGTCTTCTGCGAGAGCATGGATTGTCTATTTCCCCGGTAGGCAATCAGGTCAAGCGGGTGGGCCTGTCTTTTGCCACATCCTCGCACCCCCGCCACCGTTCGTCGCTTAGCTCTGTCGTCTGGCCTGCGCCCGTGACTAGGGTCCAGCCTATGGCGACCGCTACCGCTCATTCTCCTTCCGAGGACGACGCCTCGAAGAATGGCGCCCCCGATTATCGCGATCCCGATCCCTTCCACGTCAGCGCGGCGGGGCACGCGTTCACGTTCTTTCCTCACGGGCAGGACCGGCTGAAGGCGCTGATCGAGCTGATCGACGGCGCGCAGGCGACCCTGGGGCTATTCTACTATCTCTTCGACAGCGACGTGTCGGGCACGATGGTGCGCGACGCGCTGGTTCGTGCGGCGCAGCGCGGGGTGTCGGTCGCGCTGATCGTCGATGATTTCGGCAATGATGCGGGCGAGCCCTTCTTCGAGCCGATGGTCGAGGCAGGGGGCACTTTCGCGATCTTCTCGCCCAAGTGGGGCAAGCGCTACTTCGTGCGCAACCATCAGAAGCTCGTTATCGCCGACGAGACCCGGGTGATGACCGGAGGGGCCAACGTCTCCGACCATTACTTCGCCACACCCGCTGAGAACGGCTGGTGTGACTTGTCGGTGCTGGTCGAGGGTCCGGTGGTCGAGCAGTTCACCCGCTGGTTCGGACTCGTCCAGAGCTGGGTCGCGAGCGAGGCTGCGGGGCGTACCAGCCAGCTGCGAGCCCTGCGCGACATCGTCAAGGACTGGGACGGCGGGGACGGTCCGGTGCAGCTGCTGGTCGGCGGCCCCTTGGTGCGCAAGGGGCACTGGGCATGGGTGCTGCGCAAGGATCTGGTAACAGCCAAGCGCCTTGATGTGGTCTCGGCCTATTTCTCACCCCCGCGCAGCTTCCGCCGCCTGATGGCGCGCGTCGGGCAGCGCGGGAGCGCCCGGATGATTATGGCCGGCAAGTCCGACATCTCCGCTGCGATCGATATGGCCCGGCTGATCTACGGCCAGCTGCTGCGCGCCCGCGTGAAGATCTACGAATTCGGAATGTGCAAGCTGCACATGAAGCTCGTGGTGGTCGACGACGTGAGCTATTTTGGCAGCGCCAATCTCGACAAGCGTTCCTTCCGCATCAATGTCGAGCTGATGGTGCGGGTCGAGGATGCGGGGCTGGCGGCGAAGCTGCGCGAGCTGGTCGACCACATGGAAGCATCGAGCGAGCCGATCACGCCGGCCTGGTACGCCCGCCACAACACGTTCTTCAACCGGATGCGCTGGCGGATCGCCTACTGGATGAGCCTCGCCGATTACCGGATCAGCCGGGTGGGGACGGAGTGAGATTTTCCGCGTGACGCAGCGCTGAAAAGCGGCTGTTCGGATTCCGGACTCGTTGCGGGCATTGGTCGGTTACAGTTCTGCTGAAGCGAGCCATCAGCGCATACTCGCGAGGCTCACCAACCGGGACGATTGCAGGCAATTGGTTTTCCGAACACGAAGGCGCGAAAGCTGCTAAGCGCTGCGGCGCAGCCAAGTGGCAGCACGGAGGGGGCCGATGGCACGAGCAATAGTTACCGGAGCGCGGCGCGGAATTGGCCGCGAGATCGCCTTGTCACTCGCACGTGAGGGGCACGCCGTCGTCGCGACCATGCGAAGCACGGACGGCTGCGATCTGATCGATATCGCACGCCGCGAAGATCTTGCGATTGCCGTTGCCGACCTCGACGTCGATGACGATGCTTCGGTCGCCCGGTTCTTTGCGACTTCTCTCGCAACTGGCGAACCCATCGACGTCCTGATCAACAACGCCGGCATCCTGTCCTACAATGCCGTGGAAGATGAAACCATCGCCACCATGCAGGCGGTCATGAACACCAATTTTTTTGGTGCGGTCAGGTGCATGAAGGCTGTGGTTCCAGCGATGCGCACGCGTGGCAGCGGGCTGATCGTCAATATCTCGTCGATCTCGGGGCGAATGGCACCCTTCGCGCAAGGGGCCTACGCCGCGTCGAAACACGCGCTTGAGGCGGCCAGTGAGGCCATGGCGCAAGAACTGGCGCCCTTCGGTGTCCGTATCGCGCTGGTTGAGCCGGGGATCACGGCCACCGATATGGCCGTGGCCAATCTCCCCAAACCTTTCGCCGACAGCGCCTACCCGCATGGCGGGCGGATGGTAGCCCTATATGCCGACGCGGCAAATGGCACACCGGCAACTGCGGTGGCTGATACGGTGCGCGACATAGTCAGCGGCCGCAACACAGCCTTTCGCACCTTGTGCGGACAGGATGCACACATGTTCATCGGCATGCGCAGCGGGATGACCGACGAGGCGTGGATCGCGATGAGTGACACGCTCGATGATGGCCAGTTCTTCGCGAGATTTGGTGCTGCAATCGCCGAACTCCCGCGACCAGATCGCTGATCACTGGCGCGTTGCCGCTTCCCTTGGCCGGCGCGCATTTAGGTTTAACCTTCGATGCTAGTTGCCGCCCGACGGGCCCTTGTCACTAGACAAACAAGACGAGCAGCCAGAGCCCCTTTTCCCACCCAATTCCCGCCGCACCGCCTCATCCATCCGACGTCTGCAGCCGGCGGTCCGTAGCCCGCCCGGTCAAACCTCATTCGTGCCCGAAGTCTGAATAATCCTTGTAACTGGGCGAGGTGAATTTGGTGATGTCGCTCTGGAAGTGGAGCGGCACGTTGCCGGTCGAACCGTGGCGCTGCTTGGCGACGATCAGCGTCGCGCGGCCCACCATTGCCTCGAATTTTTCCTCCCAAGCGCGGTATTTGTCCTGCACGTCGGGAGGGGAGCTTGCATCGGGAGTGTCGGGCTTTCCCAGAAGAAGATAGTAATCGCCGCGGAAGATGAACCATACCATGTCTGCGTCCTGCTCGATCGAGCCGGATTCGCGCAGGTCGGACAGCATCGGGCGCTTGTCCTCGCGGCTTTCGACGGCGCGGGAGAGCTGCGAGAGCGCGATCACCGGGACCTGCAATTCCTTGGCCAGCGTCTTCAATCCGCGGCTGATCTCGGAGATTTCGTTGACGCGGTTGTCGTTGGCGCGGCCCGAGCCTTGCAGCAGCTGGAGGTAATCGACGATGATCAGGCCGATGTCGTGCCGCCGCTTCATCCGCCGCGCGCGTGTCCGCAAGCTCGAGATGGTGAGCGCCGGGGTATCGTCGATATAGAGCGGCAGTTCGGCGAGGCGCTGGCTGGCGTATGACAGCTTCTGGAAATCCTCGCGGGTGAGCTTGCCGCTGCGCAGGTTTTCCGACGAAATCTCCGCCTGTTCGGCGAGGATACGCGTCGCCAGCTGGTCGGCGCTCATTTCGAGGCTGAAGAAGGCGACCGGCGCCCCGTAGTTGAACTCGCCGCCGTCGCGCTGCCATTCGAGGTGCTTCTCGGCGCAGTTGAAGGCGATGTTGGTGGCAAGCGAGGTCTTGCCCATGCCCGGACGCCCCGCGAGGATGATGAGGTCGGAATTGTGCAGGCCCGAAGTCTTCTGGTCGATCGTCGAAAGCCCGGTGGTCTTGCCCGACAGGCCCCCGCCCGAATTCATCGCGGCTTCCGCCATGCGGATCGCCTGCATCGCCGCCTCGCGGAAGGTTGCCGCCTCGCGCCCCGTGCTGGCTCCCTCGGCGACCTTGAACAGATCGGCCTCGGCCTGCGCGATGCGCTCCAGCGGCGAGGTGTCTTCGGAAGTGTCGAGCGCCCCTTCGACCAGCCCGCGCCCGACGCTCACCAGCTCGCGTAGCAGGGCAAGGTCGTAGATCTGCTGGGCTAGCTCGCGCGGCACCAGCAAGCCGGCGCCGCTCGCGGTAAGCTGTGCGAGATAGGACGTGCCGCCCAGATCCTTCAGCGCCTCGTCGGCCTCGAAGAACGGACGCAGCGTGACCGGCGAGGCGGTGGTGTTACGCTCGATCAGAGTGAGGACACGCTCGTAGATGCGTCCGTGCAAAGCTTCGAAGAAATGCTCGGGCCGGATCGGCACCTGCAATTCCTCGATCACGCGGTTGTCGATCAGCACCGCGCCAAGGAACGCTGCCTCGGCCTCGAGATTCGCGGGGAGCTTACGCATCGGCAGCTCGCTTTCGCCGCTTTGCGGCTTGATCGGGGTCACTTTTTCGGGTTCGGCCATCCCCGCCTGATGCGCGCGAGTGGCTCTTGGGCGCAAGGGCGGATCGGGCCAAAATTTATTTCCGATGCTGTGGATAGTGGGGAGAGCGCGTCGAAGTGCTTGAAGTGCGCCCCTTCCATCTGCGAAGGCAGACCCTATGGCTCAGCCGCCGCCCGATTCCCTGCCTGTGTCCCCTGCGCCCGGAGCCGCGGGGTCGCATCGCATCGCCCACATCACTCTCGACGAGGCGACGATCCTGTGGCGCAACGCCGATGTCGAGCAGGAACGGCGGGTCGCGATCTACGACCTCATCGAGGAAAACGCCTTCAAGCCCGTGCGCTCGGCCGAGCGTGGGGCTGTCGGCCCCTATCACCTGCAGCTCTCGGTCACCGACGGGCGGCTGGTGATGGACATCCGCGACACCGGCGAGGCGTTGCTCGAGACGCTGCTGATCGGAATGGGCCGCTTTCGCCGCCCGATCCGCGAATACTTCGCGATCTGCGACAGCTACTATCAGGCGATCCGCAAGGCGACTCCGGCAGAGATCGAGACCATCGACATGGCGCGGCGCGGCATCCACAACAGCGCGGCCGAACTGCTGCTGGAGCGGCTCGACGGCAAGGTCGAGACCGATTTCGCCACGGCGCGGCGATTGTTCACGCTGATCTGCGTGCTGCACATCAAGGGCTGACAGGGGTATGGCAAAAGCGGGCAAGGCCCAAACGCGCCGCGCCGCCCGCAAGGCGCCGCGGCGCTGGCTGTGGCGGCTGACGGCGTTGACGGTGCTGTTCGGCTTCGCCTTCGCCGCATGGCTATGGTGGGACATGCGCTCGTGGCGCCCGGATGGTGGCCTCTATCCAGAACAGGGCGCCATCGTCCCGGCGGGCGGTAGCGAGGTGCGCTTCGCGACCCTCAAGGCGGTGGGCGCGCAGTTCGTCTATCTTCCTCTTGCGGCCAGCGACGCCCAGGCCGAAGCGCCCGGCGGCTTTGCCGATCGCTTCGTCCGCGCCCGCACGGCGGGGCTGCGGGTTGGCGTGGTGCTCGAATTCGACCCGTGCACCGGCGCTGATGCGCAGAGCGGGATGTTTGCGCAGATGGTGCCGCGCGACCCCAACCTGTTGCCGCCTGCGATCGACCTCGATGCAGTCGCCGCGATCTGCTCCCCCAAGGTAAGCGACGCGGCGGTGGAGAGCGAGCTGATGACGTTGATCAACCAGATCGAGACCCATGCGGGAAAGCCCGTGATCCTCAAGCTGTCGCGTGCCTTCCAGGACCAGCACAACACCGCGACCACGCTGGCGCGTGACCTGTGGCTGTCCCGCGACCGGGCGCGGCCCGACTATGCTGGCCGGCCGTGGCTGCTATGGAGCGCTAACGGGGCGCTCGTCACAGAAGCAAGCGAGGAGCCGGTCGAATGGGTGGTGGTGCAGAAGTGACGCTCGACGACGAACAGGAACAGAGCCTCATTGCCGCAGCCTTTGCCGCGGCCGAGAACGCCTACGCGCCGTATTCGGACTACCCCGTTGGTGCGGCGCTGCTGTTCGACGACGGCACGGTGATTACCGGCTGCAATGTCGAGAACGCGAGCTACGGCCTTGCCCTGTGCGCCGAAACTGTCGCCGTCGCCAAGGCGTTTGGCGAGGGGCGACGCGGCGGATTGGTCGCGGTGGCGGTGGTGGGCCTTAAGGCAGATGCCGAGCCAATCACGCCATGCGGGCGCTGCCGTCAGGTCTTGAACGAAGTCGCTGCCCTCGGCAGCACCGACCCACTGGTGCTGTGCGTTGCCAAGGACGACGTGCGGCGGGTGGCACTATCCGCGCTTCTGCCTCACGCCTTTGGCCCGGGGCATCTGGCGTAGCCTGCTGGGTTAGGCGTCGTGCCCGTCAAGCCACTCGACCAGCGCAGCCATGCACTCGCGGCCCAAAAGCTTGCAGCGTTCCGGCGACCAGCCCTGTTCGGGCTCGGGAAAGCCGGCGAGGTCCTTGTAGGGCATCTCCAGCGTCATCGCGACCGCGCCGAAGCGTTCGGCGAGCTGGTTGGTGCTCATGGACAGGTTCGCGGTGCCGGGGCGGGCTTTGGGGTAGCCGAGCTTGGTCTGGAAGTCGGGCGTGCGGCGGTCGAGGATGCGCTGGAAGCGATCATAGCCATCGCCTTGCGCCTGCGTCCATGAAGGGATTCCAGCAAACCCGGCGATGAACACCGCCGGGATCGCCTCATCGGCATGAACGTCCATCGCGAAGTCTACGCCGGTCTGGTCCATGCGGTTGCGGATAGCCAATACCTCGGGCGAGCGTTCGGGCGTCGGTTCGGCCCATTCGCGGTTGAGATTGGCGCCAACCGCATTGGTTCTGAGATGGCCGCGCCGCGAACCATCGGGGTTACAATTGGGCGCCACGTGGATGCGGCACTTCGCCCGCAGCGTCCGCGCCACCGGATCGGCCGGATCGGTGAGGCACTCCAGCGCGCCTTCCATCCACCACTCGGCCTGAGTCTCGCCCGGATGCTGGCGGGCGTAGAGCCACACCTGAATATCGCCCTCACCCATCTCGAGGCAATCGATCGATTGCCCGTCGAGTGTGGTGCCGAGCCGCACGTAATCCACGCCCTCGCTCGAGGCCACGTCGGCGATGAGGTCGTGGTGACGCTCCATCGAGTAGGGCGCGAAATAGGCGACCCAGAACACGTCGGTGGCAGGCAGGTAGCGGATCGTCAGCGTCCCCCCGTCCTCGTCCTTGTCGTAGCTGCTCGCCGCCCGCGTCCAATAGGCGCGGTCCTCTGAGACGCAGGCGTCGTAATCGGGCCAGCCGCCCGGATAGGCGCTCGCGCCAAGGCCAGTGAGCTTGAGCATTACATCCTCGCCCGCCTTGGCCGCCACGCGGAAGTGGAACCACTGGAAGAACTCGGAACTGTGGTCGCGGCGGATCGCGAGGCGCGCGGTCGGACCCTCGATCCCCAGCACCTCGATATTGCCGCTGTCGAATCCGGCATC
>JANNWO010000007.1:0-1927 GCA_031408395.1 Sphingomonadales bacterium | reverse complement strand
CCGCTATCATGGCCTCGCCGAAGTCGCACCGAATGTCTTCGGGCCGCTCGCGGAGGACGTCAGCGACTTCTCCGCCGTGCCGGACGACATCGTCGAAGTCGGGCAAGACCGCGCGCTGGGTCTGGGATTTTACCGAGGCACGACGCCGGGCGGGCCGATGGAGATTCGCTTTGCCCATCTCGCCACAGTCGACGCCGGGCGTATCACGCGGTTCGAACAGTTCACCGATACGCACGAATGGCGCGTGGCCGTGGCTGGTTGAGACAGCCTCGGGGATAACGCCGACCGGTGACTGGCAACAAGCGGATGGGCACTTGGGGCCGTTCGCAAAAAGCCGTCCCGCCTGAGGCGCAGGCTTGCTAGGATGGCGTCATGACCACCCCCCAGCCCTTTGGCCCACCCCCCAGGATTCTCAGCATCGCCGGTTCGGACTCCTCCGGCGGCGCAGGCATTCAGGCCGACATCAAGACGATCACCATGCTCGGCGGCTATGCGATGACCGCGATCACCGCGATTACGGCGCAGAACAGTGTGGGCGTGCAGGGGATTGCGCCGATTGCGCCTGACATGGTGGCGCAGCAGATCGCGTCATGCGTCGACGACATCGGGATCGACGCGGTGAAGATCGGGATGCTTCATGATGCCGCGGTGATCGCTGCCGTCGCGCGGGCGCTGGAGGGCGTGAAGGCACCCATCGTGCTCGATCCGGTGATGATCGCCACATCAGGAGCCGCGCTGATCGCGCCCGATGCGATGGCGGCGATGCGCGAGCTGCTGTTTCCGAAGGCGGCGCTGATCACCCCCAACCTCCCCGAACTCGTCGCTCTCATCGGCCGTCCGCTGGCGAGCAGGCAGGAGCTGATCGACGCCGCAGGGGAGCTGTCAGAGGCGACGGGCGCGGCGGTGCTCGCCAAGGGCGGGCACATGGTCAGCGACAGCGCAGGGGGGGATGACCGCATCACCGACGTGCTGTTCGTCCCCGGAGAGCGCGCCGCCGCCTTCGGCCATGCTCGGATCGACACGCTGCACACCCACGGCACGGGCTGCACGCTATCGTCCGCCATCGCGACACTGCTCGGCCACGGCCAGCCGCTGGAGCACGCGGTCAGGCTCGCCCGGCAATTCGTGATCCGCGCGATCGAGAACGCGCCGGGCTACGGCGCAGGCCACGGCCCGTTGGGGCATCAGGCGGTGCGGCGGCCATGATGCAGCCGGTCATCCGGGTCGATGGCACGGATGCCGACCCTTGCGCCGGCACGGTGCGGGTCGACTGGCCAAAGGCAGCATGGAACGGCCTCATGATCGCCGGCACACTCGCAGCGCTCGCGCTCGCCACGTGGCAGGCCATCGCGTTGTTCCTCGTCCTCACCTGGACGACACTGCTGATCGGGCACAGCGTGGGGATGCACCGGATGATGATCCACCGCGCCTTCAAGGCACGGCCGTGGCTAGCCCGCACGCTAATCTACATCGGCACACTGGTCGGCGTGTCGGGTCCTTCGGGGATCATCCGCATCCACGACACCCGCGACTGGGCGCAGCGCGAGCCGGAATGCCACGATTTCTTCGCCCATCGCGCCGGGTTCTGGCAGGATCTGGCATGGAACCTGTTCTGCCGCTTCGACTTCGACCGCCCGCCACGCATCACCCTTGAGCCCGCGATCGCCGCCGATCCATTCTACCGCTTTCTCGATGCGACATGGCGATGGCAACAATTGCCGCTGGCCGCGCTGCTATACGCGCTGGGCGGCTGGCCTTTCGTGCTGTGGGGGATCTGCGCCCGCGTGTTCGTGAGCACGGCGGGGCACTGGAGCGTCACCTACTTCTGCCACAATCCTGGCCCGGGCCGCTGGCTGGTGAAGGGCGCGGGCATTCAGGCATCGAACCTGCCGGGCCTCGGCCTCCTCACCTACGGCGAGTGCTGGCA
>JANNWO010000006.1:0-16494 GCA_031408395.1 Sphingomonadales bacterium | reverse complement strand
CCGAACATCCGGATTGCCCCGCGCGAGGGGCGCTGCGCCAAGTAGAGCATTTTGAGCAGGCTGGTCTTGCCCGCGCCGCTCGCGCCTGTAAGAAAGTAGAAGCTGCCGGGGAACAGCGTGAAGCTGAGATTGCTCAGCACCTCGGGATCGGTGCCGTAGCGCAGCCCGACATTGTCGAATTTGACGTGCCCCTCAAGACGATCACTCATGTCGCTGGCCTATCAGGGGGGCAGGCGGCGGGAAAGCCGCAGATCGCGTAACTTACCCCGGGAAAGGCCGATTTTCGCCCCGCAATGTGGAAAACAGGAGGTAAATGGGGTACGCTGCGGTGCTTGCTCTTGTATAGGGGGACGCGAAGACTATCACCAAATGTGACATGATCATCGCATGCCCAGCCTGCGGCACCCGTTACGCCGTGCCCGATGCCGCTATCGGCAGCGACGGGCGTACTGTACGCTGCGCCAAGTGCAAGCACAGCTGGTTCCAGGAGCAGGGCGAGGCCGCGATGGCCGCCGCACCGACACGAGCACCGGCATCGGGATCGGCACCGGCATCGCCGCCGCCTGCTGCCGCACCCCGGCCCGAGCCGACAACTGCGGCTGCAACGCCGCCACCCGCCTCGCCGGCTCCCGCGCCCGAGCAGCGCACCGATGGGCCTTCGGTAAGCCACTGGCGCACCCCGGAGGAAGCGCCCGGGCGCGGCTATTCCCCCGAGGACGGTTCACTGGCGGCACGCGCGCTGCGGCGCGGCCGTGACGGGCAGAACGAAGCTCCGGCATCTTCTCCTCCGCCATCCGAGACGCCGCCTTCCCCGCCCGCTTTTGCCGAGACGCCCGCCGATGCCGTGGCCGATCAGGCCTTCGCCGACGACGACGACTATGGCGACGACGACGGCTCGCAGTTCGAATACCGCGCGCCCTTCACCAAGCGGCGCAACCCGCTCAGGATGTGGACGCTCGCCGCGCTGCTCTTTGCCGCCCTCGCAGGCGGCACGGCGTTCGCGGTCAATTACTACGGCCTGCCCGAATGGCTCCCCATCCAGCGCCCGACCTTCGGCGTCGGCCAGCCGGGGCTGGAGCTCGATTTCCCCAAGGCCCAGCAGCGCAAGGAGCCGCTCGAGAACGGCGAGGTGATCTTCCGGGTGCGCGGCACCATCACCAATAGCTCCGCAGAGAGCCTCGATGTGCCCAATCTCCTCGTCGTGTTCAGCGACCGGCGCGAGCGCAACATCGGCGACTGGGTGGTTGTTCCCGCCAAGCGCCGCCTCGCCCCTGGCGAGACCGTGACGGTCACTGAAGCGATCGCCAACATCCCGCCCGGCGCGTCCGTCGCCGACCTTGGCTGGGCCCCGCGCTAAGCGCGCCGCGCGGTACCTCGTTCAGGGCGTCGTTTAAGAGCTTGCACGGGCGCAAACCCCTTGCTAGGGGCCCGCTCCTACCGCGGGACCAGCGCTTTGGCTGCCCCGACAAAACCCGAGTGCGGTCGTGGCGGAACTGGTAGACGCGCAACGTTGAGGTCGTTGTGGGCGAAAGCCCGTGGAAGTTCGAGTCTTCTCGACCGCACCAAACAGTCTCCCCTGAAATCGAGATTTCGCCGACCGGCGGAAGGAGCCCCGAAAGCGGGGGTTTTCTGCGGGATTCCCGCGCCAGCTGAGGCCGGCCGTGTGCCAGAGCACACGGAAAGAGCCGGATGGCCCCGCCCATATTCTCTCATTTCTCTATCTGAAAAAAGCTGACCGCGAGCGCGGCCCCGCTGCGTCAGGTAGCGAGCCCCACCATCCGCGCGCTGATGTCCCAAAGCCGCGCCGCGCGGTCCGTGTTGTTCGCCTTGGCCGACAGGCCCTGCGCAAAGGGCTGTGCGCCTTCACGCTGGCGGTTGCCCCAGCTCCAGTGGACGCCCGATTGTGCGAATTCGGGGTCGATCACCACCTGCGCAACCCGCTCGCCCGCCAAGGGCTGCGAGACATAGCCTTTGGTGATGTTCTTCTGGAACCACGGGAAAATCTTTTGGAACAGCGGCGGAGCGTAGCGGAACAACGCGGTTTCCGCGACGCAGCCGGGGTAGAGCGTGTTGAACACCACACCGGTTTTGTCATGCAGCCGCCGGTGGAATTCGCGGTTCATGATCATGTTGCAAAGCTTGCTGTCCTTGTACGCCTTGCCCGCCTTGAACGGCTTGCCATCGATCATCGCAACCGGCGCCAGAAACCCGGCCTCAAGCCCTTGCAGATCGCCCAGATCGGCCGGCGCGGGGATCGGCACCTTGCCGCCGAATTCCTCGGAATTGGCGGTCACCGTCCCCAAGGTGATCAACCGCGGCGCCTGGCCATCGTGCGGCACAAGGCTGGGCAGCAGCAGGTGGCTGAGCAGGAAGTGCCCGAAATGATTGGTGGCAACGCTGATCTCGTAACCCTCGGGCGAGCGCGCAGGCTCTTTGAGCAGCGGCAGATAGACAGCGGCGTTGCACACCAGCGCGTGCAGCGGCAGCCCGCTGGCCTTGAAACGGTCTGCGAAATCACGAACGCTGGCCTGTGCACCAAGGTCGATCTGTTCCAGCACGATGCATTCGGGCGTGATGTCCAGCGAGGCTGCCGCCGCTTTGGCTTTGCCAAGGTCGCGGCAGGCCATCACCACGCGCCAGCCGCGATCAACGAGGGCCTTGGCGGCGTAAAGTCCGACGCCGGACGATGCACCGGTCACGATAACGGTAGGCTTTGGGACGGTAGGCTTATCGTTGTGTTGCAAGTGGCTGTTTCGCTCGCTGAAATAGGATCATGTCGGGCGGGAAACCGGCAGAGTTGAACCCGGGAATTTGCCCCCGTCGCACTCCGCCCGTCCTTACGTAGTTGATCCTGACTTGGCTGCTGATGGCAGGGCAGACAATCGGCCAAGTCCCGGCGCGGCAGTGAGCGGGAGCCAGCGCACCCCCCGTTCAGCCGACGTCGAAGGCGACCGTACCACTCATCGCGTGGCCGTCCGCCGCAGCGGCCTGCCAGCGCACTTCATAGGAGCCCGTGGACAACGGCTTCTTGAGCGTCAGCGTCAGGGTCTTGCCGTCAGCCGACCATGCAGGGGTGAAGTTGCGGATCGCCATTTCGCCGTGGTCTTTCATGCCCGGCATAGCGGTCATGACGATATTTGCCGCCGCGCTGCCCTGAACGACCGGCTGGCTGAAGGTGAGAGTGATCGCCTTGGGCGCCTTGGCCGCGGTCCCGGCTGCCGGGGTCGAGGCGTCGAGCTTGACGTGGGCGAGCAGCGGCGCGGCGGGGGCCAGCACGGTGAGCGCGAGGGCGGCGAGAATGGCAGGGATACGCATGGGGGGTATGTCCTTCGTGTTGATCAGAACCAGAAACGGATGCCAGCGATGAGGCTGGTGGTGGAAGGGTCTTCGCCGCGAAGCCGCGCAAAATCCGCGCCCTCGCCGGTCCGCCACGATTGCTCGATGCCGATATAGGGCGCGAACTCGCGGGCGATTTCGTAACGCAGCCGCGCGCCGATCTCTATGTGGTCAAGCCCCGCACCGATGCCAAGCTCGGGAATGCTTTGAGCCGACAGATTGGCCTCGGCGCGCGGCTGGAGGATCAGGCGCTGGGTGATGCGCTGGTCGAACTCGGCCTCGATGCGCGCGGTCACATCGCCGCGTTGGGAGAGGAACAGGGCGGCGTCGATCTCGAAGAGGTAGGGCGCAAGGCCCTGCACGCCGATCACCGCGTGGGTGGTGTCCGGCCCGCCGAGATCCTGCCGCACGCCTGCCTGCACGTCCCAGAAGGGCGCGAAGGCCTTGGCGTAGAGCGCCTGCACCTCGGCATCATCGGGGTTTGCGCCGAATTCGCCCTCGCCCTCGCTCTTGAACCACAAGCGCTCGGTCGGGCCGCCGTAATAGCCCTGAATGTCCCACAGGTAGACGTCCGCGCCGCCGCGCACCTGCGCCTCGATCCGGTCGCCTTGGAACCAGAACACCGGGAAATCGCCGTGGGAGCGGCGCAGTTCCTCGCGCGAGGCTGCCATTGCCTCTGCACCCCAGATCGCATCGGCGGCGCGCGGAGGCCCGCTACCGGCGGCGGCAGGCGCCGGGGTCTCCATCGTCGGGCCGGGCGAGGCGGCCTGCTTGGGAACGCTCATATCATGGCCAGCGTGGGGATCTTGCACAGGTGCGGCCATATCATGCCCCGCGTGCGGATCTTGGGCGGGCGCAGGCGTCGGAGCAGGCGCGGGCGCGGGTGCTGGCATCGCGTGCCCGGCATGCTCGTCCTGCGCGGCGAGCGGCGCGGCGCTCAGCAGCGCGATGAGCGGTAGGACGGTTCTCACGCCCCGCTCTCCGGCCCCATGACCGTCACGGTCTGCATCATCCCGCCGTGCATGTGGTAGAGCAGGTGGCAGTGAAACGCCCAGTCGCCCGGCTCGTTGGCGGTGAGGTCGAACTGCACGCTCGCCCCCGGCTGGACGACCACGATGTTCTTGCGCGGCTGGTGGGCGGCGTCCTCGCCGTTGACCAGTTCGAAGAACATGCCGTGCAGGTGGATCGGGTGGGCCATCATCGTATTGTTGATCAGCTTGACCCGCACCCGCTCGTTCCACGCGAAGCGGATCGGATTGTCGCTGACGGCAGAATACATCTTGCCGTCGAACGACCACATATAGCGTTCCATGTTGCCGGTAAGGTGCAGCTCGAGCAGGCGCGAAGGCGTGCGCGTGTCACGGTTTGGCTCGAGCGCACTGAGCATGCGGTAGTTGAGCACACGGTGATCGACATCGCGCAGGCCAAGGCCAGGATCGCCGAGCTTGTCGACCGGGTTCATGGAAACCATGTCGATGCCGGGGCCGAACTCCACGTCAGGCGGCAGCAGCTGGGGGTCGCGCATTTTCATGCCGTCCATCGAATGCGCGCCGCCGCCATCGCCCCCCATGTCGCCGTGATCCATCCCCATGTCGCCCATGTCGAGCAGCGGGGGCTTCCTCAGCGCAGGAACAGGTGCGCGCGCGCCGGGGCGGCTCGCCAGCATCGCCAGCGCCATGCCCGATCGGTCCATGCTTTCCGCGACGATCGCATAGGCTTCCGCATCGCGCGGCTGGACGATCACGTCATAGGTTTCGGCCGCGCCGATCTGGAATTCGTCGACCTCGACCGGTTTCACGTTCTGGCCGTCGGCGGCGATCACTGTCATGGCCAGGCCCGGGATGCGGACGTTGAAGAAGGTCATTGCCGAACCGTTGATGATCCGCAGGCGGATGCGCTCACCGGGGCTGAACAGGTATTCCAGTCCCTCCTCCGGCCCGCGCCCATTGGCGAGGTAGGTGTAGGTTGATCCGGTCACATCGGCGATGTCGGTCGGCGGCATCCGCATCTCGGCCCACATCTTGCGATCTGCAGCGGAGAGCTTGTAATCGTCGCTCCAGCTGGTCTGCTGGTAGTTGAAATAGCCCTCACCCTTGCGCAGCCGCTCCATGATCGCGTGGGGGTGGATCGGGGTGAATTCGCTCAGCAGCAGGATGAATTCGCGGTCGTATTGGACCGGTTCCTCGCCCGCGGGATCGATGATCAGCGGGCCGTAATGCCCCTGCTGCTCCTGAAGACCGGAATGGCTGTGATACCAATAGGTGCCCGACTGGCGGACCGGGAACTCGTAGCTGAAGGTCTGGCCCGGCTTGATCCCCGGAAAGCTGATCCCCGGCACGCCGTCCATCTGGAACGGCAGCAACAGCCCGTGCCAGTGGACCGAGGTATCTTCGGCGAGATGATTGGTGACGTTGAGGCGGACGTTTTGGCCCTCCTTCAGGCGCACCAGCGGCCCCGGCACCGAGCCGTTGACCGCAATGCCGTGCCCCTTGCGCCCCTGCACCATGCGCGGGCCTTCGCCGACCGCAAGGTCGATCACCGCGCCCGACACCTGATCGAAGCCTGTGCGGATCGGCGCGCCGCCATGCCCGACGCCGTGCCCGCGGCGCATGGAATGGCCCTGCGCCCAGGCAGGCGTGGCTGCAAAAGCGGAGGCGGCTCCGGCGCCTGCCAGCAGCCCGCGGCGGGAAATACGGGGAAGGATCATGATGCTTATACGCTCCGGGCGGAGGCTTTGGTTGCGGGCGTGGCCGATTCCTGCACCGGCGGGCTGAACGCAGCGACAATCGGACAAGGGCCGGGCTCGCCGCGCGCGCAATCCTGCGCGAGGTTGTGGAGCGCGGCGCGCATCGTCTGCAAGGTCGCGATGCGTTCGTCGATAGCAGCGATCCGCGTTACGGCGAGCGAGCGCGCCGCGGCGCGATCGTCGGGGCCAAGCGCCAGCAGGACAGCGGCCTCCTCAAGCGTGAAGCCCGCGGTCTGCGCTGCGCGGATCGACCGCAGCCGCTCGAGATCGGCATGGCCATAACGCCTCGCCCCCGCACCGCGCGGCGGCTCGGCGAGCAGCCCGCGGCGCTGATAGAAGCGAATTGTCTCGACGGAGACACCGCCTGCCTTTGCCAGTTCGCCTATTTTCATCCTGACCTCTTGAAACCGTACTATGGTACGGGACATATATACGGGTCATCATGCAGGCTTCAAGGGATCAACCGTGATGAAATCCGCACCCAAGACCGCCGTTCTCTACCGTATGGTGATGCCCGGCCATACTTGCCCCTACGGCCTGAAGGCGCGCCATCTGCTGCAACGTCAAGGCTACGTCGTCATGGACCGCCACCTCACCACCCGCGAGGAAACCGACCGCTTCAAGGCAGAACACGGGGTAGCGACTACGCCGCAGACCTTCATCGGCGGGGAACGCATCGGCGGCTATGACGACCTGCGGCGCCACTTCGGGCTCAAGGTCGCCGACCCTTCTGCCACCACCTATCGCCCGGTGATCGCGCTGTTCGCGATGACTGCGTCCATGGCGCTCGGCGCAGGCTATGCCGCGGACGGCGCGGTGATGCCGATGCGCGTTGGCGAATGGTTCATCGCCTTCAGCATGTGCGTGCTGGCGCTGCTCAAGCTGCAGAACGTCGACAAGTTTGCAACGATGTTCCTGAACTACGATCTGCTGGCAAAGCGCTGGGTGCCTTATGCCAGCATCTATCCCTTCGCCGAGGGGCTGGCCGGGGTACTGATGGTGGCGGGCGTGCTGCACTGGCTGTCGGTCCCGCTCGCACTATTCATCGGCACGATCGGCGCGGTGTCGGTGTTCAAGGCGGTCTATATCGACCGGCGGGAGCTCAAATGCGCCTGTGTCGGCGGGGACAGCAACGTGCCGCTCGGCTTCGTCTCGCTCACCGAGAACCTGATGATGATGGTGATGGCCATATGGATGGGCGCGCGGATGCTCGGCTGATCAGCGCGCGCGCGCACAAACGAAAGCGGCGGACAGGTCATCCCTGCCCGCCGCTTTGCGGTTCCAGTGATTGGCGCGATCAGAAGGCGTAGCTGATCCGCGCGTAGAGGAAGCGTCCGTTGAAGCCGAAAGGCGAGAAGGACGAGTAGGGCAGGAAGTAGTTGTTGACCGAAAGGTTCGCCTGGTTGCCGGTCAGCGGATCGGTGGCCCGGCCAGTCGGATTGACGGTCGGGTACTGGTCGAACAGGTTGTTCACCCCAACCGCCAGCTCGACCCCTTCCGCGATGCCGCCTTCAGGGCGCAGGCGGAATTCGAGGTCGGTGATCCAACGCGGCGCAAGCAGCAGGTCGTTGATCGGCGTCGCACCGGGCGAGAAGACCTCGCCGAAGCGGTTGGTGCGCAGCGTGGCGCTCAGCCAGTTCCACTCCCAGTCCGCGCCCAGATTGATGCGGTCCCTCGGCTGGCCGCGCTCGATCCGGAGAGACTCGAGCCGTCCGAACAGGTCGATCCCCGGCACCTGCGCAAGGCTGCCGGGATTGGTACGGCGCGCGGTGATGGCGACGTCGTTCCAGTTATAACCGCCCGTCAGCGACAGCGAGCCGAAATCGCCGAGGCTGGTGCGATAGGTCGCGATGACGTCGAAGCCCTTGGTGCGGGTGTCGATGCCGTTGAAGAAGAACCGCGCCGCCGAAATGCCGGTGAAGCCCGCATTGTTGAGGATTTGCGCAATCCCCAGCCCCGGGTTGGTGCCCGTAGGCGCGCCCGCCGCACTGCGCGTGGCGGTGAGGTTGTCGGACAGCACGATCCGGTCGTCGATCTCGATCTGGTAATAATCGAAGGTGACGTCCAGCCCGTCGATCTTGTTGAACACCGCGCCCGCCGACCACGAGACCGACTTTTCGGCCTTGAGCGGGGTCGCCCCCAGCGCAATCGCGACCGGGTTGCTGACCGGCAGGGTCACCGCATCGACCAGCACGCCGCCGATATTGTTGGTCGCCGCCGCTGCGAAGAACTGCTGCTGGAGCGAGGGCGCACGGAAGCCGGTCGACACCGCGCCGCGCAGCGCGAAGCCGTCGATCAGCTCGAGCCGGGTGGCGAGCTTGCCGTTAAAGGTCGAACCGAAGTCGGTGTAGTCCTCGAAGCGGCCCGCCAACTGCACGTTGAAGCCCGAGGTGATGTCGGCATCGAGTTCGGCATAGGCCGAGACGTTCTCGCGGCTGTTGGGAAGCGTCACGTCGACCCCGCCGATGCGCGGCTGGAAGCCCGGGAACACCTGGCTGCCCGGCGCGGCAAAGGCGGTCGCGCCTGCGCCGGTGATGAAGGGGTTGTTGGTACCCACCAGAACCGGACCGGCGCGGAAGCTGTCGGGCTCACCGGCGGCAAGCTGGTACTCCTCGCGCCGCCACTCGGCCCCGAAGGACACGGTCAGCGCCTCGAACCCGCCAAAGTCGATATCGCGGCTGATGTCGAGGTTGCTCATCAGCTGGTTGTAGTTGATCCCCCCGGCGTCAAAGCTGGTCTTGCTCGCCGCGCCGAGCGAGGCGTTGAGCGTGTTGGAGATAACGAAATCGGTCTGGTTGTCGCCGTAGGACATCGACAGGTCGAAGTTCCAGCCGCCCAGCTCGCCCTCGAGCCCGGCGACGATCGAATAGTCCTGCGTGTCGGTGTTGATCAGCGGCAGGAAGCCATCGGGGTAGATCGCCAGCACGTTGCGGTTGTCGGCTGCGCGGCGATAGAAGCCGGCGGATTCCGCTTTGCGCGTCCCGAACGTGCCGAAGGCGTAGAACGACACATTCTCGTCGAGCGGCATCCCTGCGTTGACGACGATGTTGAGGTCCTCGGTCGAGGGGTCGCCGTAGCGGTGGTAGTTCCGGTCGAGCGTCAGCTCGCGCGGGTCGAGCGCGCCGCTCTGCGCATAGTTGCGCCGCGGATCGTAGCCGCCGCGATTGGTGTCGGCGCGGTCGCGGTATTCCGCGGAGATGTTGATGAAGCCTTCGGCCCCCAGCGGCAGGCCGATATTGCCCCCCACCGTCAGCACTTCGCCGTCCGTGGCCTTGAGGTCCTTGCCGGAGTTGTTGAGCTGCAACACGCCGTCGGCGGTCAGGGTCGGCACCGCGCCGGCCGTGCCGTTGACGCCGGTGACCTGCTTCACGCCCTCAAGGCGCGTGTTATACCCGCCGTAGTTGACAAAGAACCGTCCGCCCTTGCGCGCGTCGTTGAGCTGGAAGTTGATCACCCCGGCGATCGCATCCGAACCATACTGCGCCGCAGCGCCGTCGCGCAGCACTTCGACCCGGCCGATCGAGGAGGCGGGGATCTGGTTGAGGTCGACCGCGGTGCTGCCGCGCCCGACCGAGCCGTTGATGTTGAGCAGCGCGGCGGAATGGCGGCGCTTGCCGTTGATCAGCACCAGCGTCTGGTCAGGCCCGAGGCCGCGCAGCGTCGCCGGGCGGATCGCGTCGGTGCCGTCGGTGATCGAGGGCTGCGGGAAGTTCAACGAAGGCACCAGGTCGCGCAGCAGGCGCGCGGTTTCGGTAAGGCCGGACCTCTGGAGCTGCTCGCCGGAGATGACATCGACCGGCACCGGGCTTTCAGCGACGGTGCGGCCCGTGCGGCGGGTGCCGGTGACGACGATCTGGCTGCCGCCGGTCTGGTCTTCAACTGTTTCGGGCTGGGCATCCTGCACCAGCGCGGCTGCGGCGGCGCTTGCCGCAACGTCGGCGGAAGCGTCCGCAGCCTCGGCACCAGCGGCTTGGGCCGCGGTCGCAGCCAGAAGCGCCGCGCCGATCGCGAGCGGCGAACCGAAGCGAAGAATTGTCCTGATCTTTTGCATTGATACCCCGTTTTTGTTCCGGCGCTTCTCGGGCCCGGCGGGGCAATCGCTTGCCCCGCTCGTTCGAGCCGTGTGCGCCAATGTTGTCTTATCGAAGGAAGGGCTCTGCCGAAGGCATCCGCAAACCATCCCCGTATGTGCGTTCGGCTGGGCGCGGCCCGATGCGTCTCAACCGTGCAATAATGTTGCGCCTGCGGAGCGCGGGGTCAACGGAAATCAAAGCCTAAGGGCGTCTGCGCGTATATAGCTTGTCGTGTGTCATGAAATAGCAACACTTGGGCGAGAGCGCCTCTACTTGCGGAACACCACCTTGGTGCGGCCGCTGACCATCAGCGCCAGCCGCGCCGCGTCCCAATTGGTAAGGCGCACGCAGCCGTGGCTTTCGGTCCGGCCGATCAGCGCCGGCTGCGGCGTGCCGTGGATGCCGTAATGGTCCTTGCTGAGGTCGATCCACACCACGCCCACCGGGCCGTTCGGCCCCGGCGGCAAGTGCTGCTTTTCCAGGCTGTCATCGACATCCCAGAACAGTTCGGGGTTGTAGGCGAAGGGCGGATTATAGGCGACGCCCTTGACCTTCCAATCTCCGATCGGGAGCGGATCGTATTTGGATCCGGTGGTGACGGTAAACCCCGCCACCAGCTTGTCGGCCGCGTCATAGGCCCGCAGCCAGCCATCGCTCTCGTCAACCACGATGCGGGCCACTTCGGGCTGGTTGGTGCCGACGCCGAGCGAGCGCAGCGTGTCCAGCCAATCGGGCTTTTTCACCTGCGCCGGATCGATGGCATCGGCGCCGATATTGGGCACACGGATTTGCTGGCCGGGGGTGAGGGTGGTTGCGGCTGCCGGTGTCGCCGCAGGGCTGGCGGAAGCCGCGCCTTCAGGCTGGCGCTGGGGGTTCAGCAGGGCGAGTACCTCGGGGGTGGTATGGAACCGCTCGGCGAGCTTCTCGGCCATGCTCTCGTAACCGAGCTGGGTCAGCTTGGCCTGCGCCGCAGCACCCTCGGGCAAGGCGGCGAAGGTGATTGTGCCCCACGCCTCGGGGATGGTGACGACGCGGGTCGCGGGGATGTTGGACCACGGGGCAAGCGCCTGCGCGGTGGCTTCGTCTAGCGCGCCGGTAACCGGCAGGCCGCGCGCTTCTTGGAACGCCGTGAGCGCGTTGGCGAAAGAGCGGTTGACCTCCCCGTCGATAACGCCCGCACTGAAGCCGAGCCGATCAAGTACCACCTGCGCCTGCATGACAGGTCGCGGCTCGGCGGGCGAGGTGTTCGCATCGGGCGCTTGCCCGGACGCGGGATCGCGCGAGGCCATGCTGTCGGCGCCGTCATTACGGACGGCCGCAGCGGGCGCATCGGGCTTGTCCGGCTTGGATCCGCCCGGATCGTCGCATCCAGCAAGCATCAGCAGAGCGAGCGGCAGGCAGGCGAACCGGTTCGGCGAACGCATGGGAGTTCCTTGGGCATTTTGAGTGAGTGGGATCAGGCGGCGGCCTCGGCGAGCCGAAAACGGAATCGGTGCGCTTTCTTCACCCCCTCCAGAGCGGTCCAGACCCCCTCTAGGGGTGCTCTAGAGGCGTTTAGACCCCCTCTTGAGGCGGTCTAAAATGGCAAAAAGGCGGTCTTCGGGGCAAATGACGGGGTTTGGCGGGGGCATATGAGCGGCACTTTTGGCGCGCCTTGGGCCTGCCCGTCCCTAACCTAGGGTGGGTCCTGTCGTTTCAGGCTGGCTCGACCACATAGTCGATCGGCTTGAAGCTCCCCCCGTTCGAGGCATAGGCTGAGCAGGCGGTCAGCCCCACAACCAGATCCATCTCCGCGCGCAGGCGTAGGAAATCGCCGGGCTCTGTCTCGGGCGGCAGGACTGCGATCCTACCGTCGGCGGCGACGGTAACATTCATGAAGATATTGAACGCCGTGGGGATCGCGTCAGGCTCCAGCCCGTAAGGCGCCATAGCCTCTGCGAGATTGCCGAAGCAGCCGCGGTGCAGCGGCTTGTCCGGATAGAAGTGCTTAAAAGTGCCTTCAGAACAGGGCATTAGCAGAAAATCATGATGCGGCGCACGGTCCTCGATGATGGTCAGCATGACCCGCGAGCGGTTCGACCACAGCCGGTTGCCTTGGGTCAGGCGCAGGGTCTCCTCGTAATCGAAGGTCCGCCCGTTGGAGAGCACCTCGGCCGGATCCTCCAAAGCGATGGCCAGCATGTCGCTGACCTGTCCGCCCTCGGGGTCGATCACGGTAAGGATATCGCCGCGCGAAAGCCGGAACGCCGTGCCGGAACGCGGCAGAATGCGCTGGCTCACAAAGGGTCCTCCGGCACGAATGGGCACACCCAGGCGCCCTCCACCTCGCGGCCGCTGTATTGGCGCGCCTCGCTGATGTCGCCGTGGCGCTCGACCATCGGATTGACGCTGCCGTCGAAGGCCTCGTCGCGGGCGAGAATGACTTCGCGCATCCGCTCATAGCGTTGTTCTGCACGCAGGCGCTTGAATTGGCTGTGCAAATTGAAGACGATTGCCGGGAAGGGCATGCGGCGGGCGCGGCGCGAGGCATTGGGGTGGAGGCCGACCGCGAAATAGGCCTTACCGCCGAAGCTCAGCGCGAAGTCGGGGTGATCGGGATCGGCGCTGAAGCCCGCAGCCTGAGCATGGCCCGCCTCGCGATCCAGGTCGGTCAATGCGCCAAGCCGCTGCCACAGGGCCATCTCGAACCCGCGCTCGTCAAGGCCGATCGGCCCTGCGAAGACCACCACGAGGCTGCGGAAGCCCTTCTCGCCGGCCTGAGCCGTGCGGCTCCACTGGACGAGCCTTTCGTGGATACGCACATCGTCCCGCGCGCTACGCACCGAGAAAGCGGGCTCGACTGCCAGATTGCCCTGCGCCAGCGCCGACTTCGCGCCGACGCAAGGAAAGTCGGGCCTCTCCACCAGGCCCGTCATTGCCGCGGCGAGGCGCGGGCTGGGCGCATGGAGTTCGCTGAACGGCGGGCGGATCGATTTCGAGAGCGAGACCCGGCGGGGCGGACGATGAATGCTGGCGAGGTAAGTCACGAAGGCCACCTTGATGAATCAGTCGAGATTGCCGGGGGACAATCATTCGCCCGTAGTGCTCGCGTAGTAAAGCAAACACTGTGTTGTCGGGGCGCTACTAGAGGGCGATTTTTGGCCTAGGCTCAGTCTCGCATTTGGCCCCTAACCTGAGTCACGATTGGCAACGAAACGCAGGCGGACAGTGCCTTGGCTGCGACCGTAGGAGCTTTTCGGCAACGGCTCGGGCCCGTTCGCAAAGTAAGGAAAACTCCCGCACCAACCCAGAGCGGGTTCGCGCGACTACGCAACTTTCAAATCAAGCTTCGTTAAATCCTGCGCGCGCATTGCGGTTATCGTGAAGGATGATCCGCGCCTCGATGCCATCCGCAACCTCGATCTTGATGCGATCGCCGATCGCGAGGTATTCTCGCGCATCACCCTGCTCGCCAGTACCATGCTCGGCTGCCCGATCGCGCTGCTCTCGGTGGTAGAGCAAGACCACCAATGGTTCCTCGGGCGCACCGGCACCGACCTTCTCGAGACGAAAATCGAGGATTCCTTCTGTGCGGTCTGCCTGCTCGGGGGAGGCCCGATGCTGGTCCCCGACGCCCGGTCTGATGCGCGGTTCGTGGGCAATAGCCTCGTCACCGGCGCGCCCTTCGTCCGCTCCTATCTGGGCGTGCCGATTCGCGGCGGCGACGGGGTGCTGCTCGGCTCGCTGTGTTGCATCTCCGACAAGGCGAACGCCTTCCGCCCCGACCAGATCGCCCCGCTGGCGATGCTGGCAGAACTTGCCGAACAGAGCATTACACTCCACGCCCGTACCCGCGCGCTGAGCCTTGCCAACGCCGCGCTCCAGCATTCTAGCCAGATTTTTCGCCAAGCCGAATGCGCCGCGAATGTCGGCAGCTGGCGGGTCGATCTTGCTACGCAGCGGCTTTACTGGTCGGACCAGGTCTATGCTATCAACGGGGTCGAGTTGGGCCGCCCCATAAGCGTCACCGAAGCAATCGCGCTTTATGAGCCCGACGATCAGACGATGGTGATTGCGCGGATGCAAGAAGCCATCAACGACGGCAAGGCCATGATGTTCGAGACTACCATCAGCCGCGGCGACGGCGAACCTCGGCGCATCCGGGTGGTGGGAGAGCGGGTCGATGTCGACGGCAAGCCCGACTCCATCGCCGGCATTATCCTCGATTGCACCGACGAGCATATGCGTAACGTGGCGCTGAAGCGCGCCGCCGAGCGTGACCGGCTGACCGGATTGTTCAACCGCGCCACCTTCGACCGGCGGCTGGCCGCCGCGATGCAGCGCGTCGAGGAGCGGCCGGTCACGATCGCGCTGCTCGATCTCGACGGGTTCAAGGACGTCAACGACACGCTCGGCCATCTGGTCGGCGACCGGGTGCTGGAGACCATCGCCGGGCTGTTGCAGACCAGGGCCGCCGACGGCGTTTTCCTCGCGCGCTGGGGCGGCGACGAGTTCGCACTGCTGTTCCCGCCTTCGATGGAGCAGGAGCCGGTCACCGCGTTTCTCGACGGTCTGCTGAGCGAGCTTGCCGAAATGCCGCCCATGGGCACCCTGCATCTCAGGATCGGCGCGACCTGCGGCGTCGCCCGCATGACGACCAACGCCGGCAGCCAGGAGATCATGCGCCGCGCCGACCTTGCGCTCTATCGCGGCAAGGAACAGGGGCGCGGTGCGGTGGTATGGTGGGACCAGCACATCGAGGACCGCCAAGGCGAGCGCCAGCGGGCGATCGCACAGTTGCGCAGCGCGCTCGACAGTGGGCGGGCCGTGGCCGCCTATCAGCCGATCGTCGAACTGGCGTCCGGGCGCGTGGTCTCGGTCGAGGCCCTTTTGCGCCTGCGCGACGAGGGGGGCCGCCTGATCGCGGCGAGCGAGTTCTTCGCCGCACTGCTCGATCCCGAATTGTCGCGCAGAGTGTCGCGCGTGATGCTCGATCAGGTGGTCACCGACGGGCCGGCGATCCTTGCCCTGTTCGGGCCGGACATCCGCATCGGGCTCAACCTGTCAGACGCGGACCTCAGGCGCGGCGATTTCGTGCGCCATCTGATCGATGTGATCGACGACAGCGCGCTCACGCCCAAGAACATCTGCATCGAGGTAACCGAGACCATGCTGCTCGATACCAGCGGGCACCTGCGCACCTCGCTCGACACGCTCGACAAATGCGGCTTCACGATCTGCCTCGACGATTTCGGCACGGGGTTCTCCTCGCTTACCCACCTGCGCGCCTTCCCGATCCACAAGGTCAAGATCGACCGCGACTTCATCGCCAGCATCAGCGAGGATCACCAGTCGCGGCTGATCATTCAGGCGATCGTTCAGATGGGGCACAGCCTGGGCCTCAGGGTGGTGGTCGAGGGGGTCGAGACCGAGGAGCAGGAGATTTTCCTGCGCGCGATCGGCTGCCGCCATGTGCAGGGCTACCGCTATGGCCGCCCGGGCCTGCTGGAGGACCTGCAGGCGCGCTTCGCAGGCGAGCCCACACGCCAGCGCGCCTAGTTCAGCGGGTCAGCACTGCCTCGCGGGCGGAGTCGCCGACCTTGAAGATGAACGTCTCGGGGTGCGTGCCGCCGCCGATGTTCACCCGGTTCTCCTGCTGCGCCCATACATCGGTGAGGATCTGCGAATCGAACAGCAGGCCCGCCTTTCCCTCGGCAGGTGCCGGGACTTCCTGATAGACCCACAGGCTCCCGCCAGTGACCTCGCTGCCCACGTAGCTGGGCTCGGCGGGCTTGCCGTTCACCTCGAGCAGGAAGCGGCGCGTGACGTAGCGCGCGAAGGCCTCACGGCTCTTTTCGCTGCCGATGATGTCGGGACTTGCCATCCCCTGCGCCCTCAATGCGTGCTCGGCATCGTGCACCGGCACCTGATGCACGATTTCGATCATCCCCGTACGCGGATTGAGCGAGACGGTGCTGATCGCGATCTTCTGCTGATGCGCTAGCGCGCTGCCGACCCCGACCGGGGCCAGCAGCAGTGCAATTGCGATCAGCAGACGGCGCAAGCTCACTTGCGCTTTTTCTCGGGTTCGGCGCCGGCAGCTTCGCCCATCAGGTCGCGGCTGACGCGGGCCTTGCTCGCCTCGTCCTTGAACGCTTCGACCCGGCTGGGAATAATGCGGCGCGGGTACTGGTTGTTCTCGATGTCGGCATCGCCCGTTTCCCAATCGGGATCGACCACCACCTGCACCAGCTCCTTGCCCTTGGGATAGACCAGCAGCTTGGCCACTTCCTTGGCATTACGGCGCCAGATCTCGGCCGGGATCATCAGCTTTTCGGTCTTGCCGTCGGCGAAGGTCAG
>JANNWO010000005.1:0-9065 GCA_031408395.1 Sphingomonadales bacterium | reverse complement strand
CAGATACGGGGTCACGTTGCCGGATTCGACAATCGTCTTGTCGGTCTTGGACAGGATCTGCTCCATGGTCTCGTAATAAAGGCGCCGACGCGTCACTTCGGGCGCAAGTTTGTATTCGGTATAAATATCGTTGAACTCGCTCGCGTCACCCTGCGCGCGGGCGAGCACCTGCTGAGCGACCGCGCGCGAACGGTTGATCGCCGCGTCAGCATCCTGCTGGGCCGAGGACACGTCCTTGAAAGCTTCCTCGACGCGGCTCGGCGGATCGACCTTGTTGATCTCGATCCCCTGCACCGAGATACCGGAACGATAGGCATCAAGCCGTGCCTGCATCGCCATGCGCACGTCCTGCTCGATCTCGGCCCGGCCCGCGCCGGTCAGCACCGTATCGAGCTTCTGCCGCGCGACCGCAGCGCGCATCGCCGCTTCGCCGATCTCGAGCAGAGCGTTCTGCGGATCGCTAAGCTGGTACTTGTAAAGCGTCAGGTCCGAGATGTTCCAGCGGATCAGGTAGCTAAGATCGACGAGGTTCTGGTCGCCCGTGAGGATCAGCTTCTCGGTCTTGGTGCCGGGCACCTCCTCGAGCCGGACCTGCGTCACGTTTTCCTTCTCGACCATTTGAATTGGCCAAGGCGCGGTGATGTTGGTGCCGGAATCGAGCGTGCCGTAGTATTTACCGCCGAACCACGTGACCACCGCCTGCTCGCCAGGCTGGATGAAGTGGACACTGGTCACCGCAGCCCAAAGCACCGCGACGCCGACGGCGATCACGGGGAGCCAGCTTTTGCCGCCGGGGCGCTCGGGAAGGCGGAAAGTCGGGCCGCCGCCGCCGCCTGCGCGGCGTGGGCCTTCGGGGCCGCGGCTCCTGAAGATGTCCTCGATACTGGCCGAGCGGCGCTTGCCGGGCTCGCCGCCGCCGGGAAGCCACGGGTTACGCGGGCCGCCGCCATCGCCGCCGCCTGCGCCATCCGCGCCGGAGGGCTCATCGCCCGACCCGCCGCCCCAGGGGTTGTTGTTCTTACCAGCCATGGCAAGGCCTTTCAGGCCCGCGCCAATACGCTCTCTCCAGCCGTCTATTCTCTGCATAAGAGGTTTATAGGCACGGCTTCTCGTGAAAAACAGGGGTCCGCTGCGTGAATTTGGTGTTAGAGGCGTGGCGAAATGAACAACGTGCCTGAACCCCCCCGTCAACCTGAAGCCGAGGAGGCGGCAATTCGTGCCGCGCTCACCCCCGAAATCAACCATCGCCTGCGCTCGGCCCGCATCGCCCAGCGCCGCGCGGTGATCGTAGCCGAGGCCGGCGATCTGTCCGATTCCGGCCGCGCAGATCTCGAAGCGGCGATCACCGCCGCGCTTCTTCCGCTCACCGATATCGACGAGGTGCGCGTTGCGCTCACCGGTGAGCGCCGCCGCCGCCGGCTGATTGCGGTGGGATCGGGCAAGGGCGGTGTCGGCAAGTCGACGCTGACCACCAATCTCGCGGTCGCGCTCGCCCGGATGGGCCGCCGCGTCGGCGTTATTGACGGGGATATCTACGGCCCCTCTCAGCCCAAGCTGCTGGCGACCGAGGGCATCAAACCCGCCGCTACCCCCGAGGGCGACAAGCTGGTGGCGATCGATAGCAAGCACGGCGTCAAGGTGCTCTCGATGGGGCATATCGTCGGCCCCGGGAAGGCGCTGGCGTGGCGCGGGCCGATGACCGGCAAGGCGCTCTCGCAGTTGATCGACGCCGACTGGGGCGACACCGACCTGCTGCTCGTCGACTTGCCGCCGGGCACGGGGGATGTGCAGCTTTCGATGCTTTCGGCGCACAAGCCCGACGGCGCGGTGCTGGTTTCGACCCCGCAGGACTTGGCGCTCATCGACGCTGCGCGCGCGGGGCAACTGTTCGAGCAGGGCGAGGTGCCGATCATCGGTCTTGTGGAGAACATGGCGGGCTATGCCTGTCCGCATTGCGGCGAGATCAGCGATCCCTTCGGCCATGGCGGGGTCGAGAAGTTCGCCGCCGCGCTCGAGATCCCGTTCCTCGGCCGGGTGCCGCTGACCCTAGCGACGCGGATCGCAGGCGACACGGGCGAGCCCCCGGCAGCGGGCGACAGCGAAGAGGCGGCGCCCTTTGTTGCTATCGCCGAGCAAGTCGCACGCTGGCTCGACACGGGGAAAATCTGAACGATGGCCGTGACGCGGCGCGGATTGCTGGCCGGAGCGGCCGCAGGCGGCGGTCTCGTCGTCGCCTGGTGGCTGATGCCGCGCAGCTACCGTACGCCGCTGGTGGCGGCGCGCGGCGAACATGTGTTCGGAGCTTGGCTGAAGATCGCGTCCGATGGCGTGGTCACGGTCGCGGTGCCGCAGCTTGAGATGGGGCAGGGGATCACTACTCTGCTGCCGCAGATCGTCGCCTATGAATTGGGCGCGGACTGGCGGCAGGTCGCGGTCGAGCCCGCGCCGGTGTCGGGCGCCTATGGTAACGTGCCGCTCGCCAAGAAGTGGATGCCGCTGTGGGATCCGGCCTTCGCCGGCGTGTCGGGCCGCACCGACGACCTGATCGCGCGCCGCTTTGCCGGGGCGCAGCGCTTCAACGCGACCGCCGAGGGCACCTCGCTCGCCGCCTATGAGCTGCCCTGCCGCGAGGCCGCCGCCGCGGCGCGGGCGATGCTGGCGCAGGCCGCTGCGGAGCTTTGGGGCGTCTCGTGGGAGGAATGCGAGGTCGCAAACGGCTTCGTCACCCGCGGCAGCAGCAAGGCGAGCTTTGGCGAGCTCGCCGAGGCGGCGGCGGACGTCACCCCGCCCGATCCCCCGCCGCTGCGCCCCGAGCCGATGCGCGAAAAGCCGCTCCCCGCCGATGTCGATGGCGCGCCCGCCTACCCGCGCATCGACCTGCCTTCCAAGGTCGACGGTTCCTACCGCTTCGCGGGCGACGTGCGCTTGCCGGGCATGGTCTTCGCCTCGATCCGCCACGGGCCGGTCGACGATTCCGTGCTGACCAGCTTCAACCGCAACGGCGCTGTGGGCATCCGCGGCCTTGCCGGGATCGTCCAGAGCAAGCGCTGGCTCGCGGCCGCCGCCGATACATGGTGGAGCGCCGATACTGCGCTTGACGCGATGAAGCCGCAGTGGACCACCGCCGCGCCCGTCAACAGCACTGACATCGCCGCCAAGCTCGACACGCTGCTGACCGGAGGCGAGGCCCATACGATCGCCGAGACCGGGTACGGAGGCGACGCGCTCCAGCGGGTCGACATCGGCCGGCGCTACGAGGTCGAGCCCGCCTACGCCGCCCCGGTCGAGACCGCCACGGCGGCCGCGCGCTACGCGGATGGGCGGCTCGACCTGTGGATCGCAACGCAGGCGCCCGAACAGGCCCGCATCGCCGCCGCCCGCGCGATCGGCATCGCCACCGAGGACGTGGCGCTCTACCCCATGCCAGCGGGCGGGAGCTTCGACGCGCGGCTCGAGCATGACCACGCCATCGAGATCGCATTCATCGCCCGAGAACTTGCCAAGGACGGACCACGTCCGGTGCAGCTCACCTGGCCGCGCCGCGACGAGCTGATCCGCGCCCGCCCGCGCGCGCCGGCGTGGATGCTGCTCGGCGCCCAGCTTGCCAAGCGCGGGGACGGATCGATCGATGCAATGCGGATCCGGATCGCCACGCCGCCTTCCGCGCGCGAGTTCGGCAAGCGCCTGTTCGGCAACCTTACCAGCATGGCGGCGATCCGCGAGACCACAGGCGAACCCGATCCGCTCGCCTGTGAGGGCGCGGTGCCGCCTTATCAGCTGCCTGCGCTACTCGTTGAGCATATCCCCGCCGCCATCGGCCTGCCGGTCGGTCGGGTGCGCGGCAATGCCCACGGGCCGACGATCTTCGCGATCGAGAGCTTCATCGACGAGATCGCCGCCAAGCACAAACGCGAGCCGCTGTCCTACCGCATGTCGATGCTCGGAAGCGACGTGCGGCTTGCCGCCTGTCTCCAGCGGGCCGCGCAGCTCGCCGAGTGGGATGGCGGGGTGGACAACAGCGGGCAGGGCCTCGCCTGCGCGCGGATCGGCGAAGGGCCGGAGGCTGCACGCATCGCCTGCGTTGCCACCGCGCGGCAGGGAGAGGGGGGCGTACGCGTGATTCGGCTGTCGGCGGCGGTCGATATCGGCCGGATCATCAATCACGACATCGCCCGCCAGCAGATCGAAGGCGGGTTGGTGTTCGGCATCGGCGTCGCGCTCGGCAACCCGCTGCGCCTGCGTGCCGGCCTTCCCGAGGCGAACAGCGACATGGCGCTCGGCCTGCCGACGCTTGCCGACTGCCCGGAAATGCGCATCGAGTTCCTCGCCAGCGAGGCCCCGCCCGCCGACCCGGGCGAACTCGGAGCGGTGGTCGCGCCGCCCGCCATCGCCAACGCGCTCTATTCGGCAACAGGGTTGCGCCTGCGCCGCTTGCCCCTACTTTCGGATGGCATATGACCTCGATAATTTTGCAACAGCCCGGGCAGGCATTCGCTGCGCTTCGGAAACGAAACGCCTGCCGACCGTTAGGCGGGCTATGACCTGGCAGACCCAGCGCCTTCCGGGCGACCACCCCCCCGCTAAAAGCGGCAAGATCGGCGTGCTGCTGATCAACCTCGGCACGCCCGACGGGCCGGACCCGGAATCGGTCAAGCGCTACCTCAAGCAGTTCCTGTCCGACACGCGCGTGGTCGAGATCCCGCCGATCGCATGGCAGCTGATCCTGCGCGGGATCATCCTCAACACCCGGCCGCAGAAAAGCGCCAAGGCCTATGCCAAGATCTGGACCGACCGCGGCTCGCCGCTCGCCGACATCACCTCGCGCCAGGCTGAAGCCATGGTGGGGCGTTTCGGCGAGAAGGTCGTGGTCGATTACGCGATGCGCTATGGCAATCCCTCGATCGAGAGCCGGATGACCACCATGATGGCCGACGGCTGCGACCGCATCCTGATCGCGCCGATGTATCCGCAGTATTGCGCCGCCACGACCGCGACGGTGTTCGACGAGGTGGCGCGGGTGCTGCGCAAGATGCGCTGGCAGCCGGCGCTGCGCTTCGTGCCGCCCTATCACGACGAGGCGGGCTTTATTGCCGCACTCGCCGATGACCTCACCCGGCAGGTCGAGGCGCTCGCCTTTAAGCCTGAGGTTATGCTGCTCAGTTTCCACGGGATGCCGCAGCAAACGCTCGAGAAGGGTGATCCCTATTATTGCCACTGCTCCAAGTCCTCGCGGCTGCTGCGCGAGGAGCTGGCGACCCGGCCGCAGTTTGAAGGCGTGCGCTTCGAGACGACTTTCCAGTCGCGCTTCGGCCCGGCCGCCTGGCTCAAGCCTTCGACCGATACGACGTTGATGGCCGAGGGTGACAAAGGTACCAAGCGGTTGGTGGTCGCCGCCCCCGGTTTTGCCGCCGATTGTGTCGAGACGCTGGAGGAACTGGCGCTCGAAGGCCGTGATGAATTCATCGAGCACGGGGGCGAGGATTACGCCGTGCTCGATTGCCTCAACACCTCCGACCACGGCCTTGCCATGATCGAGAACATGTTGCGCCGCGAGCTTTCGGGCTGGATTTGACGCCTCGGCGCCTTTACTGGCAGGTCAGTTGCGAATCCGAACCTTCACCGGAGCATCCAGACCCAAATGGCTACTCTTGCCGACTCTAAGCGTCCGACCGATACGGCCAACGCCGATACTCCCCGCCACTGGAGCGAGTTGCGGATGGCCGAAGCCGATTTCGCCCACATTCCCGGTGAGGCGGGCTGGCCGCTGGTCGGCAACACGTTCACCATGCTCGCCAACCCGCACGCCTTTGCCGGGCGGATGATCAAGACACACGGCAAGGTCTACAAGAACCGCGCGTTCGGCGGCTGGCAGATCGCGCTGATCGGCGCCGAGGCCAACGAGCTGCTTTTGTTCAACAAGGACAAGATATTCTCCTCCGAGCAGGGCTGGGGACCGGTGCTCGACCAGCTCTTCCCGCGCGGGCTGATGCTGCTCGATTTCGACCATCACCGCATCGATCGCCGCGCGCTTTCGATCGCTTTCAAGCCCGAGCCGATGCGGCACTATTCGGCGGCGCTGAATCGCGGCATCGCGCGTGAAGTCGCTGGCTGGGCGGGCCCCAAGCAGTTCTACCCGGCAATCAAGAAGCTCACGCTCGACCTTGCTGCCGACAGCTTCATCGGCCTGCCGTGGGGCCCGGAAGCCGACAAGATCAACGAGGCTTTCGTCGACATGGTGCAGGCCTCGGTCGCGCCGGTGCGCCGCCCGCTGCCCTTCACGAAGATGAAGAAGGGCGTCGATGGCCGGGCCTATCTCGTTGATTACTTTACGGCTGAGACCCTGCGCCGCCGCGCGGAAGGGGGCGGGCAGGACATGTTCAGCCAGTTCGCCACCGCGACCCGCGAGGACGGTTCCCTACTGCCGGCGGACGAGGTGGTCGATCACATGAACTTCCTGATGATGGCGGCGCATGACACCATCACGTCCTCGGCGACGTCGCTGATCTATCAACTCGCCACCAATCCTGCGTGGCAGGAGAAACTTCGCGAGGAAATTCTTGCGGTTACCGGCGGCCCGGATGGTGACGGCAACCCGCGCGCACTCGACTACGACGACCTTGCGAAGCTCGAACTGACCGAGATGTCCTTCAAGGAATCGCTGCGGATGATCCCGCCGGTGCCCTCGATGCCCCGCCGTGCGCTCAAGGCGTTCGAGTACGGCGGCTACCGCATTCCGGCGGGCGCGATGGTGGGGATCAACATTCACTGGACCCACCATTCCGAGGAATACTGGGAAAATCCCCATGCTTTCAACCCGATGCGTTTCACGCCCGAGGCTGTGAAGGCGCGGCACAAATATGCCTGGGTGCCGTTCGGCGGCGGGGCGCATATGTGCCTTGGCCTCCACTTTGCCTATATGCAGGTGAAGATCCTGCTCGCCCAATTGCTCCAGCGCTACCGGATCGAGGCGGCTGAGGGTTACAATCCCGATTGGCAGGACTGGCCGATCCCGCAGCCCAAGGATGGGCTCAAGGTGACCTTCACGCCGCTCTGACAACCGCATGTTTCACGTGAAACACCGTTTTGGCGGGGGTCTGGAGGGGGTCTGGAGGGGGTCTAGCAGGGGTCTAGACGCCTCTGGACAGGGTCTGGAGCCGTTTGCGCGGGGTCTAAAACGCATCGACGCCGCAAGGCGTCGCAAGCGCGAACGCGCGCCGCCGCTTATGCGGCGAAGCCAAGCGGGCCGGACGGCCCGCGCCCGGCGTTTGAGGGCGAAAACAAGAAAGCGTCAGAAATCCCAAGCGATGCCGTCCCTCTCCCAGTCGCCGTAGCGGGTCGGTGGGAGCGCCTTTGGCTCTCCGGCGAACAGATCGGTCGCCTTGGGCGCGGGCACCGGATCGTTGGTCCAGTGAGCGGGCTTCTTGAACTGCTTGGCGGCTTGGGACTTTTCTTTGGTCATGTGACGCGAACGCCCAAGCTGGCACTTTGTTTCAAGCGGGGGTTGGGGCGCCTTCTTGGCCTGCATCGCCGGGAAGCGAAAAACCGGTTCCCACTTTTTCGCGCGATGCAACGCTCTTGCCCGCCGCATCGCCGGGAAGCGAAAAACCGGTTCCCACTTTTTCGCGCGATGCTCTAGGGCCCCCGCATGGTCACCACCCCCGGACTCCCCGTACGCCGCTCCGCTTTGCGTCTTCTCGATGCCGTGCTGCGCCGGGGCGAGACGCTCGAACAGGCCGAGACTGCCGCGCTGGGCGATGTCCACAAGGCGCCCGACCGCGCACTGGCCCGCGCGATTGCGGGCGAAACGCTGCGCTGGATGACCGATCTCGATGCCCTGATCGACAGCGCCACCAAGCAGGTTCTACCTAACGACGCCAAGGTGCGGATCGTGCTGCGGCTGATGCTGGCGCAGGCATTGCGCCTCGAAACGCCGCCACACGCAGTGATCGCGACCGGCCTGCCGCTCTTGGCAGGAGGCCCGCGCAGGCTCGCCCACGGCGTATTCTCCGCGCTGGTGAAGCCGGGTGTCGGCGTGCTGCCCGTTGTCCCGACGCTGCCCGAACGCGTGGTCGACCGCTGGGGCGCCGAGAAAGCCGCGGCGATTGCGCCGGGCCTCGTCTTCCCGCCCGAGCTCGACATTGCCTTGCGCGACGTCGCCGAGACCGAGGCCCGCGCCGTGCGCATGGGCGGGGTCAGCCTCGCGCCCGGTCACGTCCGTCTGCCGCGCGGCGCGCAGGTCGAAACTATCGCCGATTTCAAGGACGGCGCGTGGTGGGTGCAGGACTTGGCCGCCTCGCTGCCTGCCCGACTGCTGGGGCCGGGAGCCAATGATCTAGGGGGCAAACACGCACTCGACCTGTGCGCTGCGCCGGGCGGCAAGACGATGCAGCTGGCAGCGGCGGGGTGGAAGGTCACCGCGCTTGATAGCTCCAAGCGTAGGCTCGAACTGCTCAAGGACAATTTGAAGCGCACCGGGCTCAAAGCCTCGCCGGTGCGCGCCGATGCGCTGACGTGGGAGCCCAAGCACCGCTTCGACGCGATCCTGATCGACGCGCCGTGCTCGGCCACCGGCACATGCCGCCGCCACCCGGATGTGCTCCACCGCATCGGCAAGGGCCAGATCGGCGACACGGTCGAATTGCAGCGTGGGCTGCTCGCCAAGGCGGCGGAGTGGCTGAACCCCGGCGGAGTGCTGGTCTATGCGGTTTGCTCCTTGGAGGTGGAGGAGGGCGAGGAACAGGCCGCTTGGGCGGACGAACACCTCGGCCTGACGTCGGTGCCGATCACCGCCGAAGAACTCCCCGCAGGTCTCGCCCCTACGCCGGAGGGCTGGCTGCGCACGCACCCCGGAATGCTGGCGGAGCAGGGCGGATTGGACGGGTTCTTCGTGTCGCGGTGGGTTAAACCCTAATCCCCCCGCCCCGGGGGTGACCCGGGGCCCAGCTCATCTTCCGCCCGCCAAAGGCAGTGGGGTGCCGGGTCAAGCCCCGGGCGGGGGGGAGTGTGGAAGGCCCGGGCCCGTGTAACCTAAACACACCCCCCCAACCAAAAGCCCCCCGCCACCC
>JANNWO010000004.1:0-7904 GCA_031408395.1 Sphingomonadales bacterium | reverse complement strand
GCGCCGAAGTTCCGCACCGCGCTGGCGCAGGCCGCCAAGGCCGCGCGCGGCCACGGCCACGTCCTGATCGAGGGCGAGACCGGCACCGGCAAGGAAATGCTGATGCGCGCGATGCACGGCGCGTCCCCGCGCTCCAAGGAGCCGCTGCGGATCGTCAATCTCGCGAGCGTCCCCCCCGGATCGGTCGATTCGGTATTGTTCGGGCATGAGCCCGGCTCCTTCCCCGGCGCCTTTGATCGCCAGATCGGCGCCTTCCAGCAATGCGACGGCGGCACGCTGGTCCTCGACGAGATCGACCGGCTGAACCCGGCGATGCAACAACGCCTCGCCGAAGCGCTCGAAAGCGGCATCATCCGCCCCGTCGGCGCCAGCTACGGCTTCCGTGTCGATGTGCGCCTATTGGTGACAAGCAATGTCGGGCTCGACCGGATGGTTGGCGCCGGACAGTTCGATGCTGGGCTGGCTGCAAGGCTCGGCGCGACCCGCATCGTGCTGCCGCCCTTGCGCGACCGCCCTGACGACATCCCTTCGCTGACCCGCCAGTTCCTGGCCCGCATCGGCGATCAGCCTGGTCTCAACCACCTTTCGATTTCGGAAAACGCACTGGCGTTGCTCGCGGCCTATGACTGGCCGGGCAATGTCCGCCAATTGCAATCCGTTCTGTTCCGCGCGGCGGTCTATTGCGACAGCAATTCGCTCAGCGCGGACAGCTTCCCGCAGCTTTGCGAGATGCTGGGCGAGCAGGACGGCAGCGCCGGCAGCGCGCATGACGGCGTGGGCATCATGCTCTACACCTCCGACGGCAACCTGCGCCCGCTCGAAGAAATCGAGGCCGACGTGATCCGCCTTGCCATCGGCCACTACCGCGGACGGATGACGGAAGTCGCGCGCCGGCTGGGGATCGGTCGTTCGACGCTGTACCGCAAGCTTAGCGATCTCGGGATTGATAACGCGGCTTGAAGGCCGGGCGTGATCGTCCTAGCCAAAGCGGCATGACAACCATTCAGAATTTCGGCCCCAGTGATTTTCTTGGCCGCTCCGCGCTCGTCACCGGGGCGGCATCGGGGATCGGCGCGGCTTGTGCCAAGGCATTTGCGGCGCGCGGCGCAACCAAGCTGTTCCTGGTCGATGTCGATGGCGCGGGGATGGATGCGCTCGATCTACCCAAAGACTCCGGGTGCGAGGTGCATCGCATCATCGGCAGCGTCGCTGACGAGGCGCTTTGGCAGGCTCTAGAGCCCCGCTTGACCGGTCTAGACCACGCTGTGGTCAACGCAGGCATAGGTTCAGGTGGCCCTATTTCGACCATTCCGCTCGCCGAATGGCGCAAGGTGATGGCCGTGAACCTCGACGGGGCGTTCATGACCCTGGCCTCGTCGTTGCGGGCGATGGAGGGCAAGAGCGGCAGCGTGGTGGTGGTCGCCTCGACCACCGGGTTGAAGCCGGTACCGGGCATCGGGCCTTACGGCGTCTCCAAGGCTGCGGTCGCCCACATGGCGCGGATAGCGGCTGCCGAAAACGCCAGAAAAGGCGTCCGCGTCAATGCGATAGCCCCCGGCGGGGTGGATACGGCGATCTGGGAAGGCGGCGATGACTTCAACGCCTCGGTCGCGAGCATCGGCCGCGAAGCGACGCTGAAGGCGATGGCTAAAACGACGCCCTTGGGCCGCTTTGCCACCTCCGAGGAGATGGCGGACACCATCCTCTACCTGCTGAGCGACGCAGCTTCCAACATCACCGGCCACGTGATGGTTTCGGACGGCGGCTTTACGCTCTGAATTTGCGCCACTTTTAGGCGTAAATCCAACCCGGCCCAAAATGTTTCACGTGAAACATTTAGCGAACATCACCAGCTGCCAGAATTTCACCAGTTGAACGTCTGCGCCGTCAACGTGCTGCTGTCATTACCCTTGAGCGTCATGGTCAGCGCCTTGGTCTTCCAGTCGATATCGATCAGGCCGTAATTCTCTTGCGAGAAGAACTTCGTCACCCGGCTCGCATCGGGCTCACGCGCGGTGCTGGCGTCGTTGTTGTTGCCGAAGGCGAGATTGAGCGATGAACTGGTCAGCTCCCACATCGTCTCGCCCTTGTGCACCGCCTTATAGACGCCGCCCGCATGGCGATCGCCCGACAGGATCACCAGCCCGCTCGCCTCGCGGCCCTTGAGCAGTTCGAGCAGCCGATTGCGCTCTACGGGGAAGTTGGTCCAGCCCTCGAACTGGTGCGCCTGTGTGATCACCTGAGTTGATGACACCACGATCCGCACATCGGCAGGCTTGGCCAGCTCAGCTTCGAGCCACGCCCATTGCGGCTCGCCCAGCACGGTCTTGTCGAGGCTTTCATCGGGCAGATAGCCGCCAAGCGCAGGGCGGTCCTTGGACCACGCCATGCGCTTCAAGTCCGAACGGAAATAGCGGGTGTCGAGCAGGATCACCTGCACACGCTTGCCCTCCGGTCCGGTGATGGTGCTCTCGTACACCCCGGGGCGCGACCGCACCGTGTCGGACGAGCCCCAGAAGCTTTCGAACAGCGCCTCGCCCCAGCGCCGCATCGGGAAGCTGCCGCCTGCATCATTGAGGCCGAAGTCATGATCGTCCCACGTCGCCATCATCGGGAATTTGGCACGGAAGCCGGCGAATTCAGGGTGCGAGGCCTGGAGCGCATAGGAGGCGCGCAAGCTCTCGAGCCCGGCGTCCCCGTCCCAGCCATTGTCGCCGTAAACATTGTCGCCGATCATCAGGAACAGCTGCGGATTTTGCGCGGCAATCTGCGCCCACATATGCTGCGGAGCGGACTGGTGGTTGCAGCTGCCAAAGGCGATGCGGGTGAGCGTGGTTGCGGGCGCCAGAGCTGCGTTAGGCCCGGCCACCGGCATTGCCACCTGCTGGCGCAGCGCCTCGTAATAGGGTTCAAGCAGCTGATCGGGCGTCACACTGACCGAAACCGGCGCGGTGCGCGCGGGCGCCGGCTCACCATCATGCGCCATCGCCGGGATGGCAGCGGCAAGAGCAGTGGCGGCGAGCAGGGTCAGGCGCATGGGGAGGCTCCTTGGGGGATGTCTGGATGCGGGCGTTGTGGCGATGCCGCGTGACAGAACTAAGGCAGCAGGAGAAGCGGCGTTACAGCGGCGCAAGCTGGCTGAAATCGGTCAGCGCGGCATCGCGCAATCCGCGCCAGACATTGCGCGCCTGCACCGTCTCGGCGACGTCATGGACGCGCAGCAGGTGGACGCCCGCCTCCATCCCCTTGAGCGCGAGCGTGATCGAGCCCGCCAATCGTCGGTCCGCCTCCTCCTCGTTCGACAGCGCCCCGATCATCCGCTTGCGGCTCGCCCCGAACATCAGCGGGCTGCCCAGCGCGTGGAACAGCGGCAAGGCGTTGATGAGCGCGAGATTGTCGGCCAGCGACTTGCCGAAGCCGATGCCGGGATCGAGGATGATGCGATCCTCCGGCACACCCGCCGCGATCGCGCCTTCGCGGACGGCCTTGAGGAAGTCGAAGACCTCGCTCACCACGTCGGCGTAATCGCCGCCCTTGTGCAGATCCTCGCCGCCACCCGGGGCGTGCATCAGCACCACCGGACAGCCGCGCGCCGCCACCACCTCGACCGAGCGCGGGTCGTAGCGCAGCGCCGAGACGTCGTTCGCCATGTGCGCGCCAGCGGCCAGCCCTGCGTCAAGCACGCCTGCCCGCCGCGTATCGACGCTGATCGCGGCGCCCATGCTGGCGCAATATTCGACCGCCGGGACAACCCGGCGGATCTCCTCGTCCTCGAAAGTTGCCGAAGCGCCGGGACGGGTGCTCTCCCCCCCGATGTCGATGATCGCCGCCCCTGCCTCAAGCATGGCGGCGGCATGGGCGCGGCCTGCCCCGATGGCATCGTGCTGGCCCCCGTCCGAGAAGCTGTCGGGCGTCACGTTGAGGATGCCCATCACCTGGGGCTGGTCAAGCCGGACGGTGCGGCTGCCCAGCTGTAGCGGGCCGTGGACCTTTGCCAGATTGGCCCATTGACGCGCGGCATCTTCTGCAAGGTCGGTGGGAAGCCGAGAGATTGCCGCAGTGATTTCCGCGCGCGTCCCTACGACCCGGGCAGTAACCGCGTTGTCCTTACGCACCACCAGCGCGAACTCGCGGGCATAGGCCATCGACCCGCCGAGCCGCACCGCCTCGCCCTCGACAGCCTGCGGGCCGGAGACGAGCGTGAGCGGGTGGAGATAGACGCGCTCAGTCATTCTCGGCCCCCATCGGAGGCATCAATCCTCGGCGGCCAGAAGGTAGATCTGGCGCGCAGCATCGATCGGCTGGACGTCAGCGCCATTGGCGCCGGCCTTTTCGTAATGCCAAAAGGTCCAGCCGTTACACGAGGGCGCGCCCTGCAGGTCCTTGCCGAGCCCGTGGATCGATCCCGTCTTGCCGTCGCATTCCAGCGAACCATCGGTCCGGACCGTGGCGATCCAGCGGCGTTTGCGGTCAAAGACCTTGCTGCCCGGCGGGATCAGCCCGCCCTCCACCACCGCGCCGAACGCCACCTTGGGCGCGGATCGCGGGCTTTGCATGGTGGTCAGCGCGCTCTCGTCGAGCGGCAGTTCGCGGGCGATCCGCTTTTCGGCGACGGCACGATAGGCCACTTCGCGCTCGCAGCCGATCCACTCGCGCCCCAGCCGCTTTGCCACTGCGCCGGTCGTGCCGGTGCCGAAGAAGGGATCGAGCACGACGTCGCCCTTCTCGGTTGTCGCCAGCAGAACGCGGTAGAGCAGCGCCTCGGGCTTCTGCGTCGGATGCGCCTTTTTGCCATCTTCCTTGAGCCGCTCGCCGCCCGAGCAAATCGGCAGCACCCAGTCCGAACGCATTTGCAGCTCGTCGTTCAAGGTCTTCATCGCGCGGTAATTGAACTGGTAGCGCGACTTCTCGCCCATGCTCGCCCAGATCAGCGTCTCGTGGGCGTTGGTGAAGCGCGTGCCCTTGAAGTTGGGCATCGGGTTGGTCTTGCGCCAGACGATGTCGTTGAGGATCCAGAAGCCAAGGTCCTGGAGAATCGAGCCCACTCGGAAGATGTTGTGGTAGCTGCCGATCACCCACAAGGCCCCGTCCGGCTTTAACACGCGGCGCGCCTCGGTCATCCATTCGCGGGTGAACTTGTCGTACACTGCCATGCTGTCGAACTGGTCCCAGTGGTCGGTCACAGCATCGACGTGGCTGCCGTCGGGGCGGTTGAGATCGCCGCCGAGCTGCAGATTGTAAGGCGGATCGGCGAAGACGAGATCGACACTGGCGCTCGGGAGCAAGCGCATTGCTTCAATGCAGTCGCCCGGCAGGATGCGGCCCAAAGGAAGATCACGCCGAAGATCGCTCGCATGCGCAATTTCCCGCATCTTCACAACGCTTTTCGCGCGCGTCTTCACCTTTTCTATCACACTCACCGGGGAGCCCTCGCCTGTCATGTCTGCAACTTATCCACAGGCATGAGTCTTTGAGGAGTCCGCGTCAAGCACCTAATTTTACGCGGGCTTTGGCCGATGGTGGGTCCGGCAAGCGGAACGAAGCGTGACCGGCACAAGATGTTGAGTCCACCGGGTCTGTTGGGACTCGATATGCAGCGGTGTGGCGCAAAGGACTCAAGTTTTTTGTCTTCAGTTCGCGCCCGGCCAGCCGAGTGTGGCGCCGAACTTCCGCTTGTGCCGCGCGAAGGCCTCATCGCCGAGGCACATCTGGCCGACATAGTGCGACATCGCGATAATCTTCGGGATCATCGCCTGGCGCTTTGCCTCCCATGCTTCGACCGCATTAAAGGTCAGCGTCGGCGAAGCCTTGGCCCGCGCCATCTCGGCATCCATCCCTTCGCGGAGTTCCTCCAGCAGCCGTTCGAGATCGGCGATCAGGTTCGCCGGATAGGCGCCCGGATGCTCGGGCAGATCGAGCACGAAGCTCGAACGCTGGTCCTCGGCGAGCAGCATGGTGTTCCACGCCTGCGTCGGCCACAGCCCGCAGGTGACAGAGAGCATCTCCCCGAACGGCCCGTTCCACAGATCCCAAGGCAGCATCGCATAGGCGACCAACGCCGTGCCGGAAGGCAGTTGCGAATTGACCTTCATGAGAAAAACGCGCTGCCATTCGATCTCTTCGCGCTGGCGCGCATCGGCATCGGCCTGCGTCATGCGGTGATAGGCGGGGGAGTCTGGCTCAAGCCCGGCCTCGCGCAGCGAGTCGCCGGCCGGGCCGTCCCATAATTCCTCGGGGAGAATGCGCCTGGCGGGCGCGTCATTGGCGACAGCATGCGGCACGACACGCGGGGCGGCGATGCTCTGCTTGCGGCCGAAAACGGGGCGATGAATGGTCATGGTGAGAGTTCCCTTTGCATACGAGCATAGGGATCAAAGCTGAAATCTTCGTTGATCGCTGCGCCTTATCCGGATCAGCTTCAGATCAGCTGCAACTGCGCCACCGGCGAAAAACTGCGGCGGTGGTGCGGGCTCGGGCCGTGGCGGCGCAGCGCTTCCAGATGTTCGGGCGTGCCGTAGCCCTTGTTGCGCTCCCAGCCGTAGTGCGGGTGCGCGGCTGCCAATTCGCACATCATGCGGTCGCGCCATTCCTTCGCGATGATCGAGGCGGCCGAGATGCACGGCTCGAGCGCGTCGCCGCCGACGATCGCGCGGGCCGGCCAGCACCACTCCTCGCAGCGGCCGTGCGGAGTGAGATTGCCGTCGATCAGCACCTCGTGCGCCTCGCAGCCCAGCGCGCTGGTCAGGCGTGCAACAGCGCGGGTCATCGCCAGCATGGTAGCCAGGAAGATGTTGACCCGGTCGATCTCGTCCGGGTCGACCACGGCGACAGCCCAATCGCAGCTTGCGCGGATCGCTTCATCGAGGCGCGCGCGGCGGGCAGGCGAAAGGCGCTTGGAATCGTCCACCCCTGCAGGTATCGCGCGGCTCAGAACAACCGCCGCGGCCACCACCGGCCCGGCAAGCGGCCCGCGGCCGGCCTCGTCAACTCCGATGACGATCCGTTCGCCTCGCGCCGTGAAACCCGGAGTGACCCCAAACATGATCCGTTCTGCCCGATTGCTCGCCGCTCTTTCGACCCCTGCGCTGATGCTGGCAAGCTGCGCCAAAGCCGAAACAGGGGAAAGCACCGCGTCCGCCGAAGCCAGCACGGCCGCACCCTTCAAAGTAAGCGAGGCCGCTACCTACGAGGAACCTTGGGCGATCGCCTTTGCACCGGGCACGGGCGTGCTTTTCGTCACCGAGAAGTCGGGGAAGCTGAAGTTCATCGACACTGCCACCGGCACCCAAGGCACCGTCAACGGCGCGCCCAAGGTCGATTACGGCGGCCAGGGCGGGCTTGGCGATGTCGCCTTCCTCCCTGAGGAAAGCTCCGCCACCCTGAGCGGCCGCAGCATCTACCTGAGCTGGGCCGAGGCCGGTGAGGGCGACACGCGCGGCGCAGTGGTCGGGCGCGGCAAGCTGGTCTGCGCCGAGGCGGCTGCCTGCTCCCTCGAGGGCCTCACCGTGATCTGGCGCCAGACGCCCAAGGTGTCCGGGCGCGGGCACTATTCGCACCGCCTCGCTATCTCGCCCGACGGCAAATATCTGTTCGTCGCCAGCGGCGAGCGGCAAAAGATGCAGCCAGCGCAGGACACCGCCGTGACGCTGGGCAAGATCGTCCGCCTCAACCTCGACGGAACCCCTGCCGCGGGCAATCCGCTGGCGGACAAGGGCGGGGTCTCGACCGACATCTGGTCGATGGGCCACCGCAACATCCTCGGGCTCGACTGGGATGCGCAGGGGCGGCTCTGGGAGGTCGAGCACGGCCCGGCGGGCGGCGACGAGCTGAACCTCGTCAAGGCAGGGGCTAACTATGGCTGGCCGCTCCGCTCGAACGGCGACCACTACAACGGCGATCCGATC
>JANNWO010000003.1:0-10788 GCA_031408395.1 Sphingomonadales bacterium | reverse complement strand
CGCGTTGTTGGCTTCGGCGTCGCGTTCGAGCTGCGCCCACTCCGCGTCGGTATAGGTCTTGAGGTTGATCAGTTCCGAGCGCTTCTTCTTGGTGAAGCTGCGCGCGAGCAGATCGAAACCGCGATGCATGCGCTGCACCTCGGCATCGGCATCGGGATCGGTATCCGCTGCGTGAACGGTCTGTTCTTGAGAGCCGGTTGCCGCGGCCGGCTGGATCAGAGCGGTGTGCGCGGCGCAGCATATCGACGCCTGGAGCACAAAGTGCCAAATGGTCCTCAGACCCGTCAACCGCATGACCGTTCCCCCCTTTTTGCGACGGAGTGCAACAGAGTGTGCCCCGCGCGTCAAGGGCGCCGCGCCGACACCCGCTGCCGTTCAGCCTTTGAACTTGCGCTGCGTGCTCGGCGGGAACTTTGCGTTAGCAGATCGGCCAAGCATGGATGGCGAAATATCCAAGTAATATCAATCATCGCCGATCGTTTGTAAGTCATAAGTGTGAGTGGTAACTAATACTCGACTCAATTCGATTGACATCGATTCGAAAAATTGAGTCGTAATAGAAAAAGGTGAAAATCAGGGAGGAAAATATTATGGGATATCGACACCTTATCGCATTTGGCGCGGCGGCTTTTGGCATGTCGGCGCCTGCAACGGCACAGAGCTTTACGTTTGAAGTTACTTGGGAGCCAGTCCAGGCCGTCGGCGGAATGACCGCACCCGAGGGCCCCCGCGGCGGCGGCGGCACGGTCAAGGGCACCTATGTCGCGAAGCTGGACGATGGCACGATGACCAAAGGGACCGTCTATTGCGTTGGTCTTGACCAGCCCGACAACAGCTTGTTCGCCATCCATCTGGCCTGCAACTCTAAGGATACGCAAGGTTCCTATACCCAAGTCTGGGGCTGCAATTTTCTGGGCAAGCGCGGCCCTGAAACTCCCCTTGGCTGTGTCGGGGGACTGGAGGCCAAGGACGGCGAGCGCAAGGGCCGGCGCGGTGCCATGACGATGAACTGGTATTCGGACGAGAAAGCCATAGGCACCGGCCAGTGGTACATCACCCCCTAGGTTGCAGGCTTGCTCTTGCAGCGTGAACAAGACCGGCTGCGGCATGTTTCAATCCGCAGCCGGTTTTTCTTCGCCCAATTCTTCACAAAGCCACCGTTTGGCGGGCGGGTGGACAGCAGTCTTCACTTGTCTTTGCTTGAGACGAACGAAGAGAGGCTAGCCTTTGAACTTGCGCTGCGTGCTCGGCGGGAACTTCGCGTGGAGGGCTGTCGCCCGCGTCGGGCGGTCTACCAGCTCGCCGCCGCAATTGGGGCAGCGGTCGTCGAGATCCTCGGCGCATTCGGCACAGTAAGTGCACTCGAACGAGCAGATGAACGCGCCGGGCGCATCGGCCGGAAGAAGGATGCCGCAGGTTTCGCAATCGGGGCGCATTTCGAGCATTGTGGGTTCTCCTAGACCGCTTCGCGCACCGCTTCGCAGATGGCGTCGACAACCTGCTCGACCTGGGTCTGGTCGTCGCCCTCGGCCATCACGCGGATCACCGGTTCGGTGCCCGAGGGACGGATCACGAGGCGGCCCTTGCCGGCAAGGCTCGCTTCGGCCTCGGCGATCACGGCCCTCACCTTGGCATCGTCGAGCGGCTTGCCGCCGTCATAGCGCACGTTCTTGAGGAGCTGGGGCACGGGATCGAAGACGTGGAGCAGCTCGCTCGCCGGTCTGCCCGAGCGCACGAGGCTGGCGAGCACTCGCAGCGCCGCTACCGTGCCGTCGCCGGTGGTCGCGTAGTCGAGCAGGATCATGTGCCCGGACTGCTCGCCGCCGACGTTATATCCGCCCGCCTTCATCGCTTCCAGCACGTAGCGGTCGCCGACCTTGGCGCGCACGAGGTCGAGGCCGCGGCCCGCCAGATAGCGTTCCAGCCCGAGATTGCTCATTACCGTGGCGACGATCCCGCCGCCGCGCAGGCTACCGCGGTCCTGCATCCGGCCTGCGATCAGCGCCATGATCTGATCCCCGTCGACCGCGCGGCCCTTCTCGTCGACCACGATCAACCGGTCTGCATCGCCGTCCAAGGCAATGCCGATATCCGCGCCTTCCTCGACCACCTTGGCCTGGAGCGCGGCGATCGCAGTCGAGCCGACGCCGTCGTTGATGTTGGTGCCATTGGGAGTAACGCCCAAGGCCACGACTTCCGCGCCCAGCTCCCAGATTGCGCTCGGCGCCACCTGATAGGCCGCGCCGTTGGCGCAATCGACCACCACTTTGAGTCCGTCGAAGCTGATCTCCGACGACACCGAATCCTTGACCGCGTGGATGTAGCGCCCGCGCGCGTCATCGATCCGCCGCGCGCGGCCGATGCGTTCGGCCGGGACGAGGGGGATGTCGGTTTCCATCAGCCGCTCGATCTCGATTTCGGCGTCGTCGGAAAGCTTGAATCCGTCCGGGCCGAACAGCTTGATGCCATTGTCCAGATAGGGGTTGTGGCTTGCCGAGATCATCACGCCCATATCGGCGCGCATCTCGCGGGTGAGCAGCGCGATCGCCGGGGTGGGCAGCGGGCCGGTCATGATCACGTCGATCCCGACACTGGTGAAGCCTGCCACCAGCGCGCTTTCCATCATGTATCCCGACAGGCGCGTGTCCTTGCCGATCACTACCCGGTGGCGGTGCCCGCCGCGGACGAAGTGTCGGCCGGCCGCCTGCCCGACCTTCATCGCCGTTGCCGCGGTCATCGCGCCTGTGTTGGTGCGTCCCCGGATCCCGTCGGTCCCGAACAGCTTGCGTGTCATGAAATCCTTCGCCTCTATTCGCGCGGGTGCCGTGCCGACATTGTTGTCTCGCGCTTCTGGCGCGGTTATCGCCCAAAGGGAAGGGCGAGACGCCCCCATAAGGACAGGGCATTGCTGGATAGTGAAAACGCGCGCGCCGCCGATGATGGTGGTCAGGGGAAGTTCGCGCTGGTTTCGATCCGCCTGCCGGTGGCGCTGACCTTTGCCGCGCTGGTCGGAGGCCTCCTCGCCGGGATCGCAGGCGGCCAGCTCGGCGCGCCCGTGCTGCTCGGCGATATTGCCGGGCTGATCGGCGGGCTGTGGCTGCGCGCCTTGCAGATGACGATCATTCCGCTGGTCGCGGCGCTGCTGGTGCTGGGGCTCGCGCAAATGATCTTCGCCGCGCGCGTCGGCACGGTAGCGCGGCGGATGATCGCAATCATGGTGGCGGTGCAGCTTGCCGGCGGGGCGTTCACCTCGGTCGCCATGCCCGCGTTGCTGCGCGCTTTCCCGGTGCCGCAGGGGGCTGGCGCCTTCCTCGCGCAGACCCCGGCAGACGTCGGCGAGGTGCCCAAGGTGCTCGACTTCCTCGCCTCGCTCGTCTCGCCCAACATCGTCGCCGCCGCTGCCGAGACCGCGATGCTGCCGCTGACGTTGTTCTTCGTGATGTTCGCGGTCGCGATCACCCGCCTGCCCGAAGAGCAGGGCGAGCGGCTGCTCGGCTTCTTCCATGCGCTGGGCAATGCGATGCTGCTGATCATCGGCTGGGTGCTTGCCGCCGCGCCCGTGGGCGTGCTCGCGCTGGCTTACGGCGTGGGCGTGCAGAGCGGGGGCGGGGCCTTCGCCGCGCTCGGCCATTATGTGCTGACGGTGACGCTGATGGGCACTTTCATCTTCTTCCTCGCCTATGCCATCGCGATTGGATTGGGCCGCACCGGAGGGCGCTTTGTACCTGCGATGCTGCCCGCGCAGGCGGTCGCGCTCTCGACGCAGAGTTCTCTCGCCAGCCTGCCTGCGATGCTCGATTCTGCCGGACGACTGGGCGTGCGCCCTGCAACCGCCGAGTTTGTCCTGCCGCTCGCAGTGGTGATCTTCCGCGCCACTAGCGCGGCGATGAACCTTGCGGTGGTGTATTACATCGCCGCGCTCGCGGGGGTGGACGTGTCGCTAACCGTCGCCATTGCCGGTATCCTCATTGCCAGCATCATCAGCCTTTCGGCTGTCAGCTTGCCCGGATCGATCAGCTTCGTCGTTTCGATCGGGCCGATTGCGCTTGCGATGGGCGTCCCGGTCGAACCGCTCGCGCTGCTGGTGGCGGTGGAGATGCTGCCCGACCTGATGCGCACGCTCGGCAATGTCACCATGAATGTCGCGGTCACCAGCGCGGTTGACCGCTCAGCCGATGACGATAACGCCTAGACCTGAAAGCAGCCTTGAAGCTGCAACCCTTCGCGCACATCTGCGTTGAGGCTACGTAACCCGCCCGATTCATCACCCGACCACGGAGAACACCATGGCTTTCGCACTTGCCCCCCTGCCGTACGACGACACCGCGCTTGAGCCCGCCATTTCGGCCGAGACGCTGTCGTTCCATTACGGCAAGCACCACCAGACGTACCTCGACAAGATGAACGCCGCGATCGAGGGCACGCCCCACGCCGCCGCATCGCTCGAAGCGATCGTTGCTGCCTCGCGCGGGACCAACCAGGCACTGTTCAACAACTCGGCGCAGACCTGGAACCACGCCTTCTACTGGAACTCGATGGCGCCTGCGACGACCGAAGCTTCGGCTGACCTTGCCGCCAAGATCGACGAGGCTTTCGGTTCGGTCGATGCCCTGAAGCAGCAGCTCAAGGACCGCGGCGTCGGCCACTTCGCGTCGGGCTGGGTGTGGCTCGCCGAGAAGGACGGCAAGCTGAGCATCGAGGAAAGCCACGACGCCGACACGATCGCCGACAAGGGCTTCAACCCGCTGCTGGTGCTCGACGTGTGGGAGCACGCCTACTACCTCGATCACCAGAACAAGCGCCCGGCCTATCTGGATGCGGTCGTCGAGACCAAGCTTAACTGGGCCTTCGCCAGCGAGAACCTCGCGCGCGGGACGGTGTGGACCTACGCATAAAGTCTGGCGCCTGATTTTTTCGGGTTTGCAAATGAAGAAGGCCCGGGGCGGAGACGCTTCCGGGCCTTCTTCATTTGTGGGTGGGGAGAAGGATTAGCGAGGCCCCGTGTCAAGCACGAGGCGACGAAGGTGGGTGAACATCACCCCCGCGAACTGACCCCGTTGCCGGCCGCCACCATGTCCAGCTCTTCCAGAATGGCGCGGTGCGCGATTGCGTCGTCGGTGGAGCGGCGCGGGATGTTGCCGCTCGCCAGCATCTCCGACAGCGCGGCGCGCGCGCGGCCCACGCGGCTTTTGATCGTGCCAACCGCGCAGCCGCAAATTTGCGCAGCTTCCTCGTAGGAAAAGCCGCCTGCGCCCACCAGCAACAGTGCCTCGCGGCGTTCGGCTGGCAGGGTAAGCAGCGCGCGGTGCAGGTCGGAGAGATGGATCGGTTCTTCCTGCCCGGCAGGCGCCGTCAGAATGCGCTCGGCCACGCCTTCGTCATATTCGCCGCGGAAGCGGTTTCTGCGCATGTCGGTGAGGTAGGCGTTGCGCAGGATCACAAAGGTCCAGGCGCGCATCGAAGTGCCCGGTTCGAACCGATCCTGCGCCGCCCAGGCCTTGAGCAGAGTTTCCTGAACGAGATCATCGGCGACGTCGGGCCTGCCGCACAGGCCCCGCGCAAACGCGCGCAGGTGCGGGACGACCCGGGTGAGATCACGCTTGAAGTCGGATTTCTCCGAGGCCGTGCGCGGTGTATCGGGCCGGCCGTTGTCGCTCATTGGCTCGTGTCCGGGCCGTCGGGAGATGGCGGGCCGCCGCGTTGTCCGCGCGCGGAGGGAATGGCGTCAAGCCGGTCGAGCAGGTCCTTGAAGCTGTCGGGCAGGGCTTCCTCGACCACCGAATCGTAAAGCTGCTTCAATCCGTCGGCCCATTCGGGCGAGCGTTGCCGGGCGCCATTGCGACCCCCGCCGTTGCTGCCGTCATGTACTTGATTGGAGACCATGTCGGTAAAGCTCGTCCCTTGATCCCGTCGTCCCGGCCCCAAAACGGGGGCCAATGTCGCTGCGGGCGGGGCGACATGTGATGCGCGGCCCATTACTCTCTTGGCGGGGTATCCCGGAAGTTGAGTTTGGACGAGTTGGGAACGATGCGCTACCTGTTTGGTTCCGGCTGCTCCCGACAGGATTTCCGATCATCGAGACTGACGCCTTCAGCACCAACGCCAGCACTGCCGCGATTCCGCCTTCAACGGGAGGCCGTGCGCGGCGCTGGCTGGTGCTTTTTCCGCGCGCAATTCCGCTGGCGATCTTCCTCGCCATCGCCGCGATCACCGCGCTCAGCGTCTTTGCAATCGAGACGAACGCGCGCGCACGCGAGCGCGCGCAGATGCGCGAATACGCGCAAGGCGTCGCCGCCGCGCTCGACCGCAGGGGGAGCGGCTTTGCCTCATATCTCAGGGCCGGGGCGGCGCTGTTCGCCAGCCTCGACGAGGTCAGCCCCGAAACCTTCGACAACTTCGTGCGGGCGCTGAAACTCAACACCGAATATTCGGGCGCCGAAGGGATTGGCTGGATTCCTGTGATCGAAGCGCGCGAACTGCCCGGCTTCCTCGCCCGCATCCGCAGCGATCAGCCGGCCTACCCGGATATCTATCCCGTGCCCGCAAGCTCCACGGCAGGGCGGATCGCACCGGTGGCGATGTTCGCGCCCGCCACGCAGGTCAACCGCCGCGCGCTGGGCTACGACATGTACTCCGACCCGGCGCGCGCCTCGGCGATGGCCGAGGCCGAAATGAACCTGCGCCCCGCTGCTTCGGGCCGGATCATCCTCATGCAAGAGACCAGCGGCACCGCGCCCGCCTTCGCGATTTACATGCCTGTGTTCCGCAGCAGCGCAAAGGGCGGCCCGGGGCTGGCCGGCTTCGTGTACACGCCGTTTCGGGCACGCGAATTCCTCGATGCGGCGATCGACCGGCAGGACGGCCAGCGTTTCGGGGTGCGGCTATATGATGGCGAGGTGAATACCGGGCACCTGCTTGTCGCGCAGTCGATTGCCGGCCCAGCGAAGGAGACCGTCGCGCAGGAGGTTAACATCGCCGACCGTAAGCTGATGCTGGTGATCGAGAACGGCGACGCCCACGTGCTCTCTCCGCTGTCGATGGTGACGCTGATCTTCGGCCTCGCGCTGGCGAGCCTGCTGATGCTGCTCGCCCGGCTGCTCACCCAGCAGGCCTTCGAGGATCAGGCGCGGCTCGCCTTGTTCGAAGAGCAGCACTCGATCAGGAACTCGCTGACCCGCGAATTGAACCACCGGGTCAAGAACACGCTGGCCAACGTGCTTTCGATCCTGTCGCTGACCCGGCGGCGTTCGACCGATCTGGACGAATTTGCCGACAGCCTGCAGGGGCGCATCCGCGCGCTTTCGGCGACGCATGACCTCCTGACGGTGACGGACTGGGGCACGACCCCGATCCGCGCGGTGATTGAGGCGGAATTGCAGCATTTCCGCGAGTTGCTGGGCGATGCTATCTTGCTGGAGGGGCCCGAGCTGGAACTCGCGCCCAACGATGCCCTCTCCTTTGGCCTCGCGGTCCACGAGCTTGCCACCAACGCCGCCAAGTATGGCGCGCTGAGCGTGCCGGGGGGCATGATCACGATCCGCTGGCACCGGGGGGAGGACCATGGGGCCGAGCAAGCCACAGAGACGACCTTCGCCGAGGTCGAGTGGCAGGAAGTCGGCGGACCGCCCGTGGCCAGCCAGCGCCGCCGCGGGTTCGGTACCGAGTTGATCGAGAAGATCGTCGCCCACGAATTGCGTCAGCCGGTGACGCTCGACTTCGCTCCGGAAGGCGTACGCTGCGTGCTGCGCGTGCCGGTGCGGCGGCCTGCGGGCTTCAGGATCCGGGAGAAGGACGCGGAGCGGCGAGTCGTAAAGCCCTGATTGTGCGATCGCGCTGGCTGCGCCACCAAAGGTGGCACGAAATCAAAGAGGCCGCGTCGATCCAAAGAACAGCGCCTGGCTGATCGCCGCGCGCACGGTTGCTTCCTGGAAGGGCTTGGTGACGAGGTAGGTCGGCTCGGGGCGGTCGCCGGTCAGCAGGCGTTCCGGATAGGCAGTGATGAAGATCACCGGCATCGCGCCGACGCTCAGGATGTCGTCCACAGCATCGAGCCCCGAGGAGCCATCGGCAAGCTGGATGTCGGCGAGCACCAGCCCTGGCATCGCCTCGGCGACTGCGGCGCGGGCCTGAGTGCGGGTCGCAGCGGTGCCGCTGACAATGTGGCCAAGGCCGGTGACGAGGTCTTCAAGCTGCATCGCGATCAGCGGCTCGTCCTCGATGATCAGCACCGAGGTGGTTTGCTCGCGATCAATGTCGGCAACTGCGTCGGCGACGAGCGCGGTGACTTCCTGGGGGGTGCGCTCAAGGATCGCGGCGGCCTCGGCAATCGTGAAATCCTCGAGCGTGGTGAGCAGCAGCGCTTGGCGCGCGGGCGGGGTGATGACGCCCAGTCGCGCCTGCGCGCCGGCCTCGTGCTCGCTGGTCGGAGCGCCGCCGGACACACCGCGCGACCCGCTTGCCCAGATTTTGCCGAAGGCGCGGTAGAGCGGCACCCGACCGCCGACGAGGCTCGCTTTCAGGTCCTCGTCCGCCAGCACGGCCTCGAGCATTTCGCGTACATAGGCATCGCCGCTGGCCTGCGACCCGGTCAGCGCGCGGGCGTAGCGGCGCAGGAAGGGCAGGTTGGCCGCGATCTGGCTGGCGAAGGACATGAGGCACCTTTTGATTGGTCAGACAGTCCGGCAGGACTTGCCGGTTCGTGTGATTCGTAGCCATAGCGCGTCGCGCCCACGACGTCGCGGTTAACGCGCAAACAACTGAAATCCTGTGATCTCTCTCCGGGTTCCGTTAGGTAAGGAAAAATTTTCGCATGGCCGGGAACCGCTCGTCCAGACGATCATTTTTCCTTTGTCACCGCCGAGACCCCCCTCCCGTCCAAGCGGCTGGTGATACGATCCCGAAAGGCCTCTGCTCGCTTGCGAGCGGAGGCCTTTTTTCTCCAGGTCGTGCTAGCCCGCGAACCGGCGCAATCAAACCAAATCCCGCTCGTAGATCGCATACTCGCGGTTGACCTTGCTCTGGATCGCGTCGGCGATGGCGTTCATGCCCTGATTGTCGTCGAGCACCCAACCGAGTTCGCCGCGGGTCGAGCCGAATTTGCCGCTCGCGTGCTGGCGGATTTCCTCGATCATCATGAAGGCGAGTTGGCTCGCCATCCGGCTGTTGTGGAGCTCTTTCAGCACCCCCATCAGCGGCACCCGCATGCCCGCGCCCTTGGGGTGGCGCAGCCAGCGCAGCATGGTGATCCAGCCGAACGGGAAGAGCTTGCCGTTGATCTTCGCCAGCGCGTCGTTGACGTCGGGCCAGGTCAGCATGAACGCCACGGGGCGCCCGTCGACCTCGGCGATCATGTTGAGTTCCTCAAAGATCAGCGGGCGCAGCTTCTTGCCCGCATAGGCGACCTCTCGCGGCGTGAACGGGACGAAGCCCCAGTTGTCCGACCACGCATCGTTGAGGATTCCGAGGATCGTCGCGACCTCCGCATCCCAATCGGCCTTGCGCACCCGCCGCACGTTGATCCGCGCGTTCTTGTGGCCGGACTGCACGATCCGCTGGACGAGCGGCCCGAAGGACTTCGCGATGTCGAGATCATAGGTGTAGAGCGTCTTGGCGCGTGTGAAGCCTGCCGCCTCGATCCACCCGGCGTAGTGCGCTGGGTGGTGGCCCATCATCAGCATCGGCGGATGGTCCTGCCCCCGCACGAGCAGGCCCGGCTCCTCCCAGATCGAGAGCGAGATTGGGCCGAGCACGCGGGTCATCCCCTGTCCGATCAGCCAGCCTTCTGCAATGGTGAGCAACGCGCGGGCGACGCCCTCGTCCTCGGCATCGAAATAGCCGAAGAAACCGGTGTTCGGCCCGAAGCCCTGATCCACCGGCATGGCGAGCGCGAGTTCGTCGATATGCGCGGAAATGCGCCCCACCGGCGTTCCGCCGCGCTTGGCGATGAACAGCTGTACCCGCGCATGGCCGAAGAAGGGGTTCTTGTCCGGATTGACCAGTTCAAGCTGCTCGGCGCGGATCTGCGGGACTGAATGGGGCAGGCGGTCGGAGAAAGCACGGCCGAGGTCCACAAACGCCGCCCGCTGGTGCTTGCCGCTGACCGGTTCGATCTCTATCTCGCCTGAGTGGCTTGCCACATCCGTCACACGCCGGTCCTCGTAGTTGCGTAAGGTCAAGGCGTCTGTGTCCCGCCAGCGCCAATCAAGCAAGGCTATCGATCACACTCACCAACAACGCGCGTTTGGCCACTGGCCCGTTTTCGGGTAGGGCGGCCGCAGGAACGATACACTCATGACCATGCACCAGACCATCGACCAGACACGCCCTGATCCGGGCGCGACCCCGCGCGAACCCGCGCCCCGGGCGACGCGCGCGCAGTTCATGGCCCAGGACGACAAGGCGATGCTCCGCGCCGCGCGCGACCTGACCAAGGGTTTGGGCGAGGCAAAGCCCGGCATTTACTGGCCTGATATGCTGCTCTCGGCAGGCGTCGGCTATGCGGGGATTGCGGTGGCTATCCTTTCGGCCAACCTCGGCGTGCAGATCGCAGCCGGGGTGGTAGCGGCGCTGGCGCTTTACCGCGCACTGATGTTCATTCACGAGCTTACCCACATCCACCGCGACGCCCTGCCGGGCTTCCGGACCGCCTGGAATCTGCTCGTCGGCATCCCGATGCTCACCCCGAGCTTCATGTATGAAGGCGTGCACGTGATCCATCACAAGCGCACACAATACGGTACGGTGGAAGATCCCGAATACCTGCCGCTGGCGCTGATGAAGCCGTGGAGC
>JANNWO010000002.1:0-131197 GCA_031408395.1 Sphingomonadales bacterium | reverse complement strand
ACGCGCCCGGCCTGCAAGATACCCGGCTTCCGCGCTGTCGAGATTGATCACAGCCGTGCCCGACGCGGCGAGGTAGTTGCCGAACAGCACCCGCAGTTCCTCGATGGTCTTGTGGTCGAGGCTGACATTGAGCAGCACGCCCACGCTTGGGCGGTAGAGCGCGATCGAGCCGTCGCTCTCGTCGACCTCGCTCACGAACAGCTTGCGCGAGCCCATTCGGGCGCTGGCGAAGGGGTTTTCGGGCGAGACGAAATTCTTCATCACCGCGCCGTTCATCACCGTGGGATCCTGGCCTGCGTTGCTGAGGATCCAGGCGATCATCCCGGTGACGGTCGATTTGCCCGAGGTGCCGCCGACCGCGACCGATACATCGGCGGCGTTGAACAGCTTTGAGAGAAGCTCGGCGCGGCTCAGCCGCTCGCAGCCCAGTTCCTTGGCGCGGGCGACTTCGGGGACAGTGTCCTCAATCGCGGCCGAGGCGACCAGCACCTGATCAGGCGAGGTGACGCCGCTGCCGTCCTGCGGGAAGAGGGCAAAGCCGCTCGCTTCTAGCCACGCGAACTTCTCGGGGCTGCGGCCCTGGTCACGGCTGCGGTCGGACCCTGCGACGGGATGGCCGAGGCTGTGCGCGATCTGCGCAAGTGGCAGCATCCCGGACCCGCCGATGCCGCAAAAGAACAGCGGCCGCCCTTCAAGCAACCTAGCATCGGACCCGTTATCCATATGCCGCTTGGTTATTGGCTTGCGCCGCCCCTGACAAGCGCCATAGGTTGAGCGGCATGACGAATATCGCGATCTGTGCACCCGCCACGCCGATCACCCGCGAACAGCAGGCCGCGCTCGAGGCGCTGGTCGCGGCCGAGTTTCCCGCGCACCGCGTCACCTTCCACGACCAATGCTTCGAGAGCGAGGGGCACTTCGCGGGCAGCGACCTGCGGCGGCTTACAGCGCTGCTGGAATGCGCCAATGATCCCGCCTTCGACGTCGTGTGGTTTGCCAAGGGCGGCTACGGCTCGAACCGTATCGCCGAAGCCGCCGTCGCGCAAATGAACCGCAGCGCGCGGGCCAAGACCTATGTCGGCTTCTCCGACGCGGGCTATCTGCTCGCCGCACTTTACCGCGCAGGGATCGGCCAGTGCGTCCACGGTTCGATGCCGGTCAGCGCGCGCTCGGAAGGAGGGCGCGAGGCGATCCGGCGGGTGCTCTGCTGGCTCGAAGGCGACACCAGCGGGCTCGAACCCAGCCTCGATGGCGTCACGCCTGCGGCAGCCTTCAACCTCATCACGCTGGCAATGACGGTCGGCACGCCGATGATGCCCGACCTTACCGGCCATGTGCTGATGGTCGAGGAGGTGGCAGAGCATCTCTATTCCATAGACCGCTTGTTCTTCCACCTTGCCGCAACCCTTCCGCGGCTTGCCGGGTTGCGGCTCGGCTTCGTGACCGATGTGCCCGAAAATTACGTTCCGTTCGGGCAGGACGAGGAGCAGATCGCTCGCTTCTGGTGCGACCGCGCGGGCATCCCCTATCTCGGCCGAGCCTTGATCGGCCACACCTCTGCCAACAGGGTTGTGCCCTTCGGCCTTGCAAGCCCGCCCGCGCGGACGTAACGGCGCGCGCCTGAAAACATAAATGGGGGCACGCGAATGCGGGCATTTCTTTTTCCGGGGCAGGGTAGCCAGAAAGTCGGCATGGGCGCCCAGCTCGCCGAGGCCAGCGCTGCGGCCCGGGACGCCTTCGGCGAGGTCGATGAGGCCTTGAAGCAGAACCTTTCCGCGCTGATGCGCGACGGGCCCGAAGACCGGCTCACCCTCACCGAAAACGCGCAGGCCGCGATTATGGCCAACGCCATCGCCACCTTGCGGGTGCTGGAGCGCGATTTCGGGGTGAAGCTCCTCGAGAAGGCCAGCTGCGTCGCGGGCCACTCGCTCGGTGAATACACGGCGCTCGCGGCGATCGGCGCCTTCAGCCTTGCCGACACCGCGCGCCTTCTCAAGCTGCGTGGCTGGGCGATGCAGGCAGCGGTGCCGGTGGGCGAGGGCACAATGGCGGTTCTTCTCGGCGCTGACATCGATCAGGCCCAGGCCCTCGCCGACGCCGCAGCGCAAGGCGAGGTGTGCGAGATCGCCAACGACAATGATCCCTCGCAGGTCGTGCTTTCGGGACACACCGGCGCGATCGAGCGGGCGGTGGCGCTGGTCAAGGACCACGGCATCAAGCGCGGCATGATGCTGAACGTCAGCGCCCCCTTCCACTCCTCGCTGATGGCCCCGGCGGCGGCGCGCATGGCCGAGGCCTTGGCGCAAACCCCGCCTGCTGCGCTCGCGCTGCCGCTCTACGCCAATGTCACCGCCGCCCCCGTCACCGACGCGGATGAAGAACGCGGCCTGCTGGTCGAGCAGGTGACGGGCCGCGTGCGCTGGCGTGAAAGCGTGCTTGCCATGCGGGCCGATGGCGTGGAACACTTCGTGGAACTGGGCGGAAAGGTGGTCGGGCCGATGGTGGGCCGGATCGACCGCGAGGCGCAGGTGACCAGCCTCGTGACCATGCAGGATCTCGAGGCCTTCGCGAAGGAGATCGGTTGATGCGCAAGATGATGCTGGCAGGCGCTGCCCTGATGATGGCCACTGCCGCTCAGGCAGGCGAGCCGAGCGAGCTGAGCTGTGTCGCGAAGGGCTATTCCGCCGAACAGCGTTCTCAGCTCGATGCCTTGCTTCCAGACGTCGATTTTCTGGGCACCAGCTCGGATGACCGGACGATGGAAGCGTTCGGCCTGATCGTCTACGCTAGCGCGTCGAGCTGCGGGGAGAACTTCTCGTGGACCGATGCCGAGCTCCAACCAGCGTTTCTCAATGAATTTGGTCGGCTTATCGAACTGCGCTTTCGCCGGCACGGTGCGTTCAACGTGGAGCAGATCGCCAAGATCGATTCCACCCTTGCCAAAGGCGACCGGTCGGCTCTGTGGAAGGCGCTCGAGGATCAGTTCATGATCGGGATGGCGGGCTCCGAGATCACGGTCAGCGACGAAAACGCCGCCGTAATGGGCGCCTTCATCATCGAGACCGGGCTCGGGATCGATGATAAGACGGCCGAGCAGGTGGGTGTTTACCTCGCCGCCAAGGTCATGCAACGCACCAGCGCCCGCGACTTCGCAGCGCAGAATTAGGAGCTGGACGGGATGTTCTCGCTGACAGGGATGAACGCGTTGGTCACCGGCGCAGCGGGCGGCATCGGGTCGTCGATTGCCCATGCGCTTGCTTCGCAGGGCGCAAGGCTGGCGCTGTCTGGCTCCAATTCTGCAAAGCTGAGGGCTTTCCGCGATGAGCTCAACGAAGCCTATCCGCACCACGATCACGACGGGCATGTCGAGATCACCTGCGATCTCGGCAACACCGTGCAGGTCGAGGAGCTGATTCCGGCAATGCTGGGTACGCTGGGCACGATGGACATCCTCGTCAACAATGCCGGCATCACCCGCGACAATCTTGGGATGCGGATGAAGGACGACGAGTGGGATCAGGTGATCCGCATCAACCTCGAAGCCAGCTTCCGCCTGATGCGCGCTGCCGCCAAGCCGATGATGAAGGCCCGCTTCGGCAGGATCATCAACATCACCAGCGTGGTCGGCGCGACCGGCAATCCGGGGCAGATGAACTACTGCGCAGCCAAGGCGGGCCTCACCGGCATGACCAAGGCCTTCGCGCAGGAAGTCGCAAGCCGCGGGATCACCGCCAACTGCGTTGCCCCCGGCTTCATCCGCACCGCCATGACGTCGGCGCTCGACGAGAAGCAGCAGGCCGCTATCAATGGCCGCATCCCGATGGGCCGGATGGGCGAGGGCGCGGAGATCGGCGCCGCGGTCGCCTTCCTCGCCAGCCGCGAGGCCGCCTATGTCACCGGCGCCACGCTGCACGTGAACGGCGGGATGGCGATGTTGGGGTGATTGGGCTGGAGTGATCGCGGGGCGGTGTTTGGGCCTTATCCCCAGCGCAGTCGCCCCTCGTAAAGCCGCCAACTTGCCCGTATGATCTGCCGCGCTAAGGTTTTCGGATATATTCCGGCGCTTGGGGGCGATTCCTCGCCCTTTATTGCCAGCAACAGGACCGATAGGGACAAGCGATGAAGGCTACGATCGAACGCGCGACGCTGCTGCGGTGCCTTTCCCATGTTCAATCCGTGGTGGAACGGCGCAACACCATCCCGATCCTCTCCAACGTGCTGATCGACGCCAGCGATGGCGGATCGGTGCGGGTCATGGCAACCGACCTCGATCTTCAGGTGGTCGAAACCATGTCGGCGGCCTCCGTCGACCAGCCGGGCGCGATCACCGTCTCGGCGCACCTATTGTTCGACATCGCGCGCAAGCTGCCCGACGGGAGCCAGGTCAGCCTCACCACCAGCGACAACCGTCTCGAGGTCAAGGCGGGCCGGTCGAACTTCAAGCTGCCGACCCTGCCGCGCGACGATTTCCCGGTCATCGTCGAGGGCGACCTGCCGACCAGCTTCGAGCTGCCGGCGCGCCTGCTCGCCGAACTGATCGACCGCACCCGTTTCGCGATCTCGACCGAGGAAACCCGCTACTACCTCAACGGTATCTTCCTTCACGTCACCGACGAGGACGAACCGATGCTGAAGGCCGCTGCCACAGATGGGCACCGCCTCGCGCGCTTCACCATCCCGCGGCCCGAAGGCTCTGCCGGGATGCCGGATGTGATCGTGCCGCGCAAAGCCGTGGGCGAACTGCGCAAGCTTCTTGATGAGGCCCTCGACACCAACGTGCTGATCGACCTTTCGGCCAGCAAGATCCGCTTCGCGCTGGGCGGCGAGGGCGGGGTGGTGCTGACCAGCAAGCTGATCGATGGTACCTTCCCCGATTACAGCCGCGTGATCCCGACCGCGAACGACAAGCTGCTCAAGGTCGATCCCAAGCTGTTCTTCTCGGGCGTCGACCGCGTCGCGACCATCGCCACCGAAAAGACCCGTGCGGTCAAGATCGGGCTCGACCATGACCGCGTGACGCTGTCAGTGACCTCGCCCGACAACGGCACGGCCGCTGAGGAGATCGCTGCCGAGTACCGTTCGGAAGGCCTCGAGATCGGCTTCAACGCCAATTATCTCAAGGATATCCTTGGCCAGATCGACAGCGACACCGTGGAGCTTCACCTCGCCGATGCTGGCGCGCCGACGCTGATCCGCGAGAATGAACAGGCCCGCGCGCTCTACGTTCTGATGCCGATGCGGGTGTGATGATGATCCGCCATCTCCTCCTTGTACCCGCCCTTCTGCTCTCCGCTCCAGCAGCGGCGCAGCAGGCTACTGCCGCACAGAACCTCGATTGTGCGGTATGGTCGGCCTATCAGGTTGGCGTCTCGGACGACGAGGACGTCAAGAACGGTCTGTCGATTGCGGTCGCGTGGTTCATAGGCCTCTATGAAGGCCAGACCGGACAATCGATCGACGCGGCCATGGCAGCGCGGAGCGCCGAACTTGACGATGCCGACGTCGAAGCTCTGACCGAAGGCTGCATCGCCCGGTTTTCCGCATTCGCCGAAAGGCTCGGCACGCTTGGGACATCGCTCAGCGAGAGCGGAACCTGAGCCGCGCGCCACGTTGGGCGCACCGCGCCCTGCGCGCACCAAAAGCAAGGGGGCATCCATGAATACCACCCAAGTCCATGTCAAAAAGACCGTACTCACCGAGGCGGTACTGGTTGAACTTCCGCTCCCCCCGCTTGGCGAGGGGGCGGTTCGGCTCCAGATCGAGAGCTTCTCGGTCACCGCCAACAACGTCACCTATGCGGTGGTCGGCGATGGGTTTAAGTATTGGGACTTCTTCCCTGCACCCGCCCCTGCCTCTGAGGGCTTCGGCATCGTTCCGATGTGGGGCCATGCCCGGGTTATCGAGAGCCGCCACCCGGATATTTCTGTGGGCGAGCGGGTCTATGGCTATCTGCCGATGGCGAGCCACCTCGATGTCGTGCCGGGTCGGATCAGCGCCGGAGGTTTCTCCGACACATCCGAGCATCGCCAGCCGATGAGCCCGGTCTACAACGGCTACAAGCGCCTCGCCGCCGATCCCGAGCATGATCCGCAGCGCGAAGCGGAGCGGATGATCTTCGGGCCACTGTTCCTCACGGGGTTCCTGATCGAAAACTTCCTGAGGGGGGAAGGGTGGTTCGGCGCAAGCCAAGTGATGTTCACCAGCGCCTCTTCCAAGACCGCGATGGGCCTCGCCAGTGTGGCGCGGCAGACGTCCCCGCAGGTGAAGCGTGTGGGGCTAACCTCCAAGGGCAATGTCGGTTTCGTAGAGGCGAGCGGTCTCTATGACGAAGTCGTCGCCTATGACGATCTCGACCGCCTCGACGTTGTCCGCAGCGTGAGCGTCGACTTTGCAGGCAATGCCGATCTGCTCGCCCGCATCCACCGCCATTTCGACGCGGCGCTCGCCCATTCAGTGCTGGTCGGCGCGACCCACATCGAGGCGCGCAGCGTGTTCGGCAAAAACGAAGCAATGCCCGGCCCCAAGCCCGCCTTATTCTTCGCCCCCGACCACGCGGTCGCTTTCTTCAAGGCCCATGGCGCCGAAGAGGGCGGAAAGCTGCTCGCGGCGGCGTGGAGAGAATTCCTCAAGGCATCCGATGGCTCGGTCACCATTGAGCGCCACCACGGGCTCAAGGCGGCGCGCGATGTGTTCACCGCGATGGTGGCGGGGCAGATCGACCCAGCCAAGGGCATCGTGATCGAGCCGTAAGGAACACGCGCGATGTTTGAAGGCCCGGGACTGCTGCGGATCGCCTATGCCGCCAACGTTGTGATCCTCGTTCCCGTCGTCTGGAGCATGTATTTCAGCGGCGGAACGACAGGCGTGTTCGAAGGCAAGGTTGTCGACAGCGAAGGGCTACGCATGCTGGTGGCTAGCCTTTGGCTGGCAATCCTGCTGGCATCGCTGGCGGGGCTGGCGGCCCCGTCATTCTTTGCGCCGGTGTTGTTGGTGCAGATCGTCTACAAGTCTGCCTGGCTTGGAACCTATGTTTGGGCGGCGCGCGATGCGCCGGGCATCCCGTGGGGGATCAGCACAATCTTCGCTGCGATCGTGCTGACCTACCCGGTTCTGTTCTGGTTCTCCGGCGTCTGGCGTTCGGCTGTAAACTGATTACTCCGCCGCTTCAGCCAGTTCCACCCGCTGCGGGCCGCGGATCAGCCCGCCGGGAGTCTCGCCGGTCCACGCGCCCTCGCGGAAGGTGACGACGCCGCTCTTGATCGTTGCGACATAGCCGTCCGCTTTCTGCAGCAGGCGCTTGCCGCCTGCCGGCAGGTCGAAGGCGAGCCACGGCTTGCCCAGCGTCAGCCGGTCCATATCGATGATGTTGAGGTCGGCGAGGTAGCCCGGTGCGATCACGCCGCGATCCTCTAGCCCGTAAAGCACCGCCGTGTCGCGGCACTGGCGCTTGATCGCCTGCTCGAGGCTGATCCGTGCGCCCCGTTTGCGGCCCTTGACCCAATGTTCGAGCATGAAGGTCGGCGAGGCGGCGTCGCAGATAGTCCCGCAATGCGCGCCGCCATCGGAAAGCGAGTTCACCGTGTCGTCGGCGTGCTGGAGCGGATGCAGGAAATCGAGATTGCCGTCGGCGTAATTCAGGATGGGGAGGTAGATGAACCCGCCACATTCCCCATTGGTGCTATCGTCCCGGCACAGCAGGTCATAGGCATATTCCTGCGGGGAAACGCCCGCCGCCGCGGCGCGCGCATTGATGCTCGCCTCGGTGGCTGGCTCGTAGTCGAAATCGGGGTCCATCTCGTATTGCATCGCCCAGCCATGGCTGATCACCATCACTACCCCGCCGATGTCCTTGGGGGCGTTGGTATAGTCATTGGGCTCGGCCAGCAGGGCCGCCCGGAAGGCGGGGTCGAGCAGCTTGGCCTTCTGCGCCTCCCAAGGCAGGTCCTTGATCGCCATCCAGCTCGGGCGGAAAGCGAAGGGGTTCACCGTGCCTTGCCACGCCATGACGATGCCGTTGCCGCGCAGCGCGATCTGGGCGACGATCTGCGCGCCGTTGTCGTTCTCCGCGCGCATCGCGGCGATCTGCTCGGCCAAGGTCATCTCCTTGGCGATCGATTGGAGGGCGGCGAAGGTGACCGGAATGCCGGCTTCGCGGCTCAATTGCCCCATCCAGCCGAATTCGTTCCACTCGCGCTTCAGGTCGCTGGCGATCTCGAACACGGCGTGGCCGCCGGCCGTCCGGGCGCGGCCCATCGCACGGCCGATGGCGATCAGCTCCTCGGCTGTGGCGGTGGTGCCGGGGACGAGTTCGCCGTCCACTGACTTGTGGAGCACTGTGCGCGAGGTCGAGAAGCCGAGTGCGCCCGCGCGCACACCTTCCTCGACGATCGCGCTCATCGCGGCGATGTCCTCAGCCGTTGGCACCGCACCCGGCTGCTCGCGCTCACCCAGCACATAGGCGCGCACCGCGCCGTGGGGGACGTGTGTGCCGATATCGACTGTGCGGGGGAGCTTTTCCAAAGCGTCGAGATATTCGGGGAAGGTCTCCCAGTCCCAGGTGATCCCCTCGGCAAGCGCGGTACCGGGAATGTCCTCCACCCCTTCCATCAGGCTGATCAGCCATTCGTGCCGGTCGGGGCGGGCAGGGGCAAAACCGACGCCGCAATTGCCCATCACTACCGTCGTCACCCCGTGCCAGCTCGAGGGCGCCATTTCCTGGTCCCAGGTCGCCTGACCATCATAATGGGTGTGAATGTCGACGAAGCCGGGAGCGACGACCTTCCCGGACGCATCGATCTCTTCGGCCGCGCTGCCCTCAATCCGGCCCACGGCGGCGATCAGACCGTTTCTGATCGCCACATCGCCGGTAAAGGCGGGGGCTCCGGTTCCGTCGACGATCGTGCCGCCGCGGATGATGAGGTCGTAATGCGCCATGGTCTCTCTCCCTTGGGCAGGGAGGATGTCGCAAAGACCGCGCCCCTACAAGAGGGGTCGGCTAAGTTGATGAAACACAGCCCGGTCACCTAGGGCGCAAATGAACGAAAAGCCGCCCGATTTGCGCCCCGTGTGTAGGAATTGTTGGAATTCACGCAGCCGCGCGCTTCATTTCCTTGGCCGTGTCGGGCGCGTCCAGGAAGTCCCGGATCACCGCGACGCTTTCGTCGGCGTGGGTCAGCAGGAACAGGTGTCCACCGCCCTTGAAGGTCTCGAGCCGCGAATTCGGGATGATCGCCTTCAGGATCTTGCCGTTGATGACGGGGACGATCTGATCGTCCTCGCCCATCATGATCAGCGTTTCCTTCTTCATGAAGGGCAACGCCGGCAGGCTCGTCCAGCCCATCATACACAAAAGCTGGTACATGTAGCCGCGGGGCGAAGGGGGCTTGAGGCGCCCGATATGGCTGTCCTTCTGGTGCTTCGAGCCATCCCGGTCCAGCCCACCATAAAGCGTGGCGAAGTGCTCGTTCATGAATTCGGGGTCAATGTAGCGGCGCGGGTTGGCCATCTTGGTGAAGGCCGCGGGGTTGCCCGGGACCATCAGCATTCCGGGCGTGGTGGCGATCAGCGTCAGCCGCCGGGTGCGACCGGGGTGCTGGAGCGCGAAGTGCTGCGCCATTGCGCCGCCCCACGAGACGCCCATCACGTCAACCTCGCCCAGCCCGTACTTGTCGAGCAACTGAGCGGCCGTCCAGCTCATGGTGAACGGCGTGTAAGGCACCAGCGGATCAGGCGATTCGCCGGTACCGGGCATGTCGAACATGATGAAGCCGCGTTCCGGCATGGCAGCGGCGAGGGGGGCAACCGCCTCGATATTGGCGCCGATGCCGTTGAAGAAAAGAACCGGCAGGTGGTCGGAGGGCACATCTAGCCGCCAGGTGGCAGTCCGTAGCGTCCGGCCGCCTACTTGCTCCATTGAGACGACCGCGTCGTCCATCGGGTTGGTCACGTATTCACGTCCTTTCTCGCGCCCTGGAAGCAGGGCGGGCTGGGCGCGCACGTCGATCCCTAAACGCGCGCGCCCACAATCTTACACAAGCTTGCAGCCACCCCCCGGTAGCCCCTGCGCTGCACCGCAATATCAGACTTCTTCCAGAACGTAGAGTCCCGGTGCAGCTTCCATCGGCAGATAGTTTGCATTGCCAAGGCTGGCGGGCGCCGCCTTGGTTTTACCCGAACGCTTCTGCACCCACTCCATCCACAGCGGCCACCAGCTGCCCTTAACCTCTTCTGTGCTCTGCAACCACTCATCGGCGGTGGCGGAAAGCTTGCCCTTCTTACCTTGCACAAAGTACTTGGCTTTGGGATTTCCGGGTGGGTTGAGGATCGCCTGCATGTGGCCCGATTGGCTGAGGACGTAGGTTACCTCCTTCGATCCGAACAGCTGGGTCGAACGGTAGGTCGCCTTCCAAGGCGTGATATGATCGGTCACCCCGCCAAGGATGAACAGGTCCGCTGTCACTTTGCTGAGGTCGACCATGTGATCGACCATCTCGACTTCGCCCTTTTTGGTGAAGGCGAGCGTCTCGTAGACTGTCAGGAAGTCGCCCATCAGGCTGGCCGAAAGGTTGGTGGCGTCGGCATTCCAGAACAACACGTCGAAGGCCGGCGGATCACTGCCGAGCAGGTAGTTGTTGATCACGTAGTTCCAGATCAGATCGTTGGGCCGCAGCCAGGCAAAGCCGCGCGACAGATCATCGCCCTTGATCACCCCGGCCTTTTCCGCACGCTGGCGGGCAAGCTTCATGCCGCTTTCGCTGACCAGCGATCCGGCTTCAATGTCGGTCGCCATCGGGTGCAACACGCAGACCATCAGCGTCAGCGTGCCGAGCAGGTCGGACTTGTCGGCAGCCAGCTTGGAGGCAAGCATGGCGGCGGTTTGCCCGCCCGAACATCCGGCCGACACATTAACCTTCTTTGCGCCGGTGATCGCGGCGACCGCCTCCATCGCCTCGCGGCAGGAAGTGACGTAATCGGCCATTCCCCACTTGCCCTGTTCCTTGGTGGGATTGCGCCACGAGATCACGAAGGTCTGGATGCCGTTGTCAACCTGCCACTTGACCACCGACTTGTCGGGCGAGAGGTCGTTGATGTACATCTTGTTGATCTGCGGCGGGATGGTGAGCTGAGGAATTTCATACACTTCCTCGGTGCTCGGGGCGTAGTGGATCAGTTCCATCATCTCCGTCCGGAGCACTACCGCGCCCTTGGACGCTGCCACGTTCTCGCCAAGCTTAAAGGGGCGCTTGTCGACCTGGCTGACCATGCCCTTGTTGTGGACAATGTCGTTGTAGGCGTTCTGGAGCCCCTTGATGAGGCTGAGGCCGCCGGAATCGATCACGCGCTTTTGCGCTGTCGGGTTGCCGATCAGGGTGTTGGAGGGCGCCAGACCGTCGAGGATGATGTTGGCGATGAAATTGGCGCGGTTGCGCTCAAGCTCGTCGAGATTGAGCTCCTCGAGCCAGCCCCGCATCCCCTTCTGCACCGCAAGGTAGTACTGCGCGCCGGCGCGAAAGAAGGGGTTGTATTGCCAGGCCGGGTCCATGAACCGCTTGTCCTTGGGGTCGGGCGCAAGCTCGCTCTTGCCGGTCAGGATCTTGACCATGTCCTGCGCCATTGCGGCAGAGTGGCGGACGAAGCGTGTGGGGTCGGTCGCGGTCTCGCGCAGAAGCAGAGCGACCGCGCTTACGAAGTCCTCGCGTGCCACGCCGATCAGCGGCCCGAGGGCGTTGGTGGACTGGGCTGCTTCGTTCTCGAGCTTCACTTCGCTGCGTGCCATGGAATCCCCTTTTGCTGGCCTTGCGCCCGCCGCTCTCTTGGCGGCAATCGGTTAACATGGCCTCGATCGCCAGAATGCAGCCTCGGCAGGCAACTTGCAAGCGTAGGTACGGGGGGATCGCCTTTGCTCGCTCGCCCGAGTCTTGAGAGAATCAGGGAGCACGATTAACGCTTTTCTCAGCCCTCCTAAGGCAAGGGGACGGGATGGCCGGGGAACCCATAAGAAAGTTCGTAACGAATAATCCGCAACCGCTCGTATCGGGTCGCGATCTGCACTCCGTGGCGAGCGAGGAGGCGGGCGCCGATGCGCACGCGTTCGAACAGCGCAGTCGCGGCGAGCGCCGCGGCGGCGAGCGCCTGCGAATCGAGGCTTCGAGGGGGTTCACACCAGCGATCGACGAGCCGGCAAGCGAACAGTCCTTCTTCTTGCCCCGCCAGCCCGGGGGCATGACCCTGTTTCTGGTCACCGCCTTCGCAATCGCCGCGGTCGTCTTTCAGGGACTGCCTTCGACCACGACCTGCGCCTTGGCGTTGGCGTCGGCTGCGCTATTTGCCCTCGGCGGCCTCTTCGCCGAGACCGAGCGCCGGGCCGAAAGCGTCAGCGCCGCACGCCTCGGGATCGTGCTCGTAGGGATCGTGCTGCCGATGGCCTGCGCCGGCATCGCGCTCGCGATGTGGGTGGGCGAGGGCCTGCCATGGCAATGGGCGATCGGCACGATGGTGTGCATCAACGCCGCCGCTGCCGCCATGTTCGACATGCGGATCATGTCGCTGTTCTGCGCCAAGATCGCCAGCTGGGCCGGGTTTGCCGTACTGGTCCCTCAGCCAGTCACCTATTCTGCGGTCATCGCCGCAGCGATCACGCTGCTGCTCATCGCGCGGATCGAGTGGAAGGCTGCCGCTGATCGCCGCCTCTCCCGCGAGGCCCGCGAACGTGTCGCGGCGCGCGCCGAGGACATTTTGCGAAGTTTCGAGGAAACCGGGCCGGGCTGGTTCTGGGAAACCGATCGCCGAGGCCTTCTCACCTACATCTCGCCCAAGGCTGCAACGGTGCTCGGCAAGACCACCGACGAGGTCGTCGGCTGTCCATTGAGCGAGATCGTCGACCCCAACAAGGGCGCCGCCGCTGCCGAGCGCACGCTCGCCTTCCACCTCTCCGCCAGGTCCGCTTTTCACGATGTGGAAGTGCGCGCCGCGGCTACCGGAGACGAGCGTTGGTGGGCCCTTGCCGGACGCCCGGTTTACGACAGCTACAAGAACTTCTGCGGCTTCCGCGGGCACGGTACCGACCTCACTGAAAAGCGCCGCAGCGAACAGCAGGTCTCGCGCCTGGCCCACTACGATTCGCTCACCGGCCTCGCAAACCGCGTCCAGATGAGCCAGGCGCTGGAGCAGATCCTTGCCGCCCCGAGCGGGCGCGAGCGGGCCTGCGCGGTGCTGATGCTCGACCTCGACCGCTTCAAGCACGTCAATGATACCCTCGGCCACCCGGCAGGCGATGCGCTGCTCAAGCAGGTCGCCCAGCGCCTCGAGCGCTCGATCGGCGGAGCGGGGCGTTGCGGGCGTCTGGGCGGCGACGAGTTCCAGGTGATCGTCCCCGGCGATCAGGAACGCAACGCTCTCGGGCATATGGCGCAAGAGATCATTGCCTCGCTCTCGCAGCCCTATTCGATCGAGGGCCAGAGCGTGGTGATCGGCGCCTCGGTTGGCATCGCGCTCGCCCCCGAGCACGGCGCTAACAGCGACGAATTGATTCGCAACGTGGACCTTGCCCTCTACGCCGCCAAGGACGCTGGGCGCGGGGTGTTCCGCTTCTACGCCGAGGACCTCCACGCGGCTGCCGAAGAGCGCGCCGAGCTTGAACAGGACCTGCGCGAAGCGATCGCCAAGGGCGAGCTCCAGCTTTACTACCAGCCGATCGTCTATGCTGCGAACGAGAAGATAGTCGGATTCGAGGCGCTGATGCGCTGGAACCACCCCAGGCGCGGCTGGCTCTCCCCGGCCAAGTTCGTGCCGATCGCCGAGGATGCGGGCCTCATCGACCGGATGGGGCAATGGGCGCTGCGCACCGCATGTGCAGACCTTGCACGCTGGCCGCGCTCGATCCGCTGCGCGGTTAACGTCTCGGCGCTGCAATTCGCCAATCCTGAACTTCCCACGATCGTCGCCAACGCGCTCGCCCATGCCGGGGTCGCAGCCTCGCGGCTCGAGCTCGAGATCACCGAAAGCGTATTCCTCAACGACAGCTCGGGCACCGATGCGATGTTCAAGGCCCTGAAGCGGGTCGGCGTGCGCCTTGCGCTCGACGACTTCGGGACGGGCTATTCCTCGCTCGGCTATCTGAAGAAGGCGCCGTTCGACAAGATCAAGATCGACCGCAGCTTCGTGCAGGGCGCGACCGAGGAAGGCAGCCGCAACGGCGCGATCATCGCTTCGATCACCAGCCTGGCCGAGGCGCTGCACATGGACACCACCGCCGAAGGTGTGGAAACGCTTGATGAACTGGAACTGGTGCGTCTGCTCGGGTGCAGCCACATTCAGGGTTATATCTACTACAAGCCGATGAATGCCGCGGATGCTACTGCGCTGGTCTCGGGCGATCTCGTCGCCGAGGCTGATGGGCCGCAATCCGCCCGCGCCCCGCGCCAGAACCTGCTGCGCCGCGTCACCGTGGTCCACAACGGCAACCGCCTGAATGCGACGCTGCGCAATATCTCCGAGAGCGGGGCGATGATCGAGGGCCTGTGGAACATGCCCGCAGGCAGCGCGGTGCGGGTCGAGTTTTCGGCCGACAAGTCGGTCACCGCGCAGGTGCGCTGGTCGCGCGAGAACCGCGTCGGGATCGAATTCCACTCCCCCCTCAAGCGGCGCGCCGACAACGCCTTCTCCTTGCTCAAGAACCAGTCGAGCTAAGGTGGGGCCGGGAACTGGTAGGCCTGCGGTCAGGATGCGCCTGCACCGCGTTATGCCGGACGCGACTTTAGCGGAAAAATAACCATCGGCCTTTACACCTTGCGAACAAGGTCGGGTGCGCTTTTCCTAGCGTAGCCGCGGCCGATGTCTGGAGGATTGTCCACGAGATGTCCCTGAAGGGTCTCTTGTCATCCCGCAACGGCGGCGCCTCGCGCGGCGCGCTTGCGTTTGGTACGTCCGGCGCCGCGGCGACTTCGGCGCTGAGCGACGGCGAGCGGCTTGCCATGCTCGACGAGCTTGAGCAGTCCGGGCTCGGCTGGTTCTGGGCGAGCGACGCGAGCGGCAATCTCACCTATCTCTCCGGCGCGATCGCCGTGCGGCTCGGTCTGTCGCTGGCGGATCTGCTCGGCCAGCCGCTCCCTGCGATCTTCGTCGCCGCTGACCGTGAGGGGCGCGGTAAGTCGCTCCCTCTGATGCTCGGTACGCACAAGGCCTTTGCTGGCATGGAGGTGCGTGCAGCGCGGCTGCCCGAGGGCGCGGTGCTGCGCCTCTCCGGCCAGCCAGTCACGTCCCGCAATGGCCGCTTCGCGGGCTTCCGAGGCACCGGCGTCGACATCACCGACGACTATACCCGCGAGGAAGAGACCGCCCGCCTAGCGCGCTATGATTCGCTCACCGGGCTCAGCAACCGTCACCGCATGGCTCACCAGCTCGATGCGACGCTGACCGCCTTCAAGGCGGCGCGGCGCACCTGCGCGGTGATGATGATCGACCTCGACCGGTTCAAGCATGTCAACGACACGCTCGGCCACGCGGCCGGCGACGAATTGCTTAAGCAGGTCGCAGAGCGGCTCAGGCGTGCCATCGACCGCGAATGCGAGATCGGGCGGTTGGGCGGCGACGAGTTCCAGGTGATCCTCCCCGATATCGACGACCGCGGGGTCCTCGGCGAGCTCGCCTCCAAGATCATTTCGATGCTGCGCCAGCCCTACAGTCTCGAGGATGGGCGCTGCGTGATCGGTGCCTCGGTCGGCATCGCCATCGTGCCCCATGACGGGGTGAGCCGCGAAGAGATCGAACGCGCGGCGGACCTTGCGCTTTACGCCGCCAAGAACGGCGGGCGCGGGCAGTACCGCTTCTTCTCCGGAGAGCTCGAGAACGAGACAATCTTCCGTCGCCGGCTCGAACAGGAGCTCGGCACCGCGCTGCGCGAGGAACAGCTGTTTCTGCGCTTCGAGCCGATCGTCGCCGCTGAAGCGGGCACGGTCTGTGCTCTCGAGGCGCATGTGTGCTGGAATCACGCCGAGCGCGGCATCATCGATGAAGAGGAGTTTGCCCAGATCGTCGAGGGTTCGGCGCTCCTGGCCGATGTCGGGCGCTGGGCGATCGCGGTTGCCTGTCAGCACGCTGCCGAATGGCCGGACAGCGTGCGGGTCGCGGTCAACGTGCCGGTGGCACTGTTCCTTGCCGACGATTTCGTCGAGATCATCGCGGGCGCGGTCGACACCGCGGCGATCGGTGCTGGGCGGCTGGAGCTGGAGATCAGCGAGGCCGTATTCTTCGGCGAAGCCAACGTGGTGGACCGCACGCTCGCCGCGCTTTTCAAGCTTGGGGTGCGGCTGACGCTGGACGAATTCGGCTCGGGCTATTCCTCGCTCGCCTACCTGCGCCGCGCGCCCTTCGATGCGATCAAGATCGACCAGAAGCTGGTCGCCGAGGCCGACCGCCACGACAGCCGCGAATTGGGACTGGTGCGGGCGATCGTCGCGCTGGCGGGCGCGTTGCAGATGGACACCATCGCCAACGGCATCGAAAGCGCGAGCCTGCTCGCTGCGCTCAAGACCTGCGGGGTGCGTTATCTCGAAGGCCCGATCTTCAGCGAGCCGGTCGACGCTGATACCTTGGGCCGCGAGATGGCGGACGGGGCGTGGAAGATTGAGCCCGGCACCTGCCGAGCCCGCCGCGCGCGGCGCCGCACCGTGTTCCGCAAGATCGAGGTGATCCACGACGACTATGCCTACGAGGTGACGCTGCGCAACCTCTCCAAGACGGGCGCGCTGATCGAGGGGCTGGCCGACGTGCCGCGGGACACGCAGTTCGTCGTCGACCTCGGCGGCGGGCAGCTCGCGGTCGCCACCGTGACGCGCTCCAACGGCGACGTTCAGGGCCTCGAGTTTGAGCAGTCGCTTATCGAGGACGGGTCGGGCGGCCTGTGCACCCGCAACCGCGTCTCTCCCTATGCGCTGGCCGCTGCGGGAACCCCGCTGGCGGCGCTCACCGCGGGCAAGTTACTCGGCAGGGACCAGGGCGGGGCGGTGCCCAAGTTCGGCTATGCCAAACCGGTGCGCGCCGAGGCGGGGTAGGTGTTGCGTTTTTGGCGCATGACAATGCTGCGCCGCACCGCTAATCGGCGAGGGCAATGACTGACCTCTCCAAGATCCGAAATTTTTCGATCATCGCCCACATTGACCATGGCAAGTCGACCCTTGCCGACCGGCTGATCCAGTTCACCGGGGGCCTCACCGCGCGCGAGATGTCCGAGCAAGTCCTTGATAACATGGACATCGAGAAGGAACGCGGCATCACCATCAAGGCGCAGACCGTGCGCCTCAACTACACCGCCAAGGACGGCGAGACCTATCAGCTCAACCTGATGGACACCCCCGGCCATGTCGACTTCGCCTATGAGGTCTCCCGCAGCCTCGCCGCTTGCGAGGGCGCGCTGCTCGTTGTGGACGCCGCGCAAGGCGTGGAAGCCCAGACCCTCGCCAACGTCTACCAGTCGATCGAGCACGACCACGAGATCGTCCCCGTCATCAACAAGATCGACCTCCCCGCCGCCGAGCCCGAAAAGGTCAAGGCCGAGATCGAGGAGATCATCGGCCTAGATGCATCCAACGCCGTCCTCACCAGCGCCAAGGCGGGCATCGGGATTGAGGACGTGCTCGAAGCCGTGGTCGCCCGCATCCCCCCGCCCAAGGGCAATGTCGACGCGCCGCTGACCGCCAGCCTGGTGGATTCGTGGTACGACCCGTATCTCGGCGTCGTCATCCTTGTGCGCGTGATCGACGGCAAGCTCACCCGCGGGCTCAACATCCGCTTCATGCAGGGCGGCACCCAGCACCTCGTCGACCGCGTCGGCTGCTTCACGCCCAAGCGCACTGATTTGCAGGAACTCGGCCCCGGCGAGATCGGCTTCATCACCGCGCAGATCAAGGAAGTCGAACAGGCCCGCGTCGGCGACACCATCACCACGGTCAAAAACGGATCGAACGTCGCGCTCCCCGGCTACAAGGAAGTGCAGCCGGTGGTGTTCTGCGGGCTGTTCCCGGTCGACGCCGCCGACTTTGAAAAGCTGCGCGAAAGCATCGCCAAACTGCGGCTCAACGACGCGTCCTTCAGCTTCGAGATGGAAAGCTCCGCCGCGCTGGGCTTCGGCTTCCGCTGCGGGTTCCTCGGCCTGTTGCACCTTGAAATCATTCAGGAACGCCTGACCCGCGAATACGACCTCGACCTCATCACCACCGCGCCCAGCGTCGTCTATCGCCTCCACCTTGGCCACACCAAGAACGAGGACGCGACCGTGGTGGACATTCACAACCCGTCCGATTGGCCGGATGTGAACCGCATCGACGTGATCGAGGAACCGTGGATCAAGGCGGTGATCTACACCCCCGACGAATATCTCGGCTCCATCCTGAAACTGTGCCAGGATCGCCGCGGCATCCAGACCGAACTCACTTACGTGGGCGGCCGCGCGCAGGTGTCCTACGAGCTGCCCTTGAACGAGGTCGTTTTCGACTTCTACGACCGCCTGAAGTCGATCAGCCGCGGCTATGCCAGCTTCGATTACGAGCAGATCGGCACGCGCGAGGGCGACCTTGTGAAGATGAACATCCTCGTCAACGCGGAACCCGTCGACGCGCTCAGCCTGATCGTCCACCGCCACGTCGCCGAAGAACGCGGCCGCGGCATGTGCGAGCGCCTCAAAGACCTCATCCCCCGCCACCTCTTCAAAATCCCGATCCAGGCGGCCATCGGCGGCAAGGTCATCGCCCGCGAAACCATCGCCGCGATGCGCAAGGACGTGACCGCCAAGTGCTACGGCGGCGACATTTCCCGGAAGAAGAAGCTGCTGGACAAGCAGAAGAAGGGGAAGGCGCGGATGCGGGAGTATGGGAATGTTTCCATTCCGCAGGAGGCGTTTATTGCTGCGCTGCGGATGGGGGAAGAATAAGGCCCAGCGCCTAGCGCAGGCGTTCGCGCAGCGAACGGCAAGCTAGAAGCAAGAGGCCGCATTCCGGTCGGCGGGGCTGCGAAGCAGAACCCGTTCGGCGTCATGGCCGCGGCTTTGCCGCGGCACTGATATTCTGCGGATTAATCGCTGTATGCCCTGATCGCCGACGCATCTAACTCGTTTGCGGGCACAAGGCGATAGTGTCGCTCTTGGGCAACCCTGATTTCGTCGTCCTGCAAAGTCAGTTCAAACAGCGCAACCACGCCATCAGCCATGAACTGCGCTGAAACTGCACGGCATCGCATGCCAGGGAACTTCTGCGCTACAAATGCAATGTCCTGACTGGTTTGGACAATCCCGATTTGGTCGGAGCCGCCCTTAGCTTGCACCGGAATAACGTGGTGACAGCCGTGACGGTCAATTCCGACGTAAAGTTCGTCGATCTCGATCTGCCCAATCTCACGCACCGTCGTTCGCAGATGGTTTTGCAGACTATATGTGGTGAGCCCCAAAAACGTGTCGATTAGGCGGTTATATCGAACAATGGCGAGAAGAGCCTGCTCATCGTCAAGAGCATACGCTCGGATCACTTCGGGCGTTGCATCGGGGATTGCGATCTTCACTAGGTCTTCGCGAGGAAGAATACGCGTAGCTGCAACCAATTTGAAGCGATATCGAGCGCGGCCAGCTCCTTCAATAATCCATTCCCGTCCCGGGGGCTGGGTAGCGAGAATACTCGAAGGAAGAGGAGATCGATAACGAATCGAGTAGATTACGTCACCGAGGTTCTTCGGGAGCTTTATCCCAAGCAGCTCCGCCATTTCTTCGATATCGGAGCGATTAAATTCGAAAGCTGTCGCGCCTTCGATGTGGCCATCGAAAAATACGCCCTCGATAAGCGCGTGATATCTGTTCGTCGGACCGGCCTCAGCCATTTGCAGTAGATTTCCTCATTTGAATTTCAGCTTCAATATCTGCTTGTTTGCGCTTTTTGGCGCCACTTTTCCGATCACGTTTGCTTGACGGCGCAGAAATGCCGAAATGCTCGGCAGCTTGAGACACGGTCATCTTCAAGAGCTCTGGCGATCCCAAGTCTACGACCTCATACGGGCGCGCGGGGACATGACCCAATGCCCAAATCAGTGAAGCTGCGACCTCTCGTGCAAGGGGCGGTGGAACCGAATTACCAATCTGGCGCGCACCGTGCCACTTTGTGCTGTGTAGCCGAAACCAGTCCGGATATCCGTGCAACCTTGCCATTTCCCGGACTGTGATGCAGCGAGCATGATTGAAATGGATTGGTCGCGGGCTTGTGAACGCACCGCGCGCACCATCAGTGCCTGCGCGAAGCGTGTTTGAAAGCCCCTTGTCTGAAAGCTTATAGAACCGCGAGATTGGCTCCGTCTGTCCGCCTTCCGTGTCGGCAAAACGCCGACGGGAGATCGCCGAATGCTCTGTCCGAATGCTTCCAGTCAGTAACGACGGATCCCAATTTCGAACATAGCTGAAGTGCCACGCATCATTAGATTTGCATCGCAGTTCAGCGGCATATGCGCTTGGCTCACCCCAAGCGTCGGTGCGAACCGCGTCGGTATGAACTAGCTCGTCGAAGCTATCAGCATTCGGTAGGTCTCCGATTGCATCGGAAACGCTTGGGCCTAGCAGGAGGTCAATCGGCAGTTTGCCACGGCCATCTGCCGGGCGGGTCGTCGGCTCCGGGTAGCATGGCAGATGCTCTTCTCGTTTCGCGCCATAAAGAATAAGCCGCTCGCGGTTTTGGGGCGTGCCAAAATGCGATGCATTGAGAACCCGCCAAGGAAGGCGAATTTCATATCCGAGCCTTTTTGCTTCGGCGACAAATTCGTCGAGGAATTGCTTGTGCCTTCCAACCGTCAGGCCTTTGACATTCTCGAAGACGAATGACTTGGCTTCGAGCTCCGTTACGATGCGGAGGAATTCCAAAACCAGACGATTGCGCGGATCATCGAGCACACGCTGGCCTATCATTGAGAACCCCTGACAAGGGGCGCCGCCAAAGACAACGTCGACCGAGCGGTTGCCGATTCCCGCTGCAAGTCTGATTTCGCTTCCCTTCAGCCCAACGACTGAACGGGGAATAACTGCGCAATGCGGGAAGTTGAACTTGTGGACGGCACAATGCACTGGGTCGATCTCGACAGCTGCCACGATGTCAAACCCAGCCTGCTCAAAACCGAGGCTCATGCCTCCAGCGCCGGCGAAAAGGTCTATCCCAATTGGCCGCATCGCGTCCTCCATCACTGATTAAATTATGGAACACTTGACGAACGCTGGCAACCCGTCGGGGAAAGGGTGCGTCCGATTGCGAGCCTTTTTCCACCGTCCCAGACCAGTGACTGGCGGCTAAAATCAAAACAACCGACAGCCCTGCAACGGCAGGCCATGTGCCTCTACCCACGCATTGCTCGACAAAACAGCCTGCCGGTTGGCCTCCAGCCACGCGGCAGAGAAAGTATGCAGCAGATGATCGGTGGAAGGCTCGTCCATGCGGCCATCCTATATCCGCAGGCCATTCCCATCAAGTTAGGCCAGCCACGGCAAAGCCGCGGCCATGACGTCGAACGGGTCGGCTGACGCCGCCCGCCGGCCGAGGGCGGTGATGCGCTTCGCGCACCGGCTTCCAGCTTGGCCTTTGCTGCGCAAACGCCTGCGCTGGTCGCCTCCCCCACCTAAGGATCAAAACTCTCATCCTTGATCGTCCACTCCGTCTTCGGCGGCCGCGGGGGCTTTGGCTTCCCATAGTCATAGCCCAGCGGCGGGCGCTGCCAGTCCTCGTTGGGCCCGTCGTCGGACTTGCGCGCTGACGGGGCAGGCAGGAGCGGCGTTTCGGGCGGGTCGAACAGATCGCTTGCCGCGTCCCACTCCACGTCGAGGATCTCGCGGGTCTTCGCGTCGGCGTTCATCGCGGCAAGGTCGCGGTCGCGCAGGGCGATGAAGTGGGCCCAGGCGGCGCGGGTTTCCTCGGTTAGGGCGGCCCAGCGGGCTTCGGCTTCGCGCTGGAAGCGGCGGCGGATCACCTCGATCTTGGCGTCGATGCTGGCGCGCACCTCGGCGTCGGTGACGTGGGGCTGGCTCGCCTCGTGTTCCTTGAGCCACTGTTTCTTGAGCTGGCCCAGCTGCATCTGGCTGACCGCGTTGAGGCCTTTCGGTGCGCCGCCCGCAGCGAAGCGTTCGGGGGCGCGGTTGCGGAGCATGAACATAAGCAGCCGGTCATTGTGCCTGATTCGCGTGCCGACGATCTTGCCGTAGGAGTAGACCGGCTCGGGCACGCCATTGAGCGCGCGGTCCATGGCAACATCCTCGACGCGCTGGATACCGTGGGCGAGCGCGGCCTCCCATGCGGCGCGGAAGGATTCGGCGCCCGGCTGGCGGCGCAGGTGGTAGGCGCCGACGCTGCTCATATCGACGACGCGGCAGGCGGCCTCGACTGATCCAGTGTCGGCCAGCGCCTCGATGAAGCCGCGCTGGCGTTCGGGGGTCCAGCCGTCATGGCGCTCGCACTTGCGGGGGACAGGGGTGAAGGGGGGGAGCTCTCCGGCGATGGCGGGGAGGCGGGCGGTGCGGGGGTCTTTGCGTCGGGTCATGGGCGGGAGTGCATCACAAATCCACCGAGTAGGAAAATGTGGGGGCATGGCGGGCGGCGGGGTGCAGCTTCACTTTGCGTTCAGCGCGCCCCTCGCTATAGCCTGCGGCCATGTCATCGAAGCTCACAGCCCGCCCCCTTGGCCGTATCGCGCGCGCCGCGCTCGCCGCCGCCACCCTTGCCATGCTCAGCGGCTGTGCCGGGGGCAGTGCCGGCAAGGACGTCGCCTATGTCGCGCGCGACGTCGAATCGCTCTATTCCGAGGCGCAGCGGCGGCTCGACAGGGGCAACACGCTGCAGGCCGCGGCGCTGTTTGACGAGGTGGAGCGTCAGCACCCCTATTCGCCCTGGGCCCGCCGTGCGCAGCTGATGAGCGCCTTCAGCTATTACATCGCGCGCGATTACAACAAGGCGATCGCGAACGCGCAGCGGTTCCTGTCGATCCACCCGGGCAACAAGGACGCGCCTTACGCCTATTACCTGATCGCGCTGAGCTACTACGAGCAGATCAGCGACGTGAACCGCGACCAGAAGATCACCGAGCAGGCGCAGACCGCGCTGCGTGAGGTCAACCGGCGCTTCCCGCAGACTGAATATGCCGCCGACGCGCGGCTGAAGCTCGACCTTGTCGCAGATCACCTTGCGGGCAAGGAGATGGAGATCGGCCGTCATTACGAGCGGATGGGCCTGTGGCTCGCCGCCGATATGCGCTTCCGCAATGTGGTCGAGAAGTTCGACACCACCAGCCACACGCCCGAGGCATTGTTCCGCCTGTGCGAAAGCAGCCTTGCGCTCGGCATCCCGCAGGAAGCGGTGAAATACGCCGCGGTGCTCGGCGCGAACTACCCCGGTTCGGAATGGTACGAGCGCGCCTTCAAGCTGGTGAACAAGAACGCCGAGGGCGTGAGCGCGTCTTAGTCGCCTAACGCTGCGCTACTTGAGGCGCGTCTTAGTTTTGCGTGCGCCCCTCCGGGCGCACGTCCTCGCTATGCGTGCAGCGGAGCTGCACGCGCTGCGGGCGCGCTTGCGGCGACTGGGTCGCCGGTCTTGTGCAGGGAATTAGGATTCCTGACTTTGTCTCGGCCTGCACCCCGCCTTCTGTGCGGGTTCCCCAACATACCCATCGACCCCAAGGTCCCGGGCCAGACCATCTTCAACCCCGCATGACAAACCCGCGCCATCGGAGGGTGCCGCGCGGTGCTTTGCCCCCGCTTCCCCTCAATGTGCGGGTTGGGCAAGGAAGTGCGCTCGCTCCGGAAGGTGCCACGCTCGCGCGAAACCGCCTTTCCGCGCCGCCTCTGCGTGGGCGAACCTGAAAGAATTGCTTGGCAGTATGATGCAATATCGGGCGTCAGTGCTGCATTGCAGAGCCGATAGGACGGTAAAGGTGAGACATCAAAGGTTCCTGAAATTGTTAGCATATTTACTAAAATGGCATACAAATTAAAGGTGGCCTTAAGCCAGTCCCTTGTCGAAAGGGGAAGAGGGCATGGCGGAGATGAGCAAATCATATGACGAGAATGGCAACGGGCTATATTTAGGCGCTGGTGATCTGGAGCATGATTGATTTGGAATTCTTGCACTGTCACCGTGATTGAGGTTGTGTTGCAAAGTCGAAATCAAAGACGGGTGTCAAAATGAAAATTTCCAGATTTTTTATCTTCACCGCTTTTGTCCTTTTTGGCTTCCAAAATGGGGCGCTTAACGCGCAGTTTGGCGGCGGCGGTCCTGGGCAATCTCAACCGCCCAGCAACGCCACGCTTCAGCGCGAATGTGATCGTGGAAATGCCGCATCGTGCGGCGAGCTCGGTCAGCGCCTCCGAGAAAATGGTAAAGCCTCACCCAAAGAAATGAAGAAAGCCGCTGAGCTATACAAGCGCGCTTGTGACGGTGGCGACGTCATCGGGTGCGGTGACCTCGCGCAAGCATATCTTTTCGGCGACGGGGTGGCTGTTGACGAAATGCGCGCTGCGCGCTTGAGCGAGCGAGCTTGCAATGACGGGAATATGGTTGGTTGCAGCATTTTGGGCAATATTTACGAGCAAGGGAAGGCGGGTTACACTAAAGATCCGGTCAAAGCGTTGAGCTATTTTCAAAAGGCGTGCAATCAGAGTCAACCGCGATGGGAATTTCCCTGCAAAAGGGCAATAGCATTGACTGCGCAAACCACTCCGCTTCCTCCAAAAGGCTTGGCAGACGCCCCGACAGCGACTTCGATTATAAATAATGCGCTTCCGGGTGAACTTGGAACTAGCATAGACTGCGTTGTTCTGTTGGATTCTACAACAGAGCGATTAAGATCTCAATCCAAAAATCCTGACACCATTTCTCAATTGGGCCGCCGTCGCCAATTACACTTTGAAGGGGCTATCAACGATCTTTACTTCTATAAAATGGATCAAAATGAAATACAAGGGAAGGAAATATTTGCCAATCTTAAGGAAAGTGTTAATAATACAGAAATGCAGCAAATAGATAAAATCGATGTTGTTTATTTGAATTCTTTAATATCTTTAAGACGAGAGGCCTTGACCAGAATTCAGGTGACATCTGAATTTCAAAAGTGGGCTGTGGATAAATCAAATTATTGCTTGTCTGACTCCGAACTTGACAGAATTACTCAATTGAAAATCCAACTGATTAAAATGAGGTCGGGCATCCAGGGCTCATTGAAAAGAAAATAGCAGTAACGTGGTGGATACAATAACAACTGAGATTCAAAGATAAATTCTGTGGGGTTGCGAACGGGTTTTTTGGAACTTCGGTTGCGGCGATCAGTACTGCGGTCACGGTTGCCCCCACCAGCTATCCGACAATTTCGGCACTCTCCGCTTGCCAGCGACGTGAGCTGCTCGCCCAGATCTCTGTGATGCGCGCCGAGCACCAGTTTTTCTCGGACTGGACGTCGCGGTCCCTGCGGTGGTTCGCAGCCTACTCTTGAGCGACTTTGGGGGATTTGCCACAACTTGAGACGCGACGCGCCCGCCCCGCCTGCGCTATCCCAGCGGCCACCCCTGCTCACCCGGCTCATGGTCCGCAAAATCCCCCTGACCGAAGCGCGAGAGCCCGGTTTCGGCTCGCCTGGCACCAGCGAGCAGAGCGCGATCATCGGCACGCCGCCCGAATTGAACAAAATGGGAGCGAAGGGTAACCCGAGGAAGCTGCGTTAAAACAATCGCTAGCAAGCCGAGGCGCGATTGCGCAGGGGGACTGTCGACGATGAAACTCAAGAGCGCGTGTTCGGTCCTCGCAATGATGGCCATGGTGACGGTCCTGCCGGGTTGCGGCGGCGGCGGCTCCTCGGCCCCGACGCCCACCCCGACACCGGCGCCCACCCCCACGCCCGCACCAACCCCGACGCCGACAACTTCAGTTGCGCTCACCGTCGTCAATGGCGTCGGTCCGGCGACGGCGGTGCCGGGCAGTCAGGTCGAGCTGTGGTCGTCGATCCTGCCACAGTCGCAGGTCGTGACGAGCTGGACGGGAGGCAGTTTTGCGCCGGACGCTGAGGAATGGCACACCACGCTGACCGTGCCGACTTCGAATGCGACGCTCACCGCCAACGTGCAGACGCTCAACATCACCTTCACCACGCGTAGCTACACAGCGCCGACCACGGCACCCAAGACCGCGCGCTTCTGGGTGCCGGCCAGCCCGCGCGGGCTGATTGTGATGCTGCACGGTAGCGGCGGCGCAAGCACCTTTATCGAGCAGGCCGAGAGCCGCTCCTTTGCGCTCAAGGCCATATCGAAAGGCTATGTCGTGCTGGCGCCCGAGGCGGAGGAAGTGGCGGCGGGCGACCTTGATGGGAATGGCAAGATCCAGTGGGACATCGCCCTTAATCCCGCCAATACCGATTTTCGCGCGCTCGACACGCTGCTCGGCTCGCTGGTGTCGACGTCGGTGCTTCCGGCGGGCCTCCCCACCTATGTGATGGGCATGTCGAACGGCGGAGCGATGGCGATCACGCTCGGGTCAGTCGCGGCGACCGCCGCCGCACCGAGCTTTCCCAACCTGCGGTTCAAGGCCGTGATCAGCTATTGCGCGCAAGGCAACCCGATTGCGGTCGGCATCACAGCAACGCCAAGCGCCTTTTATCTTTGCGAAAACGACGAGAACGAGAATGTCAGCAATGCCCAGGCATTGGCCAACAGCCAGACTTTGGCGGGGCGCGGTGTGCCGACAGTTGGTATTCTGCACCCGGCGACGCCGCTGTATAATCAGCGCTTCATCCGGGTGGCTGGGGTGAGCGCGGCGCAGTCGCTGGCCATAGCCAATGAGCTTCGGGCTGGCGGTTTTGTCGATGCAAACGGGTTCTTTTCAACCGCGAGCGCGGCGATCAGTGCCGCCGTCACGGCTTCCCCTGCCAGCTTCCCGACGATTTCGGGGCTCACCAGCGGCCAGCGGTTCGCGCTGCTGGGTCAGATCGCGGTGATGCGCGCCGAGCACCAGTTTTTCTCGGATTGGACGTCGCGGTCCCTGCGGTGGTTCGCATCCTACCCCTGAGCGACTTTGCCTGAGCGACTTTGCCTGAGCGACTGTGCCTGAGCGACTGTGCCTAAGCGACTTTGGGGGATTTGCCGCAGCTTGAGGCGTGACGGGGCGCGGGCGCTGCGCTAATCCTTGCCCTGCCCATGCTCACCCGCCTGTCCATCCGTAACATCGTCCTTATCGAAGCGCTCGATCTCGATTTCGCGCGCGGGCTTGGCGTGCTCACTGGCGAGACCGGGGCGGGCAAGTCAATCCTGCTCGATGCGCTCGGTCTGATCCTCGGCGACCGTGCGGAGACATCGCTGGTTCGCAGCGGTGAGGACAAGGCGAGCGTCACCGCCAGCTTCGAATTCGCCGCCCTGCCTGCGGGGATAGCCGCCGCGCTCGACGATGCCGAGATCGCCATCGAGCCGGGCGAGCCGCTGATGATCCGGCGGCAGGTCAAGGCTGATGGCGGATCGAAAGCCTTCATCAACGATCAGCCCGCCAGCGTCGCGCTGCTGCGCGAATTGGCGCCTGCGCTGGTCGAACTCCACGGCCAGCATGACGACCGCGGCCTGGTGAACCCGCGCGGGCACCGACTGCTGCTTGACCGATATGCCGGGACGGATGTGACTGGGCTTGACCGGGCCTATGCCGCATGGGCGCGGGCCGAAGCGCAGCTTTCCGAGGCGCGTAGCGCGGTCGATCAGGCCAAGGCCGATCAGGACCTGCTGATCGCGTACCTCGCCGAACTGACCGCGCTGGAGCCTGTTGCAGGCGAGGAAGCGCGGCTCGCCGGTACGCGGGCCGACATGCAGAAGGGCGAGAAGCTCTCGGGCGATCTCGAGGACCTGCGGCACCTGTGGGAAGGCTCGGATTCGCCGCTGGCGGCGTTGCGCGTGGCTGCGCGCAAGCTGGATCGGATCGCCGAGCAGCATGCCATGCTGGCCGAAGCGCTTGCCGCATTGGACCGCGCGGTGATCGAGGCGAGCGAGGCCGAGGACAAGCTGAGGCTGGCCGCCGAGGCGCTGGTCCACGATCCGCAAGAGCTCGACCGTGCCGAAACGCGCCTCTTCGAACTGCGCGCCGCGGCCCGCAAGCACCGCTGCGAGGTGGACGATCTGCCTGAACTGATGCGCACCATGCGCGCGCGGCTCGACGCGATCGAGGGCGGGGAGGCGCAATTGGACGCGCTCGAAGCCGCGGCGAGGGAGACGCGCGGTGCCTATGTGTGCGCCGCTGAGACGGCACATGGCGCGCGCCTCGCCGGTGCCGAGCGGCTTGATGCGGCCGTGGCGGCGGAGCTGGCACCGCTGAAGCTCGATGCCGCGCGGTTCCGCACGGCTGTCACGAAGCTTCCCGAGGAACGCTGGGCGGCGTCAGGCATGGATGCGGTGGAGTTCCTGATCTCGACCAACCCCGGCGCGGACTTTGCGCCGCTCAACAAGATCGCGAGCGGCGGCGAGTTGTCGCGCTTCATCCTGGCGCTGAAGGTGGCGCTGGCGGAGAAGGGCGGAGCGGCGACGATCATCTTCGACGAAATCGACCGCGGCGTGGGCGGGGCGGTGGCGTCGGCCATCGGCGAACGGCTGGCGCGTCTGGCGTCGCGGGAAGGGCAACTGCTGGCGGTGACCCACTCGCCCCAGGTGGCCGCGCGGGGCGGGCAGCATTACCTGATCGCCAAGGCTTCGAGCGGCACGGTGACGAAAACTAGTGTGGTGCTGCTCGATCATGCAGGGCGGCAGGAAGAGATCGCCCGAATGCTCTCGGGCGCGGAGGTCACACCCGAGGCGCGGGCGCAGGCGGACCGGTTGCTGGAGGGGGTGTGAGGGAGGAAAGTCACCTTGCCACTCTGAGCGCGATTGCTGTGCTGGTAGCAGCCGGGGTGTGGCCGTCAGATACCGTCGACGGCAGTGCGACAGAGAAGCGCGTCACCGATGCAAGCGCCGCCGTCATTGGCAGGCACGCAGGTGCGATGATGGGTGACTTCCGAGGCAACTACCCGGGCAACGAAAAAGCGTTCGAGCAGAAAATCGCCAGTCTGGGCTACACGACGGTCTGCGTTTCATCCGAGGTGCCGCTTGATTTCGCGTTGCTCGAAAAGCGGCTGGCCCCGTTAAAGGTGCGCCCGGCGCGGATTGCAGACTGCACAACCGATGCGGGCGAGGGTGGAAACGGCGTGCCGCCCGGCCCCACGATGTGGTTCGACAAGCGCGGCGCTGAAGCGGGCATGGCGAAGATCAAGGACGTACAATGCTCGAACGATCAGCGGTGCGTTGTCGAACTGGTCATGTATGCGTTTGGAGGCAAGTATGCGGTTGAGCGGACGGCAGAAGGCTGGGCGGTAACCGGGTCGTGGGATGGTTGGGCGGTGTGAAGCGTCTCCTGCCAATCCTCCTGCTCGCAGCCGCGTGCGCGCCGGTCACGCCTGCGCCAGAGGAGGCTTCCAAACCCGTGCAACCTAACAACGCCATGTACGGCACCGACGCCAACCTCGCGCCCTCAACCCCCGACGCCATCCTGCGCTATGCCGATCACCCGCGCGGGTTCGCGGAACTGCGCCTCCCCCAGGGCGCCAGCGACGGAGGGGGCCCGTTCCCGCTGGCGGTGATCTATCATGGCGGGTGCTGGAAGACCGGGATCGCCAGCCAAGCCTACATGGCCCCGCTCGCGACCCGCTGGCAGAGCCTCGGCATCGCGACGCTCAATGTCGATTACCGCGAGGTCGGGGACGGGGGCGGCTGGCCGGGGTCTTTCGAGGACTGGGCGGCGTCGGCCAAGCTGATCGAGGAGGCCGCAGCGCGCTATCCCATCGACCGTTTGGCCGTCACGCTGGTGGGCCATTCGGCGGGAGCTCTTCCCGCACAGTGGCTCGCGAGCACGCAAGGCGCGGACGGTCCGGTCGGTGCGCGCGCGGCGCTCAAGGCCCGCGCCGCGATCGCGCTAGACGGCCCCGGCGATGTCGGTGCAGAGCGGCCGGCCTTTGACGCGTTGTGCGAGTTTGCCGCGGTCGTTCCTTTCATGGGCGGCGAGCCCCAGCGCTTCTCCGAGCGTTACACGGCGATCTTTCCCGCCGCCAACGCGCCGCAGTTGGCCGATCTGCTGTTCGTGCAGGCGAAGCTCCCCGCGCCATCCGCCGCGACCCAATCCGCCTTGGCTGCGGGCGGGGCGAAGGTGACGTTGCGCGAAAACGCGGGTGCGAGCCACTTTGCGATCATTACCCCCGGCACGCCCGAATATACTGCCAACGAGGCGGCGATGCTGAGCGTGCTGACGGGCAACGCGATGGCTGAGGAGTAAGCGCGTGATCGAACGCCGCGAATTCATCGGCAGCGCAGCAATGGGGTTGCTCGCAGGCTGCGCGCCGCATCTTGCCGCAGGAGGCATCATGGAAGAAATCTTCGGTATCATCGGCGAAATGAAGGCCGTTCCGGGCAGGCGCGGCGAATTGGCGGCGATCCTGCTGGCAGGCACGAGCAATATGCCGGGCAATCTGCTCTATGTCATCGCTGAAGACCTGACCAATCCCGATGCGATCTGGATTACCGAGGTGTGGCGTACCCGAACCGATCACGCCAACAGCCTCAAACTGGCATCGGTGCAGGCGGCGATTGCGCAAGGGCGTCCGCTGATCGCAAGCTTTGGCACCCGCGCAGAAACCCGGCCGGTTGCCTATGCCGGTTGAGCTATCAGAAGCCGACGCCGCCAATGAGTTGATGCGGCTGGCGCGCGCGATCGCGCGGCATGACCGCTTGTACCACGCCGTAGACTCGCCCGAGATTTCCGATGCCGAGTATGACGCGCTGGTGCGCCGCAATGCCGAGTTGGAAACAGTCTTCCCGCATCTGATCCGAGCGGATTCGCCGTCGAAGAAGGTCGGCCACGCCATTGCCGCCTCGCCATTGGGCAAGGTGGTGCACGAGGTGCGGATGATGAGCCTCGACAACGCCTTCTCCCCGGAGGAGGTGGCCGAGTGGCTGGCGCGGATGCGGCGCTTCCTCAACCTGCCAGAAGGCCAGCCCTTGGCGATCACCGCCGAAGACAAGATTGACGGGTTGTCGTGCTCGCTGCGCTACGAGAACGGCGTGCTGGTGCGCGCCGCTACGCGGGGCGACGGGCAGGTCGGCGAAGACGTGACGGCCAACGTCGCGCACATCCGGGACATCCCGCAAAAGCTCCCCGCAGGCGTGCCCGCCGTCTTCGAGGTGCGCGGGGAGGTATATATGGAAAAACAGGCCTTTACCGCGCTCAATGCTGCGCAGCATGAGGCCGGCGGCAAGATCTTCGCCAACCCCCGCAATGCTGCCGCCGGAAGCCTGCGGCAGAAGGACGCGAGCGTCACGGCTAAGCGCCCGCTCAGGTTCTGGGCGCATGGCTGGGGGGCAGCTTCCGAGGTGCCCGGAGCGACCCAAAGCGAGGTCGTCGCGGCGCTCGAGGCTTGGGGCTTCCCGGTCTCGCCGCTGTTTATCCGGATCAAGGGGGATGCTGATGCCCTAGTGGCGCATTTCGACGCCATCGGGCGGGCGCGGCCTTCGCTGCCCTATGACATCGACGGCGTGGTCTACAAACTCGACCGGCTCAACTGGCAGGAGCGTTTGGGCTTCGTGGCCAAAGCCCCGCGCTGGGCGCTGGCGCACAAGTTCCCTGCCGAGCGCGCCGAGACAATCGTGCAGGGCATCGACATTCAGGTGGGCCGCACCGGCAAGCTGACGCCGGTGGGCCGCCTCGCGCCGGTGCTGGTCGGCGGGGTGACGGTCACCAACGTCACGCTTCACAACCGCGACGAGATCGCGCGGCTGGCCTTGCGCATCGGCGACCGCGTGGTGATCCAGCGCGCAGGCGACGTGATCCCGCAGGTGGTCGAAAACCTCACCCGGGAAGAGGAGCGCGCCGCCTTCCCGTTCCCCGATCACTGCCCCGAATGCGGTAGCGAAGCGGTCGCCGAGGAAGGCGAGGTCGACGTGCGGTGCACCGGCGGGCTGATCTGCCCTGCGCAGCGCACGCAGCGCCTCGAGCATTTCGTCAGCCGCAAGGCGCTCGATATCGAGGGCTTGGGCGAAAAGACCATCGCGCAGTTCTTTGCGCTGGGGTGGCTAGAGAGTCCGGCGGATATCTACCGGTTGCGAAAGCGCCGCTCCGATATCCTGAGCCTCGAAGGCTGGCAGGAAAAGTCGGTCGACAATCTCCTCGCCGCGATCGAAGCCAAGCGCACACCCGACGCCGCGCGGCTGCTGTTCGCGCTCGGCATTCGGCACGTGGGCGAGGTGACAGCGCGCGATCTGATGAAGCATTTTCACGACTTACGGGAAATTCGTCGGAGCGCAGAAATCGCCAATGATGGCAGGTCAGGCGATCCCACGCATTCCGACGAAATGATCTTCGACGAGAATGTAAGCTTCTTGGCTATCGATGGCATTGGGCCCACAGTCGTTAAGGCGCTCGGCGATTTCTTCCACGAGCCCCACAATGTCGCGGTGTGGGAAGACCTGCTCGGTGAGGTCACCCCGCCGCGCTACGAGGTGGTCACTCTTGCCAGCCGGGTCGCGGGCAAGACGGTCGTGTTCACCGGCAAGCTCGAAACGATGAGCCGCGACGAGGCCAAGGCGCAGGCCGAAAGGTTGGGCGCCAAGGCGGCGGGCAGCGTCTCGGCCAAGACCGACCTGCTGGTAGCCGGGCCGGGCGCGGGATCGAAGCTCAAGAAGGCCGCCGAATTCGGGATCGAAGTGATAGACGAGGCCGAGTGGGCGGCGATTGTCGCGGAGGCGCTTGGAGGCTCTGGGGCGGGCGGGGGATAGTGCAAAGGGGACAGCACATGCGCAAGGCAGGAACAAGGCTGGCGCTTGGGGCAGCGCTGGCCGTGCTCGCCGCCGTTTTGGCCGCCGTGCTGGCCTGGGCCACATCGCCCGATCCCAAAAGCAATCCGGCCAGCTTTGAAGAAGCGGCGCTTGATCCGCGCCTTGCCCCGATGAACGAGGCACTGACGCTGGCGCGGTTTGCGGGCGACGATGGAAAGCCGTTCACCCTGCTCGTCACCGGGTTTGACGAAGCAGGCGTGACGGGCATCGCCCTGCGCAATTTGGGAGCAGCGCAAACTGGCGATCCCTTGCGCGACCTGGCTTCCCTTAAACGCCTGCCGACCGATCCGCCCGCCGGGCCGCGGGTGACGCTATCGATGGATCGCCTGCTGCCGTCCGGCCCCGATGGAGCCGTACATATCGGCACGGGCACGAACTTTCCCGAACACGCCGCAGAAGCCAGCAGCACAGCGGTGTTCCAGTTCCCCAAGTTCGGCACTGCCACGCCGGCCCGCACGACGATCAGCGCGCGCAAAGGCATCCTGCTCGATTACGAGGTCGAATTGTGCATGCGGTTTGACCGCGACATTGCAACGCTCGCGGATTTCGATGCGGCGGTGAAGGGCATCTTCCTGTGCGGCGATTTTACCCACCGCAATGCGCTTGTGGAAATGGCCGATCCCGACAATCTCGATTCCGGCTTCGGCTTTTCCGATTCCAAAAGCGGGCCGGGGCACTTTCCCACCGGCCCGTTCATCGTCGTGCCGCGCGACTGGAAGGCTTTTTCCGAGCAATTGCGGATGACCACCAGCGTCAACGACGACCCACGGCAGGATGCCCGCGGCAAGGAAATGACGCTGGATTTCCGGCAACTGGCCGAACACGCGCTGGCGGATATGGAACGCCCGCGCTTCCACTATCGCGGTGCGTTCTACCGGCTCGCGCCTGATCGCAAGATAGCTTCGGGCATGACGCTGATGTCGGGCACATCGGAAGGGGTGATCTTCACGCCCCCGGCGCGGGCCGATTATATCGAGGGGATCATGGCCTGTCTGCTGGCGGGCGGGCCGTTTTCGGCGACGGGGCTGGTCGATCACGTCAAGCAGAAATTCATCGCCAACGAGCTGAAAAGTCGTCACTTCCTGAAGCCGGGAGACCGTGTCCGGCACGGATCGAACATGTTGGGCGACATCGTGGTGGAGGTGACCGAATAGATGGGTGAGACCGATCTTCTGCACGAGCTCCACCCCCAGGCTGTCCGCATTGCGGGCCTGCTCCGCGCGCGGGACGAGAAGGTCGCGGTGGCCGACGGCGCAACCGGAGGCCTGATCGCGGCGAGCTTGCTGACTGTCCCCGGGGCGCTCGACTTTTTCGTGGGCGGCGGGGTGGTCTATTCGCTGCGCGCCCGCGACGTGTTGTTCGCTCTCCCGCGTGAGGCCTACAAGGGGATGCGCGGGGCATCCGAGGATTATGCGCTGCTGCAAGCCCGCGCAATCGCTGCCAATTTCGGCGCCGACTGGGGCCTGGCCGAGAGCGGATCGGTCGGCGGTTCGACCCATCCGAGCGGCGCGCCTGCGGGGCGCAGCGTCGCGGCGCTGGCGGGGCCAACAGGCGAGCATACACGGCTGCTCGAAACCGCCAGCGATGACCGAATTGCCAACATGGCCGCCTTCACCCGCAATGCGCTCGCGCTACTCGAAGCGACCCTCGCTAAATGATTTCCACGCCATAAATTTCTTGGCGCCCGTCGAATCCCGCTTGCCGCCTGCGTCTCCCTGTCAGAGCCTCGCCATTCCGGCGGGGCCGATGACGGAGGACACGTGCCATGCAATTCATATTGATGATCAACGAGGATGAGAGCGCCTATGGCGGCCCGGACGGCGCGGCGCTGCTGGAGGCGACGCTGGCCGGGCACATGAAGCTTGCCGAGGATCTGGTGGCCGCAGGCGTGCCTTTCTCGGGCGAGCGCCTCAAGCCTGGCGCCACCGCCACCACGATCCGCTGGGACAAGGGCGGCGCCACACTCCACGACGGCCCATTTGCCGAGGCCCACGAGGAACTGGGCGGCTTCTACATCATCGATGTCGCCAGCCTCGACGAAGCGCTGGCTTGGGCGAAGCGCATTCCGGTGCCCAAGGGCGGGATCGAAGTGCGTCCGATCTGGCCGATGGAGGGCTGAGCCTGAACGCCGCCAGCGCGGCTGCGATCATGGCGGCGCGGCCCCGGGTGGTGGCCGCGCTTGCCGCGCAATTGCGCGATCTCGACGCGGCGGAGGATGCCTTCGCCGAAGCCGCCGCCCGCTGCCTCACGCTTGCCGAGCCGCCCCGTGACATCGCCGCCTGGCTGTTCGTCGCGGGCAAGCGCCGCGGTCTCGACGCGATCCGGAAGGCCCGCGCCGAGGAACGCGTCGCCGATGCCATCGCCGAGGTCACCGACATGGCCGATATCCTGACGCTGCCCGACCCGATCCCGGATGAACGCCTGCGCTTGCTGTTCATCTGTTGCCACCCGGCGCTCGGTGCCGAGGTGCGCGCAGCCCTTGCCCTGAAGGTTATCTGCGGCCTGACGGTCGGACGGATCGCGCAGCTTTTCGTGGTGAGCGAGGCGGCAATGTTCCAACGCATCACCCGCGCCAAGGCCAAGGTGCGCGACGCGGGGATCGCTTTCGAACTCCCCCCGCGCCGCGAGTGGCCCGAGCGGTTGGGCGCGGTGTTGCTGGCGCTCGAACTCGCCTTTACCGCCGCCTATGCGGACGCAGGCGGCGAGCTTTCGGCCGACCTTGAAGACGACCTTGGCGCCGAGGTCGAGCGGCTGGCGATGCTGGTCGCGGAGCTTGTGCCTCATGAGCCCGATGCGCTGGGACTTGCCGCGCTGGTCCTGCTGGCTCGCTCGCGGGCAGGCGCGCGGCTCGATGCAGAGGGCGCGATGGTGCCGCTCTCGCAGCAGGACACCGCCAGATGGGATTACGCCCGGATCGAGCAAGCACGCGTAATCATGGACCGTGCGGCGGCACTGGCGCGGTCCGGCCCCTATCAGGTGATGGCGGCGATCCAGCTCACCCACGCGCGGCGTTCCTTTGACGGCGTCACCGACTGGAGCGCGGTGCTGCGGCTCTACGATGTGCTGCTGGCGCTGCGCCCCACGCCGATGGTGGCGCTGTCCCGCGCGCTGGCGCTGGCGCAGACCGAGGGGGTCGAGGCCGGATTGGCGGCCCTCGAGGCGCTTCCCGCCGAGCGGCTGGCGCTCGCCCGGCCATACCACGTCGCGCGCGCTGATCTCCTCGCAAGGGCGGGAAAGGCAGGGGAAGCGGCGGCGGCGATTTATGCGGCGCTGGCGCTAGCTCCCCCGCGGGCCGAGCGATTGTGGCTGGAAGCGCGGCGTAGCGCGCTCCGCTGACGCCTACTCCGCAGGCTCGGCCACCTGCTCCGGCTCCCGCACCCTCGTGGTGACGGCCCGAAACGCCTCGCGGTAGCGCGGGTGCTCGGTGCCCATCCAGCGGTCCCACCACGTGAAATAGAAGCCGAAGTTGTGGCCCGATGAATGGTGCAGGTCGTGGTGCGTTGTCGTCGCGATCCAGTCTGTCCACGGATTGTCCACCCATCCCGCCGGGAACAGCTCGCTGCCCGCATGTGCCATCACGTTGCGGATCATCTGGTGCCAGATGAAAAACAGGATCGCGAAGCCCGCATAGGCGATGCCCAGCCCGCTGGTGACGAGCAGGAACAGCGGCACGAAGGCGACCTCGATCACCGCCTCGATCATGGTGAAGCTGTAGGCTGCCCACGGCGTGGGCGTGCGCGACTTGTGGTGGTGAAGGTGCGTGGCCCTGAACAGCCGCTTGTGGTGCATCGCACGGTGAGCCCAGTAGAACCATGCATCGTGCGCCATCACGATCAGCGCAAACTGCCAGATGATGGTCCACAGCAGCGCGCGCTCGATCGACAGCAGGAACACGCCGGTCTCGCGCCCGATCAGGATCGCCAGCGTTACAAAGGCATAGACGATCACTGTCCGCATCGAGGACAGGACTTCGCGCAGATAGTCGCTGCGCGATGCCCGGCGATTACGCTGGATCCGACGTGCCTCCGCAAAGCCTCGAAAGATCAGCAGAAAAAGCGTTAGCACGCCCGCCGCGATCAGGTAGCGGCTGAGATCGAAATAGATGCCGAACATGAAATGGTCCGCCACGCTATTGATGGCGTAGTCGAGCGTGGACTGATCAGCGGGAGTCAGCATGTTCAAAAAGCCTTTGTCAGCGATGGCTTGTGACATGCCATCTGCGCTCGGCAAAGGCTCGTCGCTTACGGAAAAACCCGAAGGATTCTGAAAACGAGCGTTCTTTTTCAGTTCTGACCGGCGGTTTCGCCAAAACACTGCCGACGAAATTCGCTCGGCGTGGTGCCAGTCTCGGCCCGAAACGCGCGGTTGAACGGGGGCAGCGAATTGTAGCCTAGGTCCATCGCAACAGTTAGGACCGGCAGATCGACCTGCGCCCGGTCGGCGAGGATCGCGCGTGCCTCGGCGATGCGGTAGCGGTTGAGCAAGGCGGAGAAATTGCGATGGCCAAGGCGCCGGTTGATCAGCGCGCGCAGGCGGTGTTCGGGCGTGCCGAGATGCGCGGCCAGCCCGGCGATGGTCAGCCCGGGGGTGCGGTAATGTCCCGCCGCCATCGCCGCGTCGAGCTTGTCCTTCAGCACCACTTCGCTGGGCGAGAGTTGCAGCGCAGGCGGCTCGGGCGGGGCGGCCGGGTTCTCGCTGCGCAGCAGCAGCTCCGGCTCGGTCCGCAGCAAGGCTTTCCCCGCGAACAGCGTCAGCGCGAGGATCAGCAGCGTGTTGACCAGCTGGATGCGCGGATCGAAGTTGACACTCCCTTGGCCGGTGACGAGCTCATAGGCGAGAATGCCGCCAGCCTGCGCCGCGACCAGCACCGGTAGCCACAGGCGAAAGGCGCGGCGCTGCTCGACCAAATCGTCCGCGCGGCCTGCAATCGCGGTGCGGAACAGGTCGGCGATCAACGCAAGCCCGACGATGTGGATGATGTAGAAGCCGACATGCGTGTGCGGTTGCACGAAGAATCCCGTCAGCCACGCCCCTGTGAGCAGCCCTGCGGCGCCCCATGCGGCCACGCGCGGCGGCTCGCGTTCGAAAACCCGCAAGGCAAATAGCCAGGTGAAGTAAGGTGTGAAGATCGAAAAGAATTCGCTCAGCGGCAGCATCGTGCGCGCTTCGCTGAAGATCTGCGCGCAGGAATTGAGCAGGTAGCCGATCGCGCCGACCAGCAGCCCGGCGAGCGGCAGTTTAAGACCGCGGCGGACCTCTCCGGCGAGCAGCAGCACCAGCAGGAGCAGCATCGCTCCACAGGCCAACAGGCGCACCGCGATGTCGATCCGCTCGATCATCGTCTAGCGCATCCTTCTCCGCCGCAGCCACAGGATCGCCCAGTCGCCGCGCTGGAGCCTTGCGGCCATGCGGAAACCGGCGCGGAGCATGGCGCGCTTGACTGCCGTTTCCTGCTCGCCTGCCAGAAGTCCGGCGAGTAGCAAGCTGCCTCCGGGGCTCATCGCATTGGCGAAGTCGGGGGCGAGGCTCACCAGCGGGCCTGCGAGGATGTTGGCGATGAGGAGGTCGTAAGGCCCGCGCATTTGCAGCAGCGGGTCGTCCATCCCGTCGGCGACGATCATCACCGCCTCGCCCGGCTTGGGGCCGAGGGTGAGGCCGTTCAGCCGCGCGTTCTCCTCGACCACGCCGGTGCAGACCGCGTCGATGTCGGTGAGGGTGCAAAGGGCGTGCGGCCACAACGCCAGCGCGGCAAAGCCTAGCAGCCCAGTGCCGGTGCCGATATCGGCGACATTGCGCACGGTCACGCCGCTGGCCTTCATCGCGCCCAGCATTTCGAGGCACCCGGCGGTGGTCTTGTGCTGGCCGGTGCCGAAGGCTTGGGAGGCAGGGATCACGAAGTCGATCAGGTCGGGATCGGCGGGATAGTCAGGCGTGTGAACATGGAAGCGCCCGGCGCGGATCGGGGGCGCGTTGTGCTGGCTGAGGGTCACCCAGTCTTGCGGTTCGAGTTCCTCGAGCGCGATGGCAGGCGTGCCGCCTTCGAACAATCCGGCGAGGGCGGCTTTCTCGGTCTTGCCGGGCTTTCGCGGATACCAGCCTTCCAGAACCCAGTCGTCGGGCTTGTCTTCCGCCTCTTCGCGGCCCGCGATGACGAGTTCGAAATCCCAGTCGTCGATCAGGTCATGCGCCAGCAGTGCGGCCTGCACGACCAGCTTGGGGGCATGGGCGGTGAGTTTCCAGGTGGTGCTCATTTGCCGGCGGCTTCCTTGGCGAGGCGTTCGTCCAGCGCCTTGGTCTTGCTGTCGGCATACTCCGCGCAGGTCATGCCGCCTTCCATCGTGCCCGTTCGCGCACGGGTCAGCATCTCGCTGGCTGAGGGGTGCGGGGTGAGGAGGATGTCGCATTTAAGGTCTCGCACCCGCTCCAGTCCCGCGCGGAACGCCGCGACATAGTCCGGATGATTGGAAAACCTGTAATCGTCGCGGCTGACTGGCGAGAGGCTATCGGCATAAACGATGGTGTGGCACGTGCCGGCATCGTCGCAGCTCTCCCATTGCCATGACAGCGCGCCGGGCGTGTGGCCGGGGGTGGCGATCGAACGCATTACAAAACCATCGTAATCAATTTCCTTGCCCGGATAGATGATCGAGGGATCGACTGGATCCATCGGTTCATGCATCCCGGCTTGCGGGTCGCGTGGATCGGCCACCCCGGTGATGTAGACATTGGCGACGTCTGCATTGACCGATGCGGTCGCGGAAAGCCGCTGCACCATCCACGCGAGCCCACCGACATGGTCGTAATGCTCATGGCTTTGGAGAATATCGCCCGGTCCGCTGATATCGAGGCCAAGAGCACGGATATTGTTCAGAACCGCGCGTGCACCCGTCTCGGTTCCGGTATCGATCAGAACAAAGCCGCCATTGCCCCGGTCAATGAAGATCGCGCTAATCCCGCAGGTGCCCACATAGTAAGTGTTGCCGTGGATGAGGAACGGTTCTGTGGGCTTGTCCCAGTCGTCGAAATCTTCGCAAACCGCGCCGAAGCGCACCATGTCGCTCGAATAACGCGCGTCTTCGACCTTGTCCGATGCCTGCGATGAGGCAGCGGCGATGGTGCATCCGGACAGGACCAGCGCGGCGGCAGCGGCAAGGAGCCTAACGAACATAGCTCGCTCCATTCGCATCGATCACCGCGCCCGTCATGCTAGGCGGCGCATCCAGCGCGCAGAAGGCGATGATCGCCGCGATTTCTTGAGGTGTCGCCACCCGGCCGAGCGGAATGTCGGCCAGCAGCTCCGGCCCGCCGCGGCTGGAGAGATAGTCGTCCGCCATGCTGGTGTCGGTAAAGCCGGGGGTGACGGCGAAGCTCAGGATGCCGTCCTTAGCGTAGGCGCGAGCTATGGTCTTGTGCATCCCCACCATCCCGCTCTTGGCCGCGGCATAGTGCCAGTGCGCCGGGGAATCGCCGCGGTATGCCGCGCGGCTCGCCACGTGCACCAGCCGCCCGGCAAAGCCCCGCTCCTGCCAGTGCAGCACCGCAAATCGCGAAAGCTGCGCGGCGGAGGTGAGGTTGACCCGCAGCGTATCTTCCCACGCATCGAGCCATTCGATGTCCGAACGATCCAGCCGGTTCGCCTCGAAGCGCCCGGCATTGTTGACCACCACGTCGATCTCGCCGCCCGCGACCTCGAGCGCCGCTTCCCACAGCGCCTGCGCGGCGAGCGGATTGCCGAAATCGGCGGCGATCACCGGCGGGCCGCTCGCAGAAGCGTCGACCGAACGCGAGCCGTGGCCGATCACATGCGCGCCGCGCGCAGACAGTGCGTCCAGCGCTGCCTTGCCGATTCCGCGGCTCGATCCGGTTACAAGAATGTGTCCCATGCAATCGCCTATCCGAAACTTTGCAAGCTCTGTCCACCTGTCGCGGCTTGCCTCACGCGTCAGCCGCGCTAAGTGGAATGGCCTTGAATAGCGACCAAACGGGATCACCATGAACCAAAGACCGCTCTCTCCCCACCTCGAGATCTGGCGTTGGGGGCCGCACATGCTGGTATCGATCCTCCACCGCGTGACCGGCGACGGCATGGCGCTGGTTGGCCTGCCGCTGCTGGTATGGTGGCTGGGCGCACTCGCGAGCGGGCCCGAAGCCTATGCGACCTTCCAGTCCGTGATGGGCTCGTGGCTTGGCCTGCTGGTCCTGGTCGGCGTGTCCTGGGCGTTCTTCAGCCACATGACGAGCGGCCTGCGCCACTTCGTAATGGATATCGGTGCGGGCTATGAGCTCGACACCAACCGCATGTGGTCGATCGCCTCGCCGATCATCGGCATCGTTCTCACCGCCGCCTTCTGGGCGGCCGTCCTGTTGAAGTAGGGGATCACTCACATGGGCAACGGCACCCCCATCGGCCGCGTTCGCGGTTTGGGCACCGCGCATGAAGGCGCGCATCACTGGATGATCCAGCGCTTCACCGCCATCGGCAACCTCGTGCTGATGAGCTACCTTGTCATCAGCTTCGCGCTGCTCGGCGACTTCGGCTATGCGAGCGTCGTCAAGTGGTTGACGACGCCGCTGGCGGCGACCGCGATCATTCTCCTCGTCATCTCGGTGTTCTGGCACGCCCGTCTCGGGCTGCAGGTACTGATCGAGGACTACATCCACGAGCCCGGCTCCAAGTTCGCGGTGATCGCGGCGCTCAATCTTGTAATCATCGGCGGCGGCGCCTTCGCTATTTTCAGCGTCGCCGCGCTCGCATTCGGAGGTAAGGCCTGATGGCAACCGCAGCACCCAAGAACACCGCCAACGATGTCGGGGGCGCGCACCTGACAGGCGCCTACACGATCGTCGATCACACCTACGACGTGATCGTGGTGGGCGCGGGCGGTTCGGGCCTGCGCGCGACAATGGGCGCGGCTGAAGCCGGCCTGCGCACCGCGAACATCTCCAAGGTGTTCCCGACGCGCTCGCACACGGTCGCCGCGCAAGGCGGGATCGCCGCCTCGCTAGGAAACAACAGCCCGGATCACTGGACGTGGCACATGTACGACACCGTCAAGGGGTCGGACTGGCTGGGCGATCAGGACGCGATCGAATACCTCGCGCGTGAAGCCCCGGCGGCGGTTTACGAGCTGGAGCACGCCGGCGTCCCGTTCAGCCGCAACGCCGATGGCACGATCTATCAGCGGCCGTTTGGCGGGCACATGCAGAACATGGGCGCAGGCCCGCCGGTGCAGCGCACCTGCGCCGCGGCCGACCGTACCGGTCACGCCATGCTCCACGCGCTGTATCAGCAGAGTCTGAAGTACGACGCGGACTTCTTCATCGAATACTTCGCGCTCGACCTCATCATGAGCGACGTCGGCGGCGAGAAGAAGTGCGTCGGCGTGATGGCGATGTGCCTCGACGACGGCAAGATGCACCGCTTCCGCGCGCAGTCGGTCGTCTTGGCGACCGGCGGCTACGGGCGCTGCTACTACACCGCGACCAGCGCCCACACCTGCACCGGTGACGGCGGCGGGATGGTCCTGCGCGCTGGCTTGCCGTTGCAGGACATGGAGTTCGTGCAGTTCCACCCGACCGGCATCTACGGCGCCGGCGTGCTGATCACGGAAGGCGCGCGCGGGGAGGGGGGTTACCTCACCAACTCGCAGGGCGAGCGCTTCATGGAGCGTTACGCGCCCAGCGCCAAGGACCTCGCGTCGCGTGATGTCGTCAGCCGCTCGATGGCGATCGAAATGCGCGAGGGCCGCGGCGTGGGGCCGGATGGCGATCACATCCACCTCCACCTCGACCACATCGATCCCAAGGTGCTTGCACAGCGCCTGCCGGGCATTACCGAAAGCGGCAAGATATTCGCCGGCGTCGACCTTACCCGCCAGCCGCTGCCCGTCACCCCGACGGTGCATTACAACATGGGCGGCATCCCCTGCAATTACCACGGGCAGGTCGTCACCCTCGGGCCGGATGGCAATCCCGACACCGTGATCCCCGGGCTTTACGCCGTGGGCGAGGCGGCCTGCGTGTCGGTCCACGGGGCAAACCGCCTGGGTTCGAACTCGCTGATCGACCTCGTGGTGTTCGGTCGCGCGACCGGCCACCACCTGCGCGACAATATCAAGGGCGGCGCCAGCCAGCCCGAACTGCCCGCCGACAGCGCCGACTTCGCGCTGACCCGTCTCGATCACTTCCGCTACGCCAGCGGCGGCTCGCCCACCGCGCAGATCCGCGGCGAGATGCAGAAGGCGATGCAGAAGCACTGCGCCGTGTTCCGCGACCAGAAGTTGATGGACGAAGGCGTCGCCAAGCTCGCCGAGCAGAACACCCGGATGCAGGACATTCATGTCACCGACAAGTCGCTGATCTGGAACTCGGACCTGATCGAAACGCTTGAGCTCGACAACTTGATGGCGCAGGCCAACGTGACGATGGCATCGGCGGCCAACCGCAAGGAAAGCCGCGGCGCCCACGCGCACGAGGACTTCCCCAACCGCAACGACAAGGAATGGATGAAGCACACCATCGCCTGGTTCGACGGCTGGGGCGGCCGCGGCTCGAACAGCCGGATCGATTACCGCCCGGTCCATGAGTACACGCTGACGGACGATATCAAGTACATCGAGCCGAAAGCTCGGGTGTATTGATCGGAGGGCGCCATTGAATGCCGAAGATCGGTATCAGTGAGGTCAAAGCAGCCTATTCCCTCGCGACGCAAGTCGCGAGGGGCAAGCTGACCGACTTAGAGGCAGCGACTGAATTGCATAACAATCATGGGATGAATTTCTCATCCGCGTGGGCATATGTTCGTAAACGACGCGAAATGCTGGCCGGTGAGCGATACACGCGGACCATGAACATTGCGGCCACTCGATATTTCTTGGAACAAATTCTTGCGGATGAAGGCCAAAATGGGCTCACGAATGCCTTGGCTTCCGTAAGAAGGCACGCAGCTTACTATTCAGAGCAGGGCAAATCTTCCTTGCCGTCGATAATTGGATTGGTTGAAGAGTTCGAGGACGCTCTCAAGTCCGACGATAACACCGATGGTGTTGTGAATTGGGACGAGAGTATTCTGAAATCATATCTGCTCTCTGAAAAGGCACGTAAGCGCAAACTGCCTCCCACTGGACACAAGCCTCATAAAACCACTGTGATGACCGTGCAGTTCGTTCGTAACGCTCATGTTGTAGCCGCCCGCCTCCATCATGCCGGGGGTTTCTGTGAGGATTGCGGGAAGGCAGCGCCATTTCTGCGAAAATCGAATGGGCTTCCGTTTCTTGAGGTGCACCACAATGTGACGCTAGCGGGTGGCGGAGAAGATACGTTTGAGAACGCCATTGCACTTTGCCCCAATTGCCACCGTCGCTGCCATTTTGGCTGATGGATGATGGCGCAGTTCTCAAAGATTGTCAGTGTCTGAAGCGGGTTGCCCGCTGCGGGTCGCCATTATCGGCGGCTATGGCAATTTCGGTACTCATGTGGCGCGCAGCCTTGCGGGCGACAATGCGGTCCAGCTGATCATCGCGGGGCGGTCGCTGGCCAAGGCGCGAGACTTCGCAGGTGTGTTGGAGGCTGCCAATCCGGCTGAGGCGGGCGCCTACGACCTTGCCGGGCCGCCCGAGGCTTTGGCGGCGCTGCGGCCTCACCTCGTCATCAATATGGTCGGGCCATATAACGGCCAGTCCTATGCCGTAGCCGAGGCAGCCATCGCCTGCGGGGCGCATTATTGCGACATTGCCGATGCGCGCGAATTCGTCACCGGGATCGGGGTGCTGGACGATGACGCCAAGAGCACGGGCGTTGCGGTGTTGGCAGGCGCAAGCTCTGTCCCGGCGCTGACAGCGGCGTACCTTGACGAAGCGGCGCGCGATATGCGCATGATCCGCGCAGTCGAATACGGGATCAGCGGGGCCGAACAGTCCAATGCCGGGGCGGGGACGGTCGCCGCAGTTCTGTCTTTTGTCGGCCAGCGCTTCACGACATTGCGTGGCGGCCGGATGGTGCCTGTCACCGGCTGGAGCGAACAGCGACGGGTCGCATTGCCGGGCATCGGTGCGCGATGGTTCGGGCGGGCCAACGCACCCGATCTCGATTTCTTCGCGGCGCGTTACTCCGGCCTCGTCGACCATTCGTTCTGGGCGGGCCACGCCATTGCGCCGCTCCATTTCGGAACCGCGCCGTTGGGCTGGCTGACGCGCATTGGCGTGCTGCCCCGGCTTGATCGTTTTGCTCCCCAGCTGTTGCGCATCGCCAGCCTGTTTGATTGGCTTGGCACGGGGACGAGCGGGTTCTTCATGACGATCATCGGCGAAGGCGCGGACGGCGCGCCGACAATTCGCCGCCACTGGATCATCGCCCGGTCGGGACATGGGCCTTTCATCCCCTGCATTCCCGTGATCCTCATTGCCCGCTATATGGCGGCGGGGCGCAAGTTTGAGCCCGGCGCGCGGCCGTGTCTCGGCATCATCAGCCTCGCCGACTACCGCGCTGCCTTTTCCGGTTTCGATATCGAGGTGACCGACGCATGATCCTGCCGCCCTACAGCTACCGCGACGATCCGAACGTGCCCGATTTTGACGACTCGCGCCCGGTTTTCATCTTCGACCACGTCTGCGTGCTGTGTTCGGGCGGGGTGTCCTTCATCATGAAATATGACCCCAAGGGCACGGTCGCCTTCACTTCAGCGCAAGCGCCGTTGGGAGACGCATTGTGCCGCCATTTAGGGGTCGACTGGGACGAAAGTTACGTCTTCTTGCGGAACGGACAGGCCTTCATCAAAAGCACCGGATATTTCGAGGTCGCGCGGGCGCTGGGCGGGTGGTGGCGGCTGGGGCTGGTATTCCAGATCATCCCGAGGCCTTTGCGAGACTGGGCCTATGACCTTGTCGCGCGCAACCGCTATCGCTGGTTCGGCAAGACCGATGAGGCCTGCGCCTTGCTCACGCCCGAGCAACGAGCACGCCTGATCTGACGGGCGAATGTCGAGGGGAGTGATGGGGCGATGAAAAAGCAGCAACCGACACCTTCCGACCGCGCCTCAGACCCCAAAGCGATCGACTGGCGGCGCAAGGATGCCTATCGCAAGGACTTCTCCCGCCACGCCAACCTCGCCTTCCTGATCAAGAGCTTCGGCATCGGCGTCATCGCGCTCGCCGTGCCGATCGTGCTGCCGCTGGTGGGCGGGTACGAGGGGCATTATTCGATCAGCTACTTCTACCACGTCCCCGCGACGCGCGATCTGTTCGTGGGGCTATTGTGGGCGCTGGGCCTGTTCCTCGTGCTGTTCCAAGGCCTGTCGCGCGCGGAAAACCTGCTGCTGACGCTTGCCGGGATCCTGCTCATCGGTGTGGCGATGGTGCCCACTGGCATCGAGCAATGCACCGACACCGCGCTCGACTGGCACGAGGGCTTCGCTGTCGCCTTCTTCGGATGCCTGTTCGTGGTCGCGCTCGGCTTTTCCAAGCGGCGGCTGGCCTACATCCTGTGGCCGCCCCTGCGCGCGCGGTTCGCGCGGGCCTACAACCTGGCCGGGTGCCTGATGATTGCCCTGCCGCTCGCGGCATGGGCTCTCAGCCGCTGGCAGGGGCGCGACTGCGGCCATGCGGTCTACTGGGTCGAGGCGGCGGCGATCGCGTCCTTTGCCTTCTACTGGTTCGTCAAGACGTTCGAATACAAGCGGCTGCTCGGCCTCAGCCTCAGGACGATCTGGCGGCGAATGGTCCGGTGAGCGCACTTGACGCGGGCCGGGCATCCGGTCAGCTTGCCTTGGGATGAGCAGGGGCAGGATCATCGGGGGGTTTTTGGCGGCGTTGCTGGCCGTGCCCGCCCTCTCGCAATCATCGCCGCAATCCGCGCCCGCCGCGTCCAACCAGCCCCCGCCGCATACCTTGCCCTATCCCGACCTCGCCAGCGGCAAGAACGAGGCCGAGCGGCGCAAGAGCTACGAGCTCAGCCCCGAATTGCACCGGGGCGTATCCCCGGCGGCGATCCGCGAGCAGGCCCGGCGGCTCGATGCAGCGCTGGCGGCTCTCGCCCCCCAGCAGCCCGGCACGCCCGAGGCCTATGTTCTTTCCATCGCGCTCGACAGCGATCCGGTGTTCGCCCGCGAGGCGCGCGAGGCGGGGCGAGTGCTGTCCGCACGCTACGGCGCGCAGGGCCGCACCCTGACGCTGGCGGGGCCGGACGGCGTATCGGACGATCTCCCCCACGGCTCGATCTCCGCACTGCTGCTAAGCATCGAGCACTTCGGCACGGTGATGGACGGCAAGGATGACGTGCTGGTGCTTTACACCACCAGCCACGGCGCGGACATCGGCCTTGCCTACCACTTCGGCGATTCTGGCTACGGTGTCCTTTCGCCCAAGTCGCTCAAGTCCGCTCTCGAGCAAGCGGGGATTGCGCGGCGGGTGCTGATCCTGTCCGCCTGCTATTCCGGCGTGTTCGTGCCGGTGCTGGCGAGCCCCGACACTGCGATCCTCACTGCGGCGGCGAGCACCCGTTCCTCGTTCGGCTGCGTGGCGGAGAACGATTGGACCTTCTTCGGCGACGCCCTGATCAACCGCGCGCTGCGCCAGCCGGTCGGGCTTGAGGAGGCAGCGCGGATCGCGGGGCGATCGGTCGCGGAATGGGAGAACCGCTCCAAATTCCTCGCCTCGCTCCCGCAGGTCAGCATCGGCGCGGGCGCGAAAACGTGGTTGCCGGTGATCGAGGCCGGGATGCCGCAGCAGCCGAGCAAACCCGTCGGCCGCCCGGCGGTCGCCGACTAGTGGCGGGGCAGGCAAAAGCGTCTCTGGGGCCCTGCAACATGCCGTTCGTCCGCTCGGCATCGCAGTATATCGAATGACACGCAGGGGCGCCCGCTGTTCACCCGGGCGCAAGGTTTACATCTGTAATCGATGTGACTACAGGTGTAATCACAAGAGCGAGGGAGACGCCCCGTGAACCCGTCCGACGACATTCCTGCCTTTGGTCCAGGCGAACGCATCACCGAAGCCGAATATGCGGTGATGGAAGCGCTGTGGGACCGCCCGCGCCAGACCGCTGCCGAAGTGTGCGAGGAAGTCTGCGCAGCACGCGGCTGGAGCCTCGCCACGGTCAAGACGCTGCTCTCGCGCCTCGTCCAGAAGGGCGCGCTCGCGTCGGAGCCTGACGGTCGCCGCTTCCTCTACACCCCGCTGTTCGCGCGCGAGGCGTATGTCGGGGGCGAGAGCCGCCGACTGGTCGAGCGGTTGTTCGGCGGCAGCGCCGCATCGCTTGTCGCACACCTTGCCGAGACCGAAGCGCTCACCGCCAATGATCTCGACGACATCGAGGCGCTGCTGAAGGAGCTGCGGCCATGACGGACGTGCTGCTGCACACGCTGGCATGGACCGGCGTCTTGATCATCGCAGTGCTGCTGCTGCGCCGCTCTGTCACCCGCACCTTCGGGCCCGAGGCAGCCTATGCGCTGTGGGCGCTGCCGCTGTTCCGGTTGATCCTTCCGCCGGTGACGTTGCCCGCGTGGATGGCGCCCAAGGTGGCCGCAACCGGGCCTGTACCGGTCGAAACGCTCGCCTCTGCTCCGCCGCCTGCCGATGCGATTGTCTGGCAGGCTGCCACGCAAGCCGCCGCTGGCGCTGTTCCCGCACCGCTGACCGTGCCGATGGAAGCCGCCCCGCACGCCGGGTTCGATCTGCTCGCGACGATCGCCGGCTTGCCGCTGCTCGAAGGGCTGCTGCTGCTCTGGATCGGCGGCGCGGCTGTCAGCATGTGGCTGCGCTTTTCCGCCTACTTTGCCCTGCGCGACGAGCTTCTGGCCGAGGCGCGGGAGGTTGGCCGGGCCCCGGGAGCATTGGGAGGCCTGTTCTTCAAGGTACGGCTGGTCGAGACCCCGGCCACCAGCGCTCCGCTGGCGATGGGCGTGCTAGATCCTGTGATCGCGCTTCCGCCCGGCTTCATGGCGCTCCACGACCGGGCTGCCCGTGATCTCGCGCTGGCGCATGAGCTTGCGCATCACCGCGGCGGCGATCTGCTCGTCAACGTCCTCGTCCAGCCGCTGTTCGCGCTGCACTGGTTCAATCCGCTCGGCCGCTATGGCTGGCTGGCGCTGCGCCGCGATCAGGAGGCGGCCTGCGATGCGCGGGTGATGGCCCGCCGCGGCCCGCACGAGCGGGCTGCCTATGCCGCGCTCATCGCCCGCTTCGCCGCCGCGCCCGGCGCCGCCCACAATGCCGCCCTGACCGCGCCGATGGCCTGTCCGGTGCTCGGCGAGAAATCGATCATTCACCGTCTGAGGAGTCTCACCATGTCCGATATGTCCCCCCGCCGCCGCATGGCTGGCCGCGCGCTGCTTGGCGCGGGTCTGCTGGCTCTGCCGCTGACCGCTTCGATCAGCTACGCCGCAACCGAAGCCGCCGTGGAAGCGCCCGAGCCGCCGGCACCGCCCGCTCCGCCGGAAGCGCCCAATGCCCCTAACGCGCCGCCGCCGCCGGGCGCCCCGCATGTCATGATCATCGACAGCCGCACGGGCACGGTTGAAGGGGTGGGCGAGGGTAACGAGCAGGTCACCGAGCAAGTCTGGCGCGATGCCGACGGCAAGGAAAACCGGGTCAAGATGGTGTTCCGCAGCGGCCCAGGCGGCCCGGGTGGCCCCGACCGCGAAGCCATGGAGCGCCACTTCGAGGCGATGCGCAGCGGCGATAAGGCCGAGCGCGAAGCTGCCATCGCCGAAATGCGTGGCGAAATGGAAGCCCGAAAGGCGCGCGGCGATATGGTTATGATGCGGGTCTCTCCGCCGATGGGTGCAATGCCGCCGATGCCGCCTATGCCGCCGCGCGTCATGGTCATGCAGGGCTGCCGCCCCGGTGCCGAGGAGCCGGTCGAGACCACCGAAGGCAAGGATGGCGTCCAGAGGATCGTGATCTGCCACCAGCGCGTAGCTGCCTTGGCCCGCAACGGCCTTCTGGAAGCGCGCGACGAGATCGCCAAGGACAACGACATCCCCGAGGACACTCGCAAGAAGGTGCTCCAGACGCTCGACGCGCAGATCGCCCGTATGGACGACAAGGAGGGCTGATCGCGAGCCCCTCAGGGCCGTCGGCGGGCGGGGAGGTCTACTTCCCGCTTGCCGCCGCCGCCTTGGGCCGCGCCGGATAGGGGCAGCCGCGCCCCATGCCCCAGCCCTTGAGGAATGCGCGCCGCACCATTCCCGCAGTGTAGGCGGCACGCAAGTTGCGATCATTATCGGCCGCGCCCGTCACTTCGCGCAGGATACCGCGGAACGGGATCACCGATCCGACCACGCTCTGCCCGATCCGCCCCTCGCTGATCCGGTCCCGGCCGTCACCTTGCGCGATGTCGTAATCCGCGCCCAGCACGCTGTCCAAACCGGCGATCTCGGCCACCAGCGCATTGCACTTGCCGAGGCCCCTGGTCGCGTAGGGATCGCGCGCGGCCACCTGCAGCACCTCGGGAATGTCGCGCGCGTCGATGTTGAAATCGCGCAGCGGGGTCATGGCGACCTCCTTCGCATCGGGCTCGGGCATCACTTGCGCCTGCGCCGGAAGGGCGAGAGCCAGCGCTGCGAACAGGGCGAGATATGCAGGGGCGGGGCGGATCATCGGGTCAGGTTCCTTCGAAGAAAACGTTGCAGGCGGCGTCGTTGGTGCTGTCCAGCCCTAGCTTGAGCGCGGCCATGCGCTGCCGGCTGGTGCCGTGGGTGAAGCCTTCGGGGCGGACTTCCTGCCCGGCATTGCGCATCAGCGTATCGTCGCCGATCGAACTTGCTGCTTGCATACCTTCTTCGAGATCACCCGGTTCCACCTTGTCGCGGTTTTTGCCCGCCCACATCCCGGCATAGCAATCGGCCTGCAATTCCATCGCCACCTGCAAGCGGTTGGCGGCGGCGGGGTTGCTCTGCTGTGCGGAGCGGACCTGCGCGGCGAGACCGGTGATGTTCTGGATGTGGTGGCCGTATTCATGCGCGATCACGTAAAGCCGCGCGAAATCGCCTCCGGTGCCCGACATCTGCGCTAGCTGATCGTAGAAGCTGGTGTCGATGTAGATGCCCTTGTCGGCCGGGCAGTAGAACGGCCCGGCCGCCGATGTCGCGCTGCCGCAGCCATCGGTCGTCACCCGGCCGCCCTGGAACAGGTCGAGGAAGGGCTGCTCGAACGCCATCCCGCTCCGTGCGAAACTCGCCTTCCACGTCGCATCGAGGCTGGCGAGCGCCGCGCAGGCTTCAGTCGCATAAGCGCTGATGGCGCAGACCTGATCTTTGCTCAGGTCATTGCCGCCCGCGTTGCTGCCGGCGGCGGGCGCGGTCTGCTGCTGGATGCCCTCGACCATTCCGATCGTCTGGCGCGGGTCGATCCCGAACACTACCGCGCCGATCAGCGCGATGACCAGCGTGCCGCAACCAAGCCCGCCTGCGCGGCCCATGCCGCCGCCGCCCCCGTCGCTGGAGCGGACGTTGATGTTGGAGGTGTCGAATGGGCCCAAACGCATCAGTGATTCCCCTTTGAAAGTGCTGCCTGAGCAATTTGCTGGACAGGCGCGATACGCGCGGCAAAAGCGATTGCCGAAGAGGCCGAACGTGCAGGAGTTGCGGCGAATGCTCAAGGACAGGCGTGCGCTGATCACCGGCTCGACCTCCGGGATCGGCCTCGCCATCGCCCGTGCGCTGGCGGCAGACGGCGCCGAGGTGATTCTCAACGGGTTCGGTGACGCGGACGCCATCAAGGCGATTTGCGAGGAATTGGGTGCGCGCCACTATGGCGCCAACCTGATGGATCCTGCCGCCATCGACGCGATGATGGAGGCGGTCGGCCCCATCGACATCCTCGTCAACAATGCCGGGATGCAGCACGTTGCGCCTGTGGAGGATTTCCCGCCGGAGAAGTGGGACGCGATTATCGGCCTCAACCTCTCGGCCGCTTTCCACACCACGCGCCTCGCCGTGCCGGGGATGAAGGCGAAGGGATGGGGGCGGATCATCAACACCGCCAGCGCCCACTCGCTCGCCGCCTCGCCCTTCAAGAGCGCCTATGTCGCGGCCAAGCATGGGCTGGCGGGCTTCACCAAGACGGTTGCGCTGGAACTGGCGACGCATGGCATCACCGCCAACTGTATCTCGCCCGGCTATGTCTGGACGCCGCTGGTCGAGAACCAGATCCCCGACACGATGGCGGCGCGCGGCATGACGCGCGAGCAGGTGATGAACGAGGTGCTGCTCGCCAAGCAACCGACCAAGAGCTTCGTCCTGCCCGAGGATGTCGCCGCGATGGCGGTGTTCCTGTGCGGTGATGCGGCGCGGAACATCACCGGCGCCAACTATGCGATCGACGGGGGCTGGACGGCTCAATGAGGCTGTCTCGCCTGCCATTCCTTGCGGCGCTGCTGGCCAGCCTTATGCTCGCCGCCTGCGCGCCTGCGCCGGTTGCAAATGTCAGACCGGTCGCGCGCGACGAGATCGCAGCCCGGATGCGCGCCGATGTCGACGACCTCGCCAGCGACGCACTCGGGGGCCGCCGTCCCGGCACGGCCGACGCGCGCGCCACCTACGCGTGGATCGAGAAGCGCATGGCCGAGACCGGGCTCGAATCCGGCACCAACGACCCCGGCTCCACCTGGCGCCTGCCGGTCGACCTGCTCTCGATTGAACCCGACACCGCGCAGCTCACGCTCGGCCAAGGGCGTGGCCGCATGGTGGTGCCGGAGAGTGATGCGGCGGTCTACACTCCGCGCCGCCGAGCGCTGGCGATTGGCGGGCCGGGGACAGGCGCGCCGGTGGTGTTCGTCGGCTATGGCGACGGCTCGGTGCTCGGCGACAGATTGGCGGGCGCGGTGGCGGTGATGCTCGCCGATCCGGGCCGCGATACCGCGCGGCGCGAGGCGCTGTTCAGCCAGAACGCCACCGCGGTGCTGACCGTGGTGCCCGACCGCGATGCGCTCGCCAATGTGCGCCGCCGCGAAGACCGGCTCAAGCTGATCCTCGCCAGTGAAGAGCAGGACCATTTCGCCGCCTACATCACCGACAGCGCCTTTGCGAAGGTGATCGGCGCGCGCCGCTGGGAGAAGTTCAAGACCGATGCGGACAAGGATGTGGCCGGCGCAGACCCGCTGGAGCTCAACCTTGCGGTCAGCATCGACGCGACTTCGGACCGCCGCGAATTCATCAGCCAGAACATCATCGGCAAACTTCCCGGCAGCGTGCCGGGATCGGGCGCGGTGCTGGTGCTCGCGCATTGGGATCACCTCGGCGAATGCGGCGCGACTGAGGAGTTCGACCGGATCTGCAACGGCGCGGTCGACAATGCCAGCGGGGTCGCGATGCTGCTCGAACTGGCGCGGCGGCTCAAGGCAGGCCCGCCGATGCAGCGCGATGTCTACTTCCTCGCCACCAGCGCCGAGGAGGCGGGGCTGCTCGGCATCCGCTCTTTCGTGCGAGGTCCGCCGTTGCCGCTCGGTACGATTGTCGCCGCCTTCAACCTCGACATGATGGCCCTTGCGCCTGCGGGGAGCCCGGTCGGCCTGATCGGGCGGGGGAGTGATCCCGCGCTCGATGCGGTAATCACTGGCGCCGTCGCAAAAAGCGGGCGGAGCATGGGCGACCAACCGCTCGCCGACAGCTTCCTCCAGCGGCAGGACGGCTGGGTGTTGACACAGGCCGGGGTGCCGACCGTGCTGATGAGCAGCACCTATGGATCGCGCAGCATTCTCGATCCCTTCCTCGCCGCCCGCTACCACCGGCCTTCGGACGAAGCGGCGGTGGTGGAGTACGGCGGCGCGGTCGAGGACCTGCTGCTGCACGAAGCGGTGATCCGCCAGATCGCCGATCCCGCACGCTATCCGGCACCCAATCCGGCAGGGGTCAAGACCGGCCCCTAGCCTAAGCCCGCCTGTGTCGTTACATGGGCCGCCACGAATCTCCCGCCAGAGGAGATCCCCTCACCGATTTTGCGAAAGTGGCGCCCATGGATATCCCGCTCGGCCTGACCTTTGACGACGTGCTGCTCCGCCCTGCGGAAAGCAGCGTGCTGCCGAGCATGGCCGACACCTCGACCCGGCTGACGCGCGATATCGCGCTCGCTATCCCGGTGCTCTCCTCGGCGATGGATACCGTGACCGAGGCCGACATGGCGATCGCGATGGCGCAGCTTGGCGGCATCGGCGTGCTCCACCGCAATCTCGATGTCGCCGCGCAATGCGCCGCGGTGCGCGCTGTGAAGCGTTACGAAAGCGGGATGGTCGTCAATCCCATCACGATCCACCCCGATGCAACCCTCGGCGAGGCGCAGACGCTGATGCAGCTGCACCGGATCAGCGGCATCCCGGTGGTGGACGCGGCGGGCCGATTGTGCGGCATCCTCACCAACCGCGACGTACGCTTTGCCGAAAACCCGCTCCAGCCGGTGCGCGAGCTGATGACCACCGAGAACCTCGCCACCGTGCCGCTCGGCACCGGGCAGGAAGAAGCGCGGCGGCTGCTGCACCACCGGCGGATTGAGAAGCTGCTGGTGGTGGATGATGCGTTCCACTGTATCGGGCTCATCACCGTCAAGGACATGGAGAAGGCGGTCAATTACCCCCACGCGACCAAGGACGGCACCGGACGCCTGCGCGTGGCGGCGGCGACCACGGTGGGTGACGCGGGCTTTGCGCGCACCGAGGCGCTGGTCGATGCCGAGGTCGACGTGATCGTGATCGACACCGCCCACGGCCACAACATCGAAGTCGCCCGCGCGGTTGAGCGGGTGAAGAAGCTTTCCAATTCGGTGCAGGTCATCGCGGGCAATGTCGCCACCGCCGAAGCGACGCGCGCGCTGGTCGATGCCGGGGCCGATGCGGTCAAGGTCGGGATCGGCCCAGGCTCGATCTGCACCACCCGCGTTGTCGCAGGCGTCGGCGTGCCGCAGCTGACCGCGATCATGGAAAGCGCCGCCGAGGCTGCCAAGTCGGGCGTGCCCGTCATCGCCGACGGAGGCCTGCGCACCTCGGGCGATGCGGCCAAGGCGCTCGCCGCCGGAGCCTCCAGCGTGATGATCGGCTCGATGCTGGCCGGCACGACCGAGAGCCCGGGCGAGGTGTTCCTCTACCAGGGCCGCTCCTACAAGGCGTACCGCGGCATGGGCAGCGTCGGCGCGATGGCGCGCGGCTCGGCTGACCGCTACTTCCAGCAGGACGTTTCCGCGATGAAGCTTGTGCCCGAGGGGATCGAGGGCCAGGTGCCGTTCAAGGGCCCCGCGTCCGATGTGGTCCACCAGCTCGTCGGCGGGATCAAGGCAGCGATGGGCTATACCGGCTCGCGCACGATCACCGATTTGCAGGAACGCGCGAAATTCGTGCGGATCACCAATGCGGGGCTTTCCGAAAGCCACGTCCACGATGTCGCCATCACCCGAGAGGCACCCAATTATCCCACACGCTGAGACACCCATGGTTGGTAAGGGGTCATGACCCCCGCCGCACGCGTTGAGGCGGCAATCGAGCTGCTCGACAGCATCATTCCCGCCGCGCGCACCAAAGGCGCGCCCGCAGACCGGATCATCGCCGAATACTTCCGCGCCCGCCGCTATGCCGGATCGAAAGACCGCCGAGCGGTGCGCGATCTGGTGTACCAAGCGATCCGCCTGTGCGGGCCTGTGCCTGCAAACGGCCGTGCGGCGATGCTGGCAGTGGCAGGGACGGACGAGACTGTCGCGGCCCTGTTCGACGGCTCCCCTCACGGCCCCGCACCCCGCGCCGAGGGCGAGAAGGCTGCCGATACCGGCCTTGCGCCCAAGTGGCTTGCTTCAGCCCTGCGCAATTCGGGCCTCGGCGGGCGCGAGATTGCCGCATTGTTGGCGCGCGCGCCGCTCGATGTGCGGGTCAATGCGCTGAAGGCCGACCGCGAGGGACTGGAACTTCCTGAAGCGGGCGAGAAGCTCGCATCCACGCAGGGCCTGCGCTTTGCCTCGGGCACCCCGGTTGAACAGTGGGACGCCTACGAGCAAGGCCTTGTCGAGGTGCAGGACCTCGGCAGCCAGCTGATCGTCGAGGCGCTGCCGATCGCGCCGGGCGATACGATCATCGACCTGTGCGCAGGCGGCGGCGGCAAGACGCTGGCGCTCGCCGCACGGCTCGGCAATGCGGCGAGCATCGTCGCGGCTGACACCGACAAGCGCCGCCTCGGCAACCTTGCGCCGCGTGCTGCGCGGGCGGGGGCTGCGGTTGATCACACCGTGCTGCTTGATCCGGGCCGCGAGATGCGCACGCTCCACCCGTGGGTGGTCAAGGCCGATCACGTGCTGGTCGATGCGCCGTGCTCGGGCAGCGGCACCTGGCGTCGCAGCCCGGAAGGCCGCTGGCGACTCGACCCGGCTGAACTCGCGCGTCTCAATGCGCTTCAAGACCACGTGCTCGATATTGCCGTGCATCTTGTTCGCTCCGGCGGCTCGATTTGTTTTGTCACCTGCTCGGTGCTCGATGTCGAAGGGCCGGACCGCATCACCGCCTTCCTCGCGCGCCATCCCGGCTGGACGACCGAGGCGCTCGCGCTGCCCTTCGGCGACCAGCGCGGTGCAGGAATCCGCCTCGATCCGCTCCACCACGGCACGGATGGTTTTTTCGTCGCGTGCCTGCGTTCACCATGATACGCTGACAGGCTATGACCCAGCCGTCCGGTTCCCGGTCTCAAGCACTAAAGGAGCTTCTGATGCGTTTTGCGCCTGCTGCCGCCGCTCTATCGCTGTGCCTCGCCATGACGGCGAGCATCTCCAGCGCGGATGCGGGTGCCGCTCCTGATCCGCGCGCTGCGGCGCTGATCGCGCAGGGGCAGGCATCGCTCAAGGGCGGCGAAGCCCAGGCCGCGATTGACGCTTTCGAGGCCGCACTGGCGGTCGACCCCGCCTACACCCCGATTTACATCGAACTCGCCAACGCCGCGCGCCAGCAGGGCCTGCAAGGCAAGGCGATCCGCTACTACCGCGAGGCGCTTGACCGTGATCCGGGCAACTTCGCCGCGATTTCGGGCGAGGGCACGGCGCTGGTCGAGAAGGGCGCGCTCGAGAAAGCGAAGCGCAACCTTGCCCAGCTGCAATCGTTGTGCGGCGATCAGTGCCCCGAGACGGTGGCGCTCCAGAGCAGCATCGCGCGCGGGCCTTCGCCAAGGCTGGCAGTCGACACGGACAAGACCGCGCCTGCAACGAACTGACGGGGGCGTCTGATGTTCGGTTTCGGCAAGAAGAAGAGCGCTGGCGGCGGCGATGGCATCGATTGGCCTGCCGAACCGACGCTGGATGATCTGATCGCGCTGGGCGCCTATCGCCGGCTAGATAGCGACGACGTTGCAGCGATTGCCGATGACGTGGCCGCAGCTTTCCCGGAGTTTGCCGGACGGATCACGATTTTCGGTGCCGCTTGGCTGGGCTGCGTATTCGCGACCGACAGTGCCCGCGATGGCGAAGTGCTGTTGCTCGAACCCGGCACAGCCGAGGCCCTGGAAATTCCGGTCGATCTTGAAGAATTCGAAGCGTCCGAATTGGTCGACAATGCTGATGCAGCGCTGGCCTTCGGCTTCTACCAGTCATGGCGAAACGCCGGCGGTGCTGCGCCCGGGCCGGGCCAGTGCATCGGCTATCGCGTGCCGCTGTTTCTGGGTGGGGCGGACGAGGTCGACAACCTCGAGCTCAGCGATCTGTCAGTCTATTGGTCGGTTACCGCGCAAGTCATTGCCCAACTTCGCGCGCAGGCCAGCTAGATCAACTCGCGAAACTCGGCCAGCACCGCTTCGTAGACCTCGCGTTTGAAGGGCACGATCACATCGGGCAGCAGGCTTGGGTCGATCCAGCGCCACTCGTTGAACTCGGCCGGATCATGCGCTTCGAGGTTGATGTCCGCATCCTCGCCGAGGAACCGCCCGAGGAACCAGTATTGTTCCTGCCCGCGATACTTGCCCTTCCAGACCTTGCCGAGCAGTTCGGGCGGCAGGTCGTATGTGATGGCGCGCGAGGCCGGGGCGATCACCTCCACCAGATGCGCGGCGATCCCGGTCTCCTCCTCAAGCTCGCGCAAGGCGGCGGTGCGGGTGTCTTCGCCCTTGTCGATCCCGCCTTGCGGCATCTGCCAGAAGCCGTGTGCAGAAGGGTCGATGCGCTGGCCGACGAAGACTTCGCTCTTGGCGTTCAGCAGCATGAACCCGGCGCAGGGGCGATAGGGGAGGCCTTTGGGGTTCATGCGGGGTTCGCCAGCATGAAGCGCATCGCCGCGATCACGCGTTCGAGGTCGCTCTGCGTGCTTGGCACCGCGCCGCGCAGGTTGGTGAAGGAGTGCGTCACCCCGCGCATTTCAAGGAACACCACGTCGCGCCCGGCGTCCACCAGCGCCTTGGCATAGGCGCGGCCCGAATCGCGGATCGGATCCAAACTGGCGGTGACGACGATGGTCGGCGGCGCTGCGCTATGGTCGGAAAGGATCGGGAAGCCGCGCGGGTCTGAGCGGTCGGCGGCGTAGGCGGCATCGAAGAACCCCATCGTGTCGCCGGTGAGCAGGTAGCCCTCGGAAAACGCCGCCATGCTGGCCGAGCCATTGGCGTCGGCGACCAGCGGGAAGATCGGCACTTGCAGCACCACCGGCACGGCGGCGGGGCTTGCTCCGAGGAGTTGGCTGACTACGACGGCGGCATTGCCGCCTGCGCTATCGCCGATGGTGATGATGCCGCTGGCGGTGCGGCCGAGATCGGCGGGGTTGCCCGCAGCCCAGCGCGTCGCCGCTTCGCAATCGAGGATCGCAGCTGGGAAGGGTGCTTCGGGCGCGCGGGCGTAGTGGACCGCGACCAGTGGGAGGTCGATCAGCGCGGCGATCTCGGTACACAGCGCGTGGTGGGTGTCGAGATCGCCGATCACGAACCCGCCGCCGTGGTAGAACATCACCACCGGCGAAGCCTCGTCGCGGGTCTCGCGCGCGTCGTAGAGCCGCAAGGGAATGTCGCCGTTCGGGCCGGGGCAGGCAAGGTCGCGGATCACTGCCAGCGCGCGGGCCGGACGGTCGGCGATATTGTGCATCGCCTGATAGGACGCGCGCGCCTCTTCCAGCGTCATATCTACAAGCTTGGGCCCGTTCACTGCCGCCATCATGTTGAGGAAGCCCTTCATGTCGGGGCGGATGTATGGGCCAAAGGCATTGGAGTGGTCGGTCACGTGTGCGCTCTCCCGCGTGTCTTGTTGCCGGGTGCGATAGGCGAGGGCGGGCACCTTCGCCAAGCGCATTTGCGGTTCCCTTGGGCAAAGCGCCGCGCTAGCCCTCGAAGTCATGGACAATCTGACACATAGCCTTGTCGGCGCGGTGCTGGGGCAGGCGGGGCTGAAGAGCAAGACCGGCCTCGCGATGCCCGCGCTGATCATCGGGGCGAACCTGCCGGATGTGGACGCGGCGTGCTTTTTCTGGCTCGACGGGCTCGAGCACCTCGCCTTCCGCCGCGGCATCACCCACGGCCCGCCTGCGCTGGTGCTGCTGCCGCTGGTGCTCGCGGGGCTGCTGTGGGGCTTCGACCGCTGGCAGGAGAGGCGCGGCACTAGGCCAGAGGCGTGGCTGCCGGTCAATTTCGGCTGGCTGTTTGCGCTCAGCTTCATCGGCTGCCTGACGCACCCCGCGATGGACTGGCTCAACGTCTACGGCATCCGGCTGCTGGAGCCGTTTTCGTCGCAATGGTTCTACGGCGACACGCTGTTCATCATCGACCCGTGGCTTTGGGCGATGCTGATCGCCGGCATCTGGGTCTCGCGGCGGCGGGAGAAGGCTGGGGCGGAATGGATGCGGCCTGCGCGGGTGGGAATTGCGGTGGGGTTGGCGTATATCGCAATGAATGGGGCGATCACCTATTTGACCCATCGATGGGACTATCGCGATGCCTTCGGCCATTCCCGCGGGTTCATCGCCAGCCCCGTACCCGTCAAGTTCTGGCAGCGAGAGCAGATCCAAGGTTGGCGGGAAGGTCAATGGTATGTGTTCTATGCGCCCTATGTCGGGTCGACGGACAAGACTTACCTCATATTGCCTCCAAGCGAATTGCGCTGCGCTTGGCCGGACTTGAGCCGGTTTCGCCGCACCAACTCGCAGCTCGACGCCTTCCTGTTCTGGTCGCGCGCGCCCTTCCTCACCCGTGCGCCCGATGGCTCGGTGATCCTGCGCGATGCCCGCTTCTCCGATCCGCGGGTGGGGGACAGGTTCTCCCTCGCGCTGCCGGATGTGCGGTGTGAGGAACTTACCCGCCCTTAATTCGTCATTGCGAGGAGCCGAAGGCGACGAAGCAATCCAAGGTCCGCACCGTTCGATAATGGATTGCCGCGGCGACTGCGTCGCCTCGCAATGACGAAAGAAACACCGAACCCAATGCCCCAAACCCAATTCGTATGGCTGCGGCGCGATCTGCGCTTGGCTGACAATCCTGCGCTCTATCACGCGGCCCACATCGGCCCGGTGGTGTGCGTCTATGTCCTCGACGACGAGGCGCCCAAGCATCACGCTTATGGCGGCGCGTCGCGCTGGTGGCTGCATTACTCGCTGGCGAGCCTCGCCGCGAGCCTCGAAGCCAAGGGCGGCAAGCTGATCCTGCGGTACGGCGATGCGGTGGAGGAACTCGCCAAGCTCGCGGCGGAAACCGGCGCGGTAACCATCCACGCCAACCATCACTATGAACCATGGTGGCTGAATGCCGAGCGCAAGCTGGCCAAGACGCTCGATCTGCAACTCCACCACGGCAACTACCTCATGCTGCCCGGCAGCATCACCTCAGGCACTGGCGGGCAGTACAAGATCTACACCCCGTTCAGCCGTGCCGTCCGCGCCGCATTCCCGCCGCGCGATGAGCTGCCCGCGCCCGAGCGCCTCGAAGCGCCCGGCAACTGGCCCGCGAGTGACGATCTGGCATCGTGGAACCTGCTCCCCACCAAACCCGACTGGTCGGCCGGCATCGCGGAGTTCTGGCACGTCGGCGAAGAGGCCGCCCATGCGCGCCTCTCGGCATGGGAAGCGGACGTCGACGACTACGACGACAAGCGCAATCTGCCGAGCGTCGACAAGGTCTCGCGCCTCTCCCCGCACCTCCATTTCGGCGAGATTTCGCCGATCCAGATTTGGCACGCCTTCAAGGACAAGCGATCAAAGGGCTGGCAGACCTACGAAAGCGAGCTGATCTGGCGCGACTATTCCCAGAACGCGATCCTGCAATTCCCCGCCTATGCCTCGCAGAATTACCGCGAGGACTTCGACCGTTTCCTATGGCGTGACCCCGCGACCGACGAGGCCGCCGCGCGCGATCTCAAGGCATGGCAGCAGGGCCGCACCGGCTACCCGATTGTCGATGCCGGGATGCGCCAGCTTTACCAGACCGGGTGGATGCACAACCGCGTGCGGATGATCACCGCCAGCTTCCTCATCAAGCACCTGCTGATCGACTGGCGGGAAGGCGAGAAGTGGTTCTGGGATACGCTGTGCGATGCCGACTACGCGTCCAACGCCACCAACTGGCAGTGGACCGCGGGGACGGGGGTGGACTCCAACATGTTCAGCCGGATCATGGCGCCGCTCAGCCAGTCCGAAAAGTTCGATGCCGCGCGCTACATCCGCACCTATGTGCCCGAGCTGTCGCGGATGGAGGAGCCCTACATCCACGATCCCGAGGAGTTCGGGCGCAGGCCATCGGGCTATCCCCGCAAGATCGTGCCGCACAAGGCCGCGCGAGAGCGGGCACTGGCGGCGTTGAAGGCGATGAAGGACGGTTGAGGGGGGGGCTTGCTCCGCCATGGCCCGACCGCCTATGCCTAGCGCATAAAAGACGAGAGGACGGGGAATATGGCGCGGATCAAAGGCATGGTTTCGGGGTTCACTCTGGCGGCTCTGTTGGCAGGTTGCACTGTCAGGGTTGGCAGCGAGACCGAGTTGGCAGCCACCCCGCCGCCAGCGATGGCCGACAAGGTAGTCCGCATCACCCAGCCGCCGCAGCGCGACCCTGCCGACCTGCAGGTCTTGTTCTGGTCCGACGCCCAACGTGCCGAACGCTTCCGCGCGATGGAGAATTGGTTCGCCGGACACGAAGTCCCCGCAGCTACCAAGCCGCGCGCGCTGCCCAAGGGCGCGGACCTTAGCCCCGCGCTGCAAGCCGACCTCAAGACGCTGATGGCCGAGACCAACGCCGCCGGGATCATGGTGCTGGTGGATGGTAAAGTGCGGTACGAAGCCTATGGCCTGGGGATGGGACCGACCGACCGCTGGACCAGCTTTTCGGTCGCCAAAAGCTTCACGTCGACGCTGCTGGGCGCGGCGATCAAGGACGGGGCCATCGCCAGCCTCGATGATCCGGTGACGAAGTATATCCCGAAGCTTTCAGGGTCCGCCTACGAGGGCGTCACCGTCCGCCAGCTCGCCACCATGACGAGCGGCGTGAAGTGGGACGAGAGCTATACCGATCCCCAGTCCGACGTGGCGCAGATGAACCGCTACGTGGTCGAATATGGCGGCGACGCGATCGTCGAGCAGATGAAGCGCCTGCCGCGCGAGGCAGAGCCGGGCGTGAAGTGGGTCTACAAGACCGGCGAGACGAACCTGATCGGCGTGCTGGTCGAGAACGCGGTCGGCAAGTCGCTCGCCGAATATGCGCAGGCCAAGATCGTCGAGCCGGCGGGCTTTGCAGGCGGGTTGTTCTGGATGATCGATCCGGGCGCCAACAATATCGGCGGGTGCTGCCTCAGCCTGCGCCTCGCGGACTATGCGCGGATGGGCCAGTTCGCGCTGGAAGGGGGCGTTGCAGATGGCAGGGGCGTGGTGCCCGATGGCTGGTTCGCGCAAGCGGGCAAGGCGCAGGTCGACTTTGGCCCGCGCGCACCGGGGTTCGGCTACGGCTACCAGTGGTGGACCTATCCGGGCGCCAGTTATGGGGCGCAGGGAATCTTCGGGCAGGCGATTACGCTGGTGCCCGCAAAGAAGCTGGTGGTGGCGGTGGTCAGCAACTGGCCGGGGGCGACGTCGTCGGGCGGGCGCGCGGATACCCGCGATGTCGTGATGCGGATCGCGGCCAGCATCAAGTGAGGCGTGCGCAGGGCCAAATGCAGGGGTGGTTCAGGGGCGTCCAGACCTGCTCTAGCGCGGTTTAGACCCCCTCTAGACCCCTCTTAGACCCCAGTTAGACCCCCTCCAAAACGGTGTTTCACGTGAAACATCGCCTTGTGCGGCGGCCCGCTCAGATCGTCTGGCGGTACGAGCCGATGTTGCTGTAGCGTTGCAGGATGTTGTCGTGGACGATCGGGCTCAGCAGCTCCGAAAAGGCGCAACCGACGATGCAGTTGTCCCACCACACGACTTCGGACTGCAGCGCCTCAAGCCCCGGCAGCGTCAGCCAGCACAGCTGGCCTTCGTGCATGCGGTTGATCGAGGCGGCAGAGAAGCCGGAGATCGAAAGGTCGTGCACAACGCTCTGGAAAGCGCGGCCACCCGACGCACGCAATGTGGCGGGGATCGTCAGACGCGTTCGCGGACCGCAGCGATCTTCCTGCGCTGCGGCGTGATAGGGGTCGCTAGTCGGCGGCATCGCTATACTACCTTGGTTCGAAGCCTGCGGTCTCTCGGGGCGAAGTGGTCCGCGCGCAGGTTTGCGCCCGACTTTCCTAATGACCCGCTAGCAAAGGTGGTTAACGACGGATCAAGCAGAGCCTGACGGACGCAGCTCAGTCGATGCGTTCGCGGTGTAGCCCCTCGAAGCCCTCGATAAGTAGCGCGACCAGGCGGTCGGCGACCACCTCAGGCGGCTTGACGGTCGATGCGTCCTCGCCCGGATAGGCGCGGGCGCGCATTTCGGTGCGAGTCGCGCCCGGATCGACCAGTGCAACGCGCAAGGGGCAAAGCCGCTCGACCTCGGCAGCATAGGTCGCAAGCAGGTTCTCGAAAGCGGCTTTTGTGGCACCGTAAGCACCCCAGTAAGGGCGGGGCACGGCGCCGACAGAGCTGGTGAGGCCGATGATCCGGCCCGCCGGCGCGCGGCGTAGCATCTGGTCGAAGCCCGCGATCAGCGCCTGCGTGGAGACGACATTGGTGAGCAGCGCTTGGTTGAACTGCTTGGGCTCCATCTGCGAGGCCGGGGTCAGTTCGGGCAGGTAGGCAGCGGCGAGCACCATGATGTCGAGCGTCTGCCAGCGCCCGGCGATCGCCGCAGCGAGGCGGGTGACGGCTTCGGGCTCGGTCAAGTCGACGGGAGCGATGGTCGAGGTGCCGCCTGCATCGTGGATCGCGTCCTCCACCGCCTCCAAGGCCTTGACCTTGCGGGCAACCAGGATGACGTGCGCGCCCGAAGCGGCGAGCGCTTTTGCCGTGGCGGCACCGATGCCGCGGCTGGCACCGGTGACAAGCGCGGTCTTGCCGGCAAGCGGCTTGGAAGTGTCGGTCATGATGGGTCAGGCAGCTTTCGGATCGGCAAAGGGAAGCTCGGCGGCTTTCTGCTCGGCCTGCGCGAGATCGGTCAGGCTGGTCGGATATTCGCCGGTGAAGCAGGCGTCGCAGAACTGCGGAGAGGCCTTGTCACGCCCCTCGCGGCCGACCGCCCGGTAAAGCCCGTCGATCGAGATGAAGGCGAGGCTATCGGCCTTGATGAACTCGCGCATCGGTTCCAGCTCCATCCGTGCGGCGAGCAGCTTTGAGCGTTCGGGCGTGTCGACCCCGTAGAAGCAGGAATGCGCGGTCGGCGGGCTGGCGACGCGGAAGTGGACCTCGGCTGCGCCCGCTTCGCGCATCATCTCGACGATCTTGAGGCTGGTGGTTCCGCGCACGATCGAATCGTCGATCAGGACGATCCGCTTGCCTTCCACGAGAGCGCGGTTGGCGTTGTGCTTACGCTTGACGCTCGAATTGCGCGCGCCGTCGGAGGGCTGGATGAAGGTGCGCCCGACATAGTGCGAGCGGATGATGCCGAGCTCGAAAGGCAGGCCCGATTGCTGGGCAAATCCGATCGCCGCAGGCACGCCGCTGTCGGGCACGGGCACGACGATGTCGGCATCGCACGGCGCTTCGATGGCGAGCTGGGTGCCGATTGCCTTGCGCGCCTCGTATACCGAGCGCCCGGCAAATACCGAGTCGGGTCGGCTGAAATAGACGTGTTCGAAGATGCAGGGGCGCGGGGCCGGGCTGCCGAAGGGGCGCACCGAACGGATCTCGCCGGCGAAGTCGACCAGTATCAGCTCGCCCGGATCAACCTCGCGGATCACCTCGGCGCCGACAACGTCGAAGGCGACGGTCTCGGATGCGAACATGATCGCGTCACCCATCCGCCCCATTACTAACGGGCGGATGCCGAGCGGGTCGCGGCAGGCGATCATGCCCTCGGGCGTCATGACAATCAGTGCGTAGGCGCCTTCGACCAGCCGCAGTGCATCGACCAGCCGGTCGGCGATGGTCGGATAGCGGCTGGTGGCGACTAGGTGGATGATCACCTCGGTGTCGGAGGTCGACTGGAAGATCGAGCCTTTGCCGACCAGGTCCGAGCGTAACGTCATCGCATTCGAAATGTTGCCGTTATGCGCGACCGCAAATCCGCCGCTGGCAAGGTCGGCATAGAGCGGCTGGACGTTCCTGAGGCCCGCGCCGCCGGTCGTTGAATAGCGCACATGACCTGCCGCCATGTGCCCCGGCAGCGAGGCGATGGTATCGGAGGAGGTGAAGTTCTCTGCGACATGGCCGAGCCCGCGGCGGGCATAGAATTCCTTGCCGTCGAAGCTGACGATCCCGGCCGCTTCCTGCCCGCGGTGCTGAAGGGCGTGGAGGCCGAGCGCGGTGGTCGCCGCGGCATCGCTCGCGCGGATCGCACCGAAGATACCGCATTCCTCGCGCAGCTTGTCGCCATCGGCGTCGAAGAAGGGGTGGGTCACATTGAGGGGTGTCATCGGCATCACCAGACTGTCCGCGCAGAAAGCTTCCGGAACGCACGGCTCCAATGGCGATGTGACAGACCAATTACAAGGAAAAGCCGAAGTCCGGTGCCCGGCTTTTTGGTGACCGCGCCATGACCGAGAAACCCCTGAGGGCAGGGATTGCGGGGTTGGGCGCGGCGCTCTACAGGCAGCGTTCAGCCAACAACGGGCACGTCTTACCACCTATGCTCTCCCCCTTCGAATGGATGATCGCCAAGCGCTACCTCTGGCCGGGCAAGGCGGAGGCGTTCATAGCTCTCGTCGCCGCGATTTCGGTAGGGGTCGTGATGCTGTCCGTCGCTATGCTCGTGGTGGTGATGAGCGTGATGAACGGGTTTCGCGGCGAGCTGCTCGACAAGACCACGGGGTTGAACGGCCACGCTGTCGTGCAAGCCTATGGCGGACGCCTCGACAACTGGCAGGGCATACTCACCAAGGTCGTGAATACGCCGGGTGTGGTCGATGCTTCGCCGATGATCGAGCAACCGCTTCTCGTGAGCTATAATGGGCGGGTCGAGGCGATCTTCCTGCGCGGGCAGACCAACAAGGATTTGAAGACGCTCGGCGACAAAGTGCTGCTTGGCGACATCCGCAGCCTCTATGCCCCGCCCGGAGAGAACGGTCTCGGCCGCGTGGCAATCGGCAGCCAGTTGGCGCAGAACCTCGGCATCCGCGTGGGCGACGTGATTACCATCATCAACCCGACAGGGCGTCCGACGCCCTTCGGTACCTCGATCCGCCAAGTCGGCTTTGAAGTCGGCGCGATCTTCGAAGTGGGCATCTATACCTTCGACGAGAAGTTCGTGATGCTCCCGCTGAAGGACGCGCAGACGTTGCTTTTGATGGGCGATTCGGTGGCGCAGATCGAGATCACGGTCGACGATCCCGACAAGGTCGGCGAGATCCTCGCGCCCGTCGCCAAGCAACTGTCCGGCAAGGCAGTGATTGCCGACTGGAAGTCGATGAACTCGGCGCTGTTCGAGGCCTTGCAGGTCGAGCGGGTGGCTATGTTCTTCGCATTGAGCTTCATGGTGCTGGTCGCGGCGTTCAACATCCTCTCCAGCCTCGTGATGCTGGTGCGCGCCAAGACCCGCGACATCGCGATCATGCGCACGATGGGCGCGACGCGGCGCTCGATGCTCAAGATCTTCGTCACGACCGGCACCACGGTTGGCGCGATCGGCACGGCGGCGGGCTTGCTGCTGGGCGCCATCGTGCTGTTCTTCCGCGAGCCGATTGTCGATTTCATCGCTTGGGCGACCGGCCAGCAGATCTGGGACCCGCAGGTGCGCTTCCTTTCGGCGCTGCCCTCGCGCACCGATCCGTGGGAGGTCCTCGGCATCGTCACCCTGGCGCTGACGATGAGCTTCCTTGCGACGCTCTACCCGGCGCTCAAGGCGGCTAATACCGATCCGGTTCAGGTGCTTCGCTATGAATAGTATCCAGCCCATAGTCGCTCTTCGCGGCCTCAGGCGCTCCTTCGAGCAGGGCGGGCAGCGTATCGACGTGCTGCGCGGGGTCGATCTCGACATCATGCCGGGCGAGATCGTCGCCTTGCTGGGGCCCTCGGGTTCGGGCAAATCGACCATGCTGCAAGCCGTGGGGCTGCTGGAGGGCGGGTTCGAAGGATCGATCGCGATTGGCGGGCAGAAGGCCGAGCACATGGCTGGTGACGAGCGCACAGCGCTGCGGCGCGAGCATCTCGGCTTCGTCTATCAGTTCCACCACCTGCTTCCCGATTTCGACGCGCGCGAGAACGTGGTGATGCCGCAGATGATCCGCGAAGTGCCGCGCGCCGATGCGGTGATGCGGGCCGACAGCCTGCTGACGAGCCTCGGCCTCGGTGAGCGCCTCACCCACCGTCCCAGCCAGCTGTCCGGCGGCGAGCAGCAGCGCGTCGCGGTCGCCCGTGCGCTCGCCAACCGGCCGACTCTGGTGCTGGCCGACGAGCCCACCGGCAACCTTGACGAACACACCGCCGACGCGGTGCTAGCCCAGTTTCTCGCACTGGTGCGCGGCGAGGGCAGCGCGGCGCTGGTCGCGACGCACAACGAACGCCTTGCAGCGAAAATGGACCGTGTGGTGCGCCTCAAGGAAGGCGTGCTGTTCGAAGGGCTTCAAAAGGGAATTTGAGACGATGACGACCATTGCCGACTTCAGCGTCACCACCAACAAGGGTGCGGCGCTCGACCTCAAGGACAAGCTCGGCACGGTGCTGCTGGTGGTCAACACCGCCAGCAAATGCGGCTTCACCCCGCAGTATGACGGGCTCGAGAAGCTCTTCCAGAAGTATAATGATCGCGGCTTTGAAGTGCTGGGCTTCCCGTGCAACCAGTTCGGCGGGCAGGAGCCGGGCAATGCCGAGGAGATCGACCAGTTCTGCAAGGTGAACTTCGGCGTGACCTTCCCGCTGATGGCGAAGGTCGAGGTCAACGGCGCGGGCGCCTCGCCGCTCTACGACTGGATGAAGAGCGAGGCCAAGGGCCTGATGGGCTCGACCTCGATCAAGTGGAACTTCACCAAGTTCCTGATCGACCGCCAGGGCAAGGTGGTGCGGCGCTACGGATCGACCGACGCGCCCGACAGGATCGCCAAGGACATCGAGAAGCTGCTTTAGGCTTTTGCGCCGCCCTGTGCACAGGATAAGCGGCGAGGCGCTTTGAGAATCGCTGCGAGTTCCTAGATTACGAAGGATGCCTTTCGCCCCCTTCGTCCCCCTGCGCGTGCTCTCGTCCTATTCGATGCTCGAAGGGGCGATCGACCCGAAGGACATTGCCAAACTGGCGAAGGAGCGCGGCTTTCCGGCCATCGCGATCTGCGACCGCAACGGGCTTTACGGCATCATGCCGTTTGCCGCCGCCTGCAAGAGCGAAGGCGTGCAGCCGGTCATCGGCGCGTTGCTCGGCGTCGCGCGGGGCGATGATCGCGGGACGGTGGATTACCTGCCGCTCTTTGCGCAAGGTGACGAGGGTTATGACAACCTGTGCCACCTCGTCTCATCGGCGCACCTCGACCGTCCGCTGGAGCGTGATCCGCACGTCACCCTCGCCGACCTTGAAGGCCGCACCGAAGGGCTGATCGCGCTGACCGGCGCGGGCGAGGGCGGGCTGACGCGGCTGACGGCTGAGGGCCAGCATGAGGCCGCCGCGCGTCTCGCTGACCGCTTGCAGGCGCTGTTCCCCGGGCGGCTTTACATCGAGCTCGCCCGCAGCGGCGACCCGGTCTGCGAGCGTGCCGAGGAAGCTCTGATCGACCTCGCCTATGCCCGCGATCTTCCGCTGGTCGCCACTAACCCGGCCAACTTTGCAGAGCCCCACATGCACAAGGCGCATGACGCCATGTTGTGCATCGCCAATTCGACCCAGATCGAGGCGGATGATCGCCCGCGCTCCAACCCGCAGGCCTTCGTCAAATCGGCAAGCATGATGGAGGAGGCTTTCGCCGACCTCCCCGAGGCGACCGCGAACACGCTTGTGATCGCCCAGCGCTGCGCCTTCGCGCCGCCCTATCGCAAGCCGATCCTGCCCAGCCTCGCGGGCGATCTGGCTGGTGAAGCGCGGATGCTGGCGGAGGATTCGCGCGCTGGGCTCGTTGCGCGGCTCGCCGCCTATCCCGATCTCACCGAGGACGAGCGCCGCGTCTATTTCGACCGCCTCGAGTTCGAGATCGACGTGATCGCGGGCATGGGCTTCCCCGGCTACTTCCTGATCGTTGCCGACTTCATCAAGTGGGCCAAGGAACAGGGCATTCCCGTCGGGCCGGGGCGCGGTTCTGGCGCAGGTTCGGCGGTCGCTTGGGCGCTGACCATCACCGATCTCGATCCGATCCGGCTGGGGCTGCTGTTCGAACGCTTCTTGAACCCCGAACGCGTCTCGATGCCCGACTTCGATATCGACTTTTGCGAAACCCGCCGCGGCGAGGTCATTCGCTATGTGCAGGCGAAATACGGCAGCGATCATGTCGCGCAGATCATCACCTTCGGCAAGCTGAAGGCCCGCGCGGTGCTGCGTGATTGCGGGCGCATTTTGCAGATGAGCTACGGTCAGGTCGACCGGCTGTGCAAGATGATCCCCAACCACCCTACCGATCCGTGGCCGCTACCGCGTGCCTTGAACGGGGTGGCGGAATTCAAGCGGGAATATGACACCAACGGCGAGGTGAAGCGCCTCGTCGATCTCGCGATGCAGCTCGAAGGCCTGCCGCGCAATTCTTCGACCCACGCGGCGGGCGTGGTGATCGGTGATAGGCCACTTGCCAAGCTGGTGCCGCTGTATCGCGACCCGCGCTCGGACATGCCGGTGACGCAGTTCGACATGAAATATGTCGAAAGCTCGGGGCTGGTGAAGTTCGATTTTCTCGGGCTGAAGACCCTGTCGGTGCTGCGCAAGGCGGTTGACCTGCTGGAAGAGCGCGGCATCGCCATCGACCTCGGCGCGCTGCCCTTGGACGATGCGCAGGTCTACAACCTCATGCAGGCGGGCAATACGGTCGGTGTGTTCCAGCTGGAATCCGAAGGCATGCGCCGGACGCTGAAGGCGGTGAAACCGAGCCGGTTCGAGGATGTCATCGCCATTGGCGCGCTCTATCGGCCGGGACCGATGGACAACATTCCGTTGTTCGGGCGGCGCAAAAATGGCCAAGAGGCGATTGAGTACCCGCATCCAAAGCTCGAGCAGATCCTTGCCGAAACCTACGGCATCATCGTGTACCAGGAACAGGTGATGCAGGCCGCACAGCTGCTTGCGGGATATTCACTGGGCGACGCCGATCTGCTGCGCCGTGCAATGGGCAAGAAGGTTCAGGCCGAAATGGACCAGCAACGTGGGCGCTTTGTCGATGGCTGCAAAGCGGTTTCGGGGATCGAGGCAAAGCAGGCCAATGAGCTGTTCGATTTGATCGACAAGTTTGCAGGCTATGGCTTCAACAAATCGCACGCTGCCGCCTATGCGCTGCTGTCCTATCAAACGGCTTGGGTGAAGGCGCATTACCCCGAAGATTTCTACGCCGCCTCGATGTGCTTCGACATGCATCAGTCGGAAAAGCTCACCGTCTTTGTCGACGACGCGCGGCGCTATCCGAACGGGCAGGGCGGAGTCGCGGTGCTGGCTCCCGACATCAACGCCAGCCACGCGCGCTTCACCGTCGAGCAGACCGATACGGGCTACGCGGTGCGCTATGCGCTCGCGGGCATCCGCAATGTCGGCGAAAAGGCGATGGAGGCGATCGTTGACGAGCGGCAGGCGGGAGGCGCCTTCACCAGCCTCAAGGACCTGTTCGAGCGGCTGCCGCAGGGCACCATGAACCGCCGCCAATTGGAAGGCCTGATCTGCGCGGGCGCCTTCGATGCGTTGGAACCCGACCGTGCGCTGTTGTTCGCCAATGCCGACCTGCTGATGGCAGTCGCCGATGCCGCGATCCGCGAGCGGTCGAGCGGACAGGTTGGGCTGTTCGGCGGCGATGCAGGCCCGGCGGAAGACCTGCGCCTGCAACCCACCACCGCGTGGAGCCGGACCGAGCGAATGGCCAAGGAGCGCGAGAATTACGGCTTCTACTTCTCCGCGCACCCCGTGCAGCAGTATCGCGATGTCGCCTCGGCAAACGGCGCGCGCACCTATCAAAGCCTGATGGAAGCGGGCGCGCCTCCCGGCGGGCGCGGCACGGCGGTGATGGCGGCGCTGGTGGAAGGCATCAACAAGGCGCGCACGCGCAAGGGCGGCACCTTCGTGCGCGCCGACTTCTCCGACGCCACGGGACAGTTCTCCGCGGCCTGCTTCGAAGAGGCGCTGGTCCCCGATTTCGAGCGCTGGGCAGGCGATGGCGAATGCCTGTTGCTGACCGTCGAGCTTGATGCGCCAAACCCCGACGAGCCGCCGCGCCTCACCGTGCGCGGCGCGCGGCCGCTGTCGGCGGTGAGCGGGACGACGGCGATGGAGCTGACCTGCGAGATCGCCCATGTCGGTGCCTTGCTCGAACTTCAGATCGAGCTTGATGTTGCGCGCGCCGAGCGTCCGGCAGGTGCAGGCGAGGTGGTCGTGTGGCTTGCCCTCGCGGACGGCGGCCAGGTGCAGCTGCGGCTGGGACGCGACTTTGTGCTGACCGGCGAACTCGCCGAGCGGCTCGGCGCGGTCGAGGGCATCACGCGGGTGTCATTGGCGCCGCTCAAGAAGCGCGGCAGCCTGAGGCTTGTCGCCTGACGCAAGAAGGGGCCGGATCGCTCCGGCCCCTCCCTGATCGTCTGGCTTGTGAGCTGCGAGCTTACATGCCCGAACCCGGACCGTAGGTGACTTCGACGCGGCGGTTCTGCGCTTCGCGCACACCGTCAGCCGTCGGAACCCGCGGCTGGCTTTCGCCGAAGGCCTGACCGGAGATCTGGCTCGCCGGCACGCCGCGCGAGCCCATGTAGCTGCGCACTGCTTCGTTGCGACGCTCGGCCAGGCCTGCGTTGTACTGCGTGCTGCCCGCGCGGTCGGTGTGACCGGCAAGCATCACCCGCGCCGTGCCGCAATTGGCATAGGCCGTGGCGGCATTGTTGAGGATGCCAGCAGCCTCGGGCGTGACGTCCGAACGGTCAAAGTCGAAGAACACAATGAACGGACCGGTGTTGCACGCGACCCGCGGCGGCGGAGGAGGAGCGACCGGACGCGGCGGCGGGGGTGCCATCACCGGCGGCGGCGGGGGGGGTGCCATGACGGGTTCCGGCGCGGGGCGGCCGCCGAAGTTGTAGGTCAGGCTCGCGAGTACCGAATGCGCCGAGTAATCAGCGCTCAAGCTGCGCCCGTTGGCGGCCTGAAGATCGAAATTGTCGATCACGAAGTAACGGTATTTCACGCCGAGATCGATGTTATCGGTCACGGCGAAACGTGCCCCGCCGATCAGCTGCCAAGCGAAATCGGTCGTGTTGTCATCGATCACGGTTCCGACACCTGCGACTTCAACCGGAAGGCGCAAATTGGCAACGCCAACGCCGCCGCCGCCGAAGACCTGGAAGCCGTCATCGCTGCCGAACTCGACCAAGGCGTTGACCATCCCGCTGTAGATCTCAAGATCACGCTCGTTCTGGACGAAGGTGCCCGGGGGGACAGTGATGCCGCCCGGCAGGATCGAGGAGCTCACAACTTGCAGGCTTTCATACCCTGCGCGCTTGTAGCCACCCTCGGCCTCAAGCCTGAACGCCCCGAAATCGTATCCGAGCACGACGTCTCCGTCGATGCCGAGATTGGTGTTCGCGATGGCGGCATTGTCGAGCAGGCCATCCGCGCGGTTGTTGTCGATATCGACCGTCACCTGGTCGTCGAAGCTAACGCCGCCGTTGATACCGATGTAAGGTTGGCCCTCACGCGCATAGGCTGGTGCGGTCACAAACATTGCTGCGCCGACCAGCAGAATTACTTTGATTTTCATAAAGCGTATCCCTCAAAAACGGATTTCGTGACGTCTTTTAATGGCGGTGTACGCCACTAGCATGACACCGATGCTCACTTAGTTCATGCTATCTTGGTGGCCATAAAATAGGTTTGTTTCATGACGATAGGATGAAACGAAGCTGCGGTCTGGCGAACCGATTGCCATTCGCGCTGACTGGAGGCATGAAACGCTCGGGCCGCCGCGTGCCGGCGAAGTTCCACAGACAACGGGGAGAAGCGGACTATGGCCGGAACCAAGCTCGGGGCAATGCAGGATTGGACGATGCGGCTGAGCGCGGTGATCGATCACGCCGCGCGCGAGGCGCCGACGCGTGAGATCGTCAGCCGCTGGGCGGACGGCAGCGAGACGCGAACAGACTGGGCTGGGATCCGGCGCGACGCGCTGAAGATGTCGCAGGCGCTCGAGCGGCTTGGCCTGAAGCCCGGCGAAAAGGTCGCGAGCCTCGCCATGAACCACGCGCGCCACCTCGTCAGCTGGTATGGCGTGGCGGGCATGGGCGGGGTGCTCCACACCGTGAACCCACGCTTGTTCGACGATCAGCTCGAATATATCGTGAACCACGCCGAGGACCGTGTGATGTGCTACGACGCGGCCTTTCAGCCGATCGTCGACCGCATGAAGAGCCGCTGGCCAACGGTCGAGCATTACATCTGCTACGATTCCGGCGAGCACGCCCCGGCCTTCGAGGACTGGATCAGCGGCGAGGACGGCGACTTCGAGTGGGTCACCGGCTCCGAGACCGATCCTTGCATGATCTGCTACACCAGTGGCACCACCGGCAATCCGAAGGGCGTGCAATACGAGCACCGCTCGACCGTGCTGCACGCAATCGCGGGCCTGCAACCGCCGGCCTTCAACTTCTCGAGCGCCTCGGTCATGCTCCCCGTGGTGCCCATGTTCCACGCGGCGAGCTGGGGCTTGCCCTATGCGGGCGCTATGGCGGGGGTCAAGTTCGTGTTTTCGGCGGTGAACGATCCGGCGGTGCTGCACGAGCTGATGCTGCGCGAAGGCGTGACCGACAGTGCGGGCGTGCCGACGGTGTGGCTGGCGCACTTCCAGTATTGCGATGCGAACGGTCTCGACCTGCCGCCGCTCAAGGCCGCCACCATCGGCGGTTCGGCGGCGCCCAAGTTCATGATTGAGCGGCTCATGCGGAACGGCACCCGCGTTCAGCACGCCTGGGGGATGACCGAAACCTCGCCGATTGGCACGCTTGGCGGGCCGACCTGGGACTGGGACACGCTCACCCTCGAGCAGAAGGTCGAGAAGACCGCAATGCAGGGGCGCCCGATCTTCGGCGTTCAGCTTCGTACTGTCGACCTTTCCGACATGGCTACCGAACTGCCGCGCGACGGCAAGACCAGCGGCGCGCTCCAGATCCGCGGGCCGTGGGTGATCCGGCGCTATTTCAAGGCCGAGACCGACGCGACCAACAACGACGGCTGGTTCGATACCGGCGATGTCGGCATCCTCCACCCCGACGGCACGCTCCAGCTGACCGACCGCACCAAGGACGTGATCAAGTCGGGCGGCGAGTGGATCAGCTCGGTCGAGCTCGAGAACGCGGCGTGCGGGCACCCGGCGGTAGCCGAGGCCGCCTGCATCGGCATCGTCCACCCCAAGTGGGACGAGCGGCCGGTGCTGTTCGTGGTCAAGAAGGCGGGCGCCGAAGTGACGGCCGACGACATCGTCGAGCATTTGAAGCCTCTGATCGCCAAGTGGTGGCTGCCCGATGCGGTCGAATTCGTCGATGACATTCCGCACACCGCGACCGGCAAGATCAGCAAGAAGGACCTGCGCGCCCGCTTTGCGGACTACACGCTTGGCTGATGCGCTGATCCGGCCTGCGCGTGACGGGGATGCGCAGGCCATTGGCGAGATCTATGCATGGCACGTCGCAGGCGGGACCGCGACCTTCGATACCGTCGCACCCGAGGCGCAAGCGTGGGCGGCCAAGATCGACGACTTTGCCGCTCGCGGTTGGCCCTTCCTTGTCGCTGAGCACGATGAGCAGGTGGTCGGCTACGCCTATGCTGCGCGTTTCCGCGACCGGGCGGCCTATGCGGCGACCTGCGAGGACAGCATCTACATCGGCGATGAGGCGCGCGGGCTCGGCATCGGCACGGCGCTGATGCTGGCGCTACTAGCGGCTGCGCGCGCCGCGGGCTTCGAGCAGATGATCGCGGTGGTCGGCGGCGGCGAGCCAGCGTCCGTGGCGCTCCACGCCAAGTGCGGCTTTGCCCATGCGGGGCGGCTGCGCAATGTCGGGCACAAGTTCGGCCGCGTGCTCGATACGGTCTATATGCAATGCGACCTGACCGGACAGGAGATGGACTGATGACCTGCGAAACCTATATCGACCCGTCGGCGGCGAACTTTCAGGCCTTCAAGGACCTGCCACGCGACACGCCGATCAACATGCTCAACCTGTTGCTGTTCCGCGAGTTTGCCGAATACCCCGAGGGTCACGAACACGCCGGCAAAGGGTGGAGCGGGCGGCGCGCCTATGAGGAATACGGGGTCACCAGTGGCCCGGTATTCCAGCGGCTCGGCGGCACCATCCTGTGGCGCGGGCGGTTCGAAACCATGGTGACGGGGCCGGATGGCGAGCGCTGGCACAATGGCTTCATCGCACAGTATCCCAACGCGGGCGCATTCTTCGCGATGATCAAGGATCCCGATTACCAGAAGGCAGTCGTCAACCGCACCGCTGCGTTGGTCGACAGCCGCCTCGTGCGGTTTGCTCCGGGCGAGGTGGGTGAGGGCTTCGGGTGATTTCCGGCCCGCCTTACTCCGGGTAGAGGTAGCCGAAGAAGTCGATCACCGAGGTGAACCACAGCGCGATCTGCCGGGAATAGTTCTCGCGGGTGATGCCGCCGTCGGCGATGATGTACATGCGCACCGAGATCGTGCCTTCCTCGTCGAGATAAGCGCGGCCGAAATTCTCGCGATAGTTGAAGGCGTTGATGGCCTCCTGGATCTGCTCCGGCTTCGCCCCGTCGGCGGGGGTGAAGGTCGCGAGCAGCGACGAGCCCAGGCATCCGGTCTTCTTCTCTGCGTCCTCGCAGGCGAGCAGCAACCCATCGGCGAGCACCCCGTCCTCGAAGGAGAAGTCGATCCGCTCGCCCGGCGTCTCGGCCGGAGTCTTGGCCGGGGTGATGGTGGCGCCCGCCTCGGTTAGCGCCCGCTCGAGATCGGCGCGGGTGAACTGCGTCAACGTCTGTGTGCTCTGCGCATGGGCCGGCGTGCCCAGAAACGCGATTGAAGCGGCAGCGGCCAGAATTGTCGAACGCATAAAACTCCCCCCTTGTTGTCGATTCCCGCGCATTACGTATCACAGCAGCGCCAATTGGCCATCGCTTCGCGGGGGCCGGAATTGCGAACAATCAAGCTCGAAGCGCGATTTGCCGATGCCCGCCTTACGGCAGGCGAGATTGAAGCGCGCGCGGATCAGGTCGGCCCAGACGCCCTTCGGGTTCATCCTGCTGTGGAAGTTGGGATCATTGTCGCGGCCCCCTCGCATTTCGCGGACAATTCCCATCACCTTGCCCGCGCGTTCCGGGTAGTGGACCGCGAGCCATTCGCGGAACAGCGGCGCGACCTCGTGGGGGAGGCGCAGGGGAATCCAGTTGACGCTAGTGACCCCAAGCTGCGCGACGCGGGCGACGATGCTCTCGATGAATTCGTCTGTGATCGCCGGGATGATCGGCGAGATCGAGCAGTGCGCTGGCACGCCGAGCTCCACCAATTTTCCCAGCGCTGCCAAGCGCTTCGTCGGGGATGCGCAGCGCGGTTCTAGCTTGCCGGACAGCACCGGATCAAGGCTGGTTACCGAGATCGCGACCGCCACGAGGTTTGCGCGCGCCATCGCTTCGAGCAGGTCGGCGTCGGTAAGCACGCGGTCGGACTTGGTGGTGATGGTGACGGGGTGCCGCACCTCGAGGCACAGCTCGAGTATCTGGCGCGTAATGCCGTAATCACGCTCGATTGGCTGGTAAGGATCGGTGTTGGTGCCCAGCGCTATCGGGTTGGGAACATAGCCCTTTTTTCCCAGGGTCGCGCGCAGTAGCCGCGCTGCCTCGGGCTTGGCGAAAAGCTTGGTCTCGAAGTCGAGGCCGGGGGAGAGGTCGTGATAGGCGTGGGTTGGCCGGGCGAAGCAATAGACGCAGCCATGCTCGCAGCCGCGGTAGGCGTTCACCGAGCGGTCGAAGGGGACGTCGGGTGATTTGTTGAAGGTGAGGATCGACTTGGGCCGTTCCTCGATCACCGTGGTGCGCAGTTTGACCGGGGGGCCGTCCAGCGTTTCGACGTAGTCGCGCCAGTCGCCGTCGACCTCCCGCTCTGCCAATCCAAAGCGGGTAGGGACTGCACCGGATTGCGCACCTCTGCCTTTGACCTCGGAATGTTTCACGTGGAACATTTACGGAACAAAACGCCCTCTGCCAAGGCATTTTCGCGTTTTGGAGGGTGTCTAAGGGGGGTCTAGAGGGGGTCTAAGGGGGTCTAGAGGGGGTCTAACACGGCCCTGGAGCGCGCTAGCGACCGCCTAAACTCACACCTCTTTCAGGCGCGGCATCAGTTCGACGAAGTTGCAGGGCCGGTTGCGGCTGTCGAGCTGCTCGGCGAGGATTCCGTCCCAGCCGTCCTTCACCGCGCCGTTCGAGCCGGGCAGGGCGAAGATATAGGTCCCCCGCGCCACCACCGCGCAGGCGCGCGACTGGACGGTGCTGGTGCCGATGCTCTTGAAGCTCAGCCAGCGGAACAACTCGCCAAAGCCGGGGATTTCGCGCGCGCCTTCGATCAGGCTGAGCGCCTCGGGAGTCACGTCGCGGCCGGTCAGGCCTGTGCCGCCGGTGCTGACCACTGCATCGATCGCCGGATCGTCGATCCACGCATCGAACTGCGCGGCGAGAAGCTTCGCGTCGTCCTTGACGATCATGCGCGCGGCCAAGTGGTGCCCGGCATCCGTCACCCGCGCGGCAAGGATATCACCCGAGGTATCGGTATCCGGCGTGCGCGTGTCCGAGACGGTCAGGACCGCGATGTTGATCGGCTTGAACGCCCGCGTCTCGTCGATCGCCATCAGGGCTTCAGACTGGCCGAACGGGTGTCGACGTTGCGCGGAAACTCGGGCCATTGGCCCTGCGCCAACGCGCGGCGGCTCGGCGAAGGGACGCCCGCAGCGCGTTCATACATCCAGTAATTGCGCATCACGATCGCGACATAGCCGCGCGTTTCCCAATAGGGGATCGACTCCATCCACAGCAGCGGATCGTTCTGGTCGTTGATCTCGGAATTCCAGCGGCCCACGGGCGTCAGGCCCGCGTTGTAGGCTGCCATGATCTTGGGCAGGGCGCCGCCGGTCGCGGGGCTGTCGCGCAGCATTTCCAGATGGCGCTGGCCATAGGCAAGGTTGACCTGCGGGTCGTTGAGATCTTCGTATGTCGCGCCAAGGCTAAGGCGGCCCGAGTGGTCGCGCGCGGTGCCGGGCATGATCTGCATGAGGCCGCGCGCATTGGCCGGGCTGACTGCGGCGGCGCGGAAGTTCGATTCCTGCAAGGCATGGGCGAAGGCCAGCGCCGGATCGACCTGCCAGCCGCCTACCGGCTGCCAATAGGCGATCGGGAAGCGCAGGCTCGGGTCGCTCGCGGTTCCGTAAGGGGCGTTCTGCGCCATGAACAACTGGGTCGAGGGCAGGCCAAGTTCGCGCGCGAGGCGTGACAGAGCGGCATATTGCGAAGACGGCCCGATCTTGGCCTCCTGCCGCAGCACTTCGTCAGCCAGCGCCGGACGGCCGATCTCGATCAGCGCCACTGCCACGCGGACATTGCTGCGGCCTGAAAGCTCGTTCCAGTCGGCCTTGTCGAAGGCTTGCGGCGGCGCATGGACGGGCATTTCGACGCCGAGCTGGTCGGCGGCGAGCATCCCGTACAGCGTCTCGTCATAGCGCGAAGCAGCAGAGAGGTGCTGCGCCGCCTGACCCGGCTCACGGCAGCGTACCGCAGCGCGCGACGCCCAGTAGTGACCGGCGGCGACAAGTTCGACATTGGACGCGCCGTCCGCAACGCGGCTGAAGGCTTCACTCGCGAGCGAGCAATAGCCTAGCCGCCACGCGGACAACCCTTCAACCCATGCGCCTTCGGCCACCCATTCCCCCGTACCCTCGGCGGCGGTGCGCGCAAGTTCGAGCGCGGCGGTGTCGTTGTTCTCGATGTAGTAGCTCCACGCGACACGCTGGCGCCATTCGGCGCGGGCGTCGCTGGAGAGCATCGGGTCGATTTCAGCGAGCAGCCGCTGCGCCTCGATCGGATTGTCGGCCTTGATCGCGGCGAGGATCGCGGTGGCGGACACCGCGGCCATGGTGCCGTCGCCCACCGTGCGCGGCAGGATGCGCTTGGGCGAATAGGGCTGGCGGGCGAAGCCCTGCTCGCGCGGTAGGGCGGGCAGATCGATAAGCCCGCGCTTGGCGCCCATGCGGACGAGCTGTTCGGCCTGCGGGAGATCGGCCCCGGCGCCAAACCACTGGGCGATCCTCTCGGGCGCGACCTTGGGGCTGTCGGCGTGGGTGTAGAATTCGGCGAGGGCGGCCTGGGTCAGCACGCCGCCCGGCTTCTGGGCGAGCAGGCTTTCGACCACCTCCCATTGCTCGGCATCAATCGCGGCGAACAGCTGGCGGTATTGGCTGCGATCCTCGGGCGAAAGCACTGCCGCGACCGAGCGTTCACCCGGCACCGCGCCGTTCCAGCGCGCCACAAGGTCGGCCGATTGCGCGGCGGCAGGCGCGGGCAGGGCGATGCCGGCGAGCATGATAGCCACCAGCGCCAGTCCCGGACGCCCCAAGCCTGAGCGGGAGTTAGCGCGCTTCATACCGTGGCCGACCATTCGATCCATCTCCGCCAGAACCGGGCCTTGAGCCGGGGCATATCCATCATTGCATCGAGCGTTTCGCTCAACATTGCAGGTGTCTTGCGCCCGGCATGGTTGATTTCCCGTAAAGGGGTTTCCCCTGACGGATCATGCGCGCCGAGCATTGGGCCGAGCATCGTGCCGAGGCCCGCTCCGAAAACGAGCAGCCGCTGCGGCGCGACGAGGCTGATGTGGAGCGCCGTCACCGCGTCCATGCCGCCTGCGGCAAGCGCGCCAAGATCGGCCATCGGCATGTGGCAGGGCAGCGCCGCGGCGATATAGGCTTGGCTTTCGTCCAGCCCCATCGCGGCGAGGATGTTGGCAAGCAGGCGTCCCTCGGGGCCGGACAGCAGCGTCTCGCCGTCGCCCGCCTCGGGGGCCGGCACCAGCACCATCAGCGCCGCGCCCGCGTTCCCGCGCGGCGGGACACGGGCAAACCCGGAGGAGGGCGAAAGGCCCGGGGCTTCCATCCAGAATGTGTGGAAAGCGGCGAGATCGGCGGGCGGCGAATCGCCCAGCAGGTCGCGGCGCGGGACAGCGGCGGTCTCGGACGAGAAAGCGAGAGGTGCGATGGAACGCGGGGCGCGCGTTTCAGCCGATTGCGTTGATGCGGTGGCTGCGCCCGGCCGGTCGCGTGTCGCTCCCGCTACCCCAGCCTGTGGAGCGGTGATCGGCACATCAGCCAGCCACACCGTAGCGTCATCGACGAAATCGCAGTCCACGCCTGCCGCCTGCCACCAGGCAAGCGCCGCCTCGAATTCGCGCGCTAAGGTCAGGTCGTGGCGGGTCATTGCTGGGTCATGCTATGCACTGTGGGTCTTGACTGTCCCCGCCCCGGTTAGCAAGTGAACGAAGAAGGCATATCGTCAGGCTGTGCGGGGCGCGCGGCCAAAACCAACAAGGATCAGGAAAAGCGCGATGATCGAACGTGAATCAATGCCCTGCGATGTAGTGATCGTCGGCGGCGGTCCCGCGGGTCTCGCAGCGGCGATCAAGCTCAAGCAGATCAATGCCGAGCTTGAAGTGATCGTGCTCGAAAAGGGTTCGGAGATCGGCGCGCATATCCTTTCAGGTGCGGTGGTCGATCCCAAGGGCTTGGATGAGCTGCTGCCCGATTGGCGCACGATGGGCTGTCCGATGGCCGAGACCACGGTGACCGATAACTGGCACTGGGTGCTCTCCAAGAAGGGCAAGACCTCGCTTCCCCACGCGATCATGCCGCCGCTGATGGGCAACCACGGCTGCTACACCGGATCGCTGGGCAACATGACGCGCTGGCTGGCCGAACAGGCCGAGGCGCTTGGTGTGATGGTGTTCCCCGGCTTCCCCGCCGCCGAAGTCATCATCGACGAGGAGGGCCGCGTCGGCGGCGTCATCACGCAGGACATGGGCATTGCGGCGGACGGCAGCCACAAGGGCGATTTCACCCCCGGCCTTGAAATCCACGCCAAATACACGCTGTTTGCCGAGGGCGCCCGCGGCAACCTCACCAAGCTGATGAAGGCGAGGTTCGATCTCGAAGCCAATTGCCAGCCGCAGGTTTACGGGCTCGGCATCAAGGAATTGTGGGATATCGATCCCAAGAAGCACCATCCCGGCCGCGTGATCCACACGCAGGGCTGGCCGCTGAGCGAAAGCGACAGCTGGGGTGGGGGCTTCCTCTACCATCAGGCCAATGGTCAGGTGGCTTTGGGCTTTGTGACCGCGCTCGATTACAAGAACCCCTGGGTCTCGCCCTATCAGGAATTCCAGCGCTGGAAGCAGCATCCGGCGATCCGCGAATACCTCGAAGGCGGCAAGCGCGTGAGCTACGGCGCGCGTGCGATCAACGAGGGCGGCTGGCAGTCGGTGCCCAAGCTCGCCTTCCCCGGCGGCGCGCTGATCGGCTGCGCGGCGGGCTTCGTCAACGTGCCGCGCATCAAGGGCAGCCACACCGCGATGAAGAGCGGGATGCTGGTGGCCGAGAGCATCTCGGCGGCGATCGCGGCGGGCCACGAGAAGACCGAGCTTGCCGATTACGACGCGGCAGTGCGTTCGAGCTGGATCGCCACCGAGTTGAAGCTCGTCCAGAATGCCGAGCCTGCGGTCGCCAAGTTCGGCGGCGATATCGGCACGTTGCTGGGCGGGATCGACATGTGGATGCGCACGCTCAAGATCGGCCTGCCTATTTCGATGAAGCACCACAGCGACTACACGATGACCGGTCGCGCCGATCTGTATCCCAAGATCGACTACCCTAAGCCCGACGGCGTCATCACCTTCGACCGGCTGACCAATGTGGCCTACAGCTACACCAACCACGCCGAGGACCAGCCCTGCCACCTGCAGGTGAAGGACATCGAGCTGCAGAAGGCGAGCGAGCTGGCGGTGTTCGGCGGGCCATCGGCGCGGTATTGCCCGGCGGGGGTGTACGAGTGGCTTCAGGAAGCGGATGGGACGCCCAAGTTCCAGATCAACTCGCAGAACTGCGTCCACTGCAAGACTTGCGACATCAAGGACCCCAACCAGAACATCAACTGGGTGACGCCGGAAGGCGGCGGCGGGCCGAATTATCCGAATATGTGATGGAGCCGCCATCCGCCGACCAGCTTGTGCCCGAACTGGCTAAGTGGGACCTGGGTAACGGGATCTCGCTGACCGACTGGATCTACATCGTGGGTCGGGCGGACCACGCTCTGGGCTTTCAGGCGTTGCTCTGGCCTCGGCTTGTCGAATTCGAAGGTTATGTCTTTCGAGAGTCAGTCGATGTTGACCGACTGCGAGGATGGGAAGCATCGGGAGCAACGCGGTCGCAGATCGAGACGGCGATGAACGCATTGTTCCTCGATGCCGCCTTTCCCAATGACGAGACGGATACTTCGCTAAAGGGGCAACAGATTGACGCGTGGGCCTCAATCATGTGCGAAATGCTCCGGGCCAAGCTGAATTCAGAGTTCCCGACCCGCGAGTTCGCGGTTTTTCTGATGAAAGGTGACGATTTTGGCGTCAGCTTTCGCCAATCCTGATGTGCTCGTGACACTCACCCAAACCGCCTACGCCAAGATCAACCTCGCGCTGCATGTCCGCAGGCGGCGGGAGGATGGGTATCACGAGCTCGAAACGCTGTTCGCCTTCGTCGACGCGGGGGATGTGCTGACGGCGAAGCCGGGCGCGCAAGACAGCGTCACCACGCTGGGCGAGTTTGCGGGCGGGCTTGATAATCCCTTCGACAACCTCGTCGCCAAGGCGCTGAATGCCCTCCCGCGCCCTCAGGGCCTCGCGGTGACGCTGGAAAAAAACCTCCCCGTCGCGGCTGGCCTCGGGGGTGGGTCAGCGGATGCGGGGGCGGTGTTCCGGATTGTCGAGGCGCTCCACGGCCTGCCTGACGGTTGGCAGGCCAAGGCGGCGAAGCTCGGCGCGGATGTGCCCGCCTGCGTCCTCAGCCGCACCCATATCGGGCTCGGCACCGGCACCGAGCAGCTTGCAGTCGAGGATGACCTCGCCGGAACCCCTGTCCTGCTGGTCAACCCCCGCGTGCCGCTTTCGACCGGGCCGGTGTTCAAGGCGTGGGACGGGATAGATCGAGGCGCGCTCCCCGCAGGCCTCGCCTCGAAGATCGCGAGGGAAGGGCGCAATGATCTGTGCCAGCCAGCCATTTCGCTTTGTCCCCCGATCGGCGAGGTGCTGATCCGCCTGAAGCTGACCGGGGCATGGAAGGCGGAGATGTCCGGCTCGGGCGCGACCTGCTTTGCGCTCTATGCTTCGGTGCAAGAGCGCGATGTGGCCAAGGCCGCGATCATGGCCTTCCGACCCGACTGGTGGACGATGGCGGGCCGGCTTCGGTGAGCGAAGTCTTCCGCCAACACGGCACGCCCACATCTGGCGGGATCGTCTGTGTCGTCGACCATGCGAGCAACGCCGTCCCCGCCGACATCGATCTTGGCATCCCCGAAGTTCTGCTCGGCGAACATATCGCGGTCGATATCGGCACCAGAGCCATCGCCGAACTGCTCGCCCGCGATCATTCCATCCCCGGCCACATCGCCGCCATCAGCCGCCTTGTCTGCGACCTCAACCGCGAGGAAACCGCCCCCGGCCTCGTCCCCGAAGCCAGCGATGGGTACCCGATCCCCGGTAATGTCGGCGCGGACAGGGAAGGGCGGCTGAACCGCTTCCACCGCCCCTACCACACCGCGCTGGTCGAATGGCTGGCGGCGGCAGAACCGGCGCTGATCCTCTCGCTCCACAGCTTCACCCCGCGCCTCGAAACATCGGACGCCGCGCGCCCGTGGGAGGTGGGGGTGCTCTATAACGCGGACGACCGCGCGGCGCGCATTGCCATACCGCTGCTCGCGGCCGAGGGGCTGAACGTCGGCGACAACCTCCCCTATTCGGGCCGCGACCTCAACTACACGATGAACCGCCATGCCGAGGATGCGGGGCGCCCCTATCTCGGCCTCGAGCTGCGGCAGGACCTTATCGCGACGCCCGAAAATCATGCCCGATGGGCAACGACCTTGGCGAATATTGCGCAAAGGGTTGCGTCAGCGCTCACCTGAAGGCAGGGGACGTTTCACAAATGGGCACTTTCAGGAAATCTTATGTCGCGCACCTTTGACAAGTCGAAGCTCCCCAGCCGCCACGTTTCGGTCGGCCCGGAGCGCGCCCCGCACCGCTCATACTACTACGCGATGGGCATGACCGAGGAGGAGATTGCCGCGCCGTTCGTGGGCGTGGTCAGCGCGGGCAACGACTCGGCGCCGTGCAACACCACCTTGAACGCGCAGGCCGACATCTGCCGCGAGGGCGTGATCGCAGGCGGCGGCACGCCTCGCAGGTTCAACACCATCACCGTCACCGATGGCATCGCGATGGGCCACCAGGGCATGAAAAGCTCGTTGATCAGCCGCGAGATCATCGCGGATTCGATCGAGGTATCCGTCCGAGGCCATTGTTATGACGCGCTTGTCGGCTTTGCGGGCTGCGACAAGAGCCTGCCCGGCATGATGATGGCGATGCTCCGCCTGAATGTGCCGAGCATCTTCGTTTATGGCGGCTCGATCCTCCCCGGCACACACCGCGGCCATGATGTGACCGTGGTTGATGTTTTCGAGGCGGTCGGGCAATATGCCGCAGGCAACTGCCCGCTGAGTGAGCTGATCGCGCTCGAGAAAGTCGCCTGCCCCGGCCACGGCGCTTGCGGCGGCCAGTTCACCGCCAACACCATGGCCTGCGTCGGCGAAGCGATTGGTTTGTCGCTTCCAAACAGCAACATGACGCCCGCGCCTTACAGGTCGCGCGATGACATCGCGGTTGCCGCGGGCAAGCAGGTGATGGAGCTTGTCGCCCTGAACCTGCGCCCCCGCGATATCTGCACGCGCGAAGCTTTCATGAACGCTGCCCGCGTCGTCGCGGCCACCGGCGGATCGACCAACGCCGCGCTGCACCTGCCCGCGATGGCCAGCGAGGCAGGGATCGAGTTCGATCTGTTCGACGTCTCGGATGTCTTTAAATCAACGCCTTACATCGCAGACTTGAAGCCCGGCGGGAAGTATGTCGCCAAGGATATGCACGAGGCCGGCGGGGTGTACATGGCGATGAAGACGCTGCTCGACGGCGGGTTCATCGACCCGAACCCGATCACCGTCACCGGCAAGACCATCGGCGAGAACCTCGAACAGATCACCTGGAACCCCGATCAGAAGGTGTTCTACGATGTGAAGACCCCGATCACCGCGACAGGCGGTGTGGTCGGCCTCAAGGGCTCTCTCGCGCCCGATGGCGCAATCGTGAAGGTCGCCGGGATGGCGCGGCTCCAGTTCTCCGGCCCCGCGCGCGTATTCGAGTGCGAGGAGGAGGCCTTCGCCGCAGTCGAGCAGCGTGACATCGCCGAGGGCTGCGTGATCGTGATCCGCTATGAAGGGCCCAAGGGCGGCCCCGGGATGCGCGAGATGCTCTCGACCACCGCCGCCCTCTACGGCCTCGGCATGGGCGAGAAGGTCGCGCTGATCACTGACGGGCGTTTCTCGGGCGCAACGCGCGGCTTCTGCATCGGCCATGTCTGCCCCGAGGCGGCCGACTGCGGCCCGATCGCACTGGTCGAAAACGGCGATATCATCACCATCGATGCTGAAGCAGGGACGATTGAGCTCGATGTGCCCGAAGAGATGCTGGCGACGCGCCGCAAGGCTTGGCAGCCGCGCAGCAATGATTACCAGTCTGGCGCGCTATGGCGCTATGCACAGGTCGTCGGCCCGGCCCGCTACGGCGCGCTCACGCACCCTGGAGCCAAGGCGGAAACCCATGTCTTTGCGGATATCTAGCGCGCTTGGCCTGTTGATCGCGTTGGCGGGGTGCGGAGCAGAAGGTTCTCCCTCATCTTCGACGCCGGGCGAACCGAGCAGCGTCGAGGCAGCGGGCAGTGTGATTGATTGCGCCATCGGTGCCGTTGATGATTTGTCACCGGTGTGCACATTGGAACAGATTGCTGGCACGGACGAGATCATCATTCGTCACCCTGACGGCGGGTTTCGCAGGGTGAGCCGTGATCCTGCAACGGGCGCGCTGGCGTCGCTGGATGGGGCCGATCCATTGGTGCTGCAACCGAGTGGTAGCGTCGCCGTGCAATTTGCGATTGGGGCGGATCGTTACAGTATACCGGACGAACTGATCCCCTCTGGCCCGCGGTGATCGACCCCCAAGTCCTCACCGCCGCCCAGATGCGCGCTGCCGAGCAGGCGCTGTTCGACGCGGGCATCACCGTTTCGGAACTGATGGAGACCGCGGCAGGCGGCGCGGCGGATTGGATCCGGCGGGTCGCGGCGGGCCGCCCCGTCACCGTGCTGTGCGGCCCCGGCAACAATGGCGGCGACGGTTACGTCATCGCCCGCCGCCTGCGCGAGGCGGGCAATGCGGTGGCTGTCGTGGCCCCGCTCGCACCCAAGACCGACGCGGCGCGCGAGGCCCGGCGGCGCTGGGACGGGCCGGTCAGCACCTCGGGCGGGACTGTGGGCGACGTTCTGGTCGACTGCCTGTTCGGCTCGGGCCTCACGCGGGCGTTGACCGCCGAACACGCGCTGCTGCTGCGCGATCTCGCCGCGCGGCACCGCTACAAGGTTGCGGTCGACCTGCCGTCCGGCGTGGCCAGCGATAGCGGCGCGGTGCTGAACGAGCGGCTCCCGGCCTTTGACCTTACCTTGGCGCTCGGCGCTTGGAAGTTCGCGCATTGGAGCCTGCCGGGCCGCGCGCTGATGGGGCAGATGCGGCTCGTCCCGATCGGCATCGCAGGCGTTGAAGGCGCTGCGCAATCGGTAGAACGCCCCCGCATCGCCGCACCTGCCACCGACAGCCACAAATACCGCCGCGGTCTGCTCGGGATCGTTACCGGCGCCATGCCCGGCGCAAGCCTGCTCGCCGCCGCATCCGCCCAGCGTGCGGGCGCGGGCTATGTGAAGCTGCTCGCTAGCACCGCCGACCCGCGCACACCGCCAGACGTTGTCACCGACACCGCGCCGCTCGAACACGCGCTCGCCGACCCGCGCTTTAAAGCCGTGCTCGTTGGCCCGGGCCTCGGCCGCGATGATGCCGCCCGCGCCATGCTCGCCGAGGCGCTCAAGCAGGCGCCCGCGCTGGTGATCGATGCCGACGCGCTGATGCTGCTTGGCCCCGCCATGATCGCCCGCGCCGTGCCGATCCTCGCCACGCCGCACGACGGGGAGCTGGAGACGCTCTGCCGCAGCTTCGGAGTCATTGCCAAAGGACGCCGGGAGCGCGCTCTGGCCCTCGCCAAAGCCAGCGGTATGGTCGTGCTCGCCAAAGGGCCGGACAGCGTGGTTGCTGCGCCCGATGGCCGCCTCGCGCTTGGCACGCCTGCACCAAGCTGGCTCTCGGTCGCTGGCACGGGCGACGTCCTGGCCGGGATCGCCGCGAGCCGCATGGCCACCGGCGCCGATCCCTTCGCCGCCGCATGCGAGGCGCTGTGGCTCCACGGAGAGGCGGCGCGGCGGGCGGGACCCGCCTTCACGCCATCGCAGCTTGCCGAAAGGGTGGTGGACGCGCTAGCGGCCTGCCTGTGACTTCTCCAGACCCCATCATCCGCCTCGCCGCTAAGGGCGACGGCGTGACCGCCTCCGGCCGCCACATCGCAGGCGCTGTCCCCGGAGACATCGTGGACGGCGAGGGACTTGTCACAACGGGTGCGCACCACATCGCGCCCGCCTGCCGCCATTTCGCCGTCTGCGGCGGGTGCCAGTTGCAGCACGCCGACGACGCGGTGCTCGCCGATTTCGTACGCGACCGGGTGGTTCACGCCGCGCGGGGGCAGGGGCTTGAACCGGCTGAACTGCTCCCCGTCCATCTCTCCCCGCCGCACACGCGCCGCCGCGCGGGGCTGCACGGACTGCGCACGGCGCGCGGCGCGGTGCTGGGCTACCGCGAAGGCGGATCGCACCGCGTGGTCGACCTTGCCGAGTGCCCTGTGCTGCACCCCGCGCTCGCCGCGCTGATCGGGCCGTTGCGCAAGTTCGTCGCGGCGTATGGCCCCAAGGGCATGGTCGGGATCGACCTGACGCTGGTCGATCAGGGGGTGGAAGCGAACTTGTCGAACTTCCCGCTGGAGGGCATGGGACCGACCGAGGCAGCACTGGATTTCGCTCGGGATCAAGGCCTTGCGCGCCTCACCGTAGATCAGGGCTATGGCCCCGAGACGCAATGGGAGCCCGTGCCGGTCACGGTCACGCTTGCGGGCGTGCCGGTCAGCCTGCCGCCCGGCGCCTTTCTCCAGGCCACCCATGATGCGCAAGAGCGCATGGCTGCCGATGCCGCCGACTGGCTGACGGGCGCGCGGGTGGTGGCTGACCTGTTTGCGGGGCTGGGGACCTTCGCCTTTGCCCTGCGGCAAGATCGCAAGGTGCTCGCGGTCGAGGCAGAGAGGGCCACCCATCTGGCCTGTAAAAGCGCTGGAGCGCGCGCTGGGGGAACGGGGGGAGGCCAGGTGCTGGCGCTCCACCGCGACCTGTTTCGCTCGCCGCTCGAGCCCGCGGAATTGAACCGTTTCGAGGCCGTGCTGCTCGATCCGCCGCGTGCCGGGGCCCGCGCGCAAGTGGCTGAAATCGCGGCGAGCTCTGTCCCGCGTGTTGTCTATGTCAGTTGCAATCCGTCAAGCTGGGCGCGCGATGCGGCGGTGCTGGCGGAAGCGGGCTTCCGGCTCACGAAGCTGCGTCCCGTCGGCCAGTTCCGCTGGTCCACGCACGTTGAACTGGTGAGCCTCTTCGAGCGTTAATTGCGCAAAGCTTCAAGCAGTTGCGCTTCGAGCCAGTCGCGGTGTTCAGGCTCGACATAGGCGTGGCCAGCGCCTGCGCAGCGGCGGATGCGCGGGTCGTTCCTGTCCCACGCCGCTTCGAAGACCTGCGCGGTGCGGTCGGCGGCGGCAAGGAGGATGCGGACCTCACCGCCGAAGCCCGCGAGGCCTGCCGCCATGTCCTGCGCTAGGCTCGAGGGCGGCGGGGGCGGGCGCAAGGCGTGGATCACGCCCCGGGCGAGCTTGCCAAGATCAACGCCGCCGCGCATCAAACGCATGATATCGCGCGGGTTTTTGAGTTTTTCGGCGTAGCGCGCGCGGATCGCGGCGGGTGGAGGCACGGCCTTGTCAGCGCTGCTTTCGTCCTGCTCGATCGTCCAGGGGTTGGACAGCACCAGCCCATCGCACCCCGCGCCGCCCGCCAGCATCAGCGCCGAGGCCGCGTCGCAATTGCCGAAAGCGACCACGCGTGACAGATGCGGCGCCATGGCCCGGAAGGCGTCGGTGGCAGATGCTATATCCTTGGCGCTGCTGCGGAATCCGCGGTTCTCGCCCTCGCTGTCGCCCACCCCGCGGCGGTCGAAACGGAACACCGGGAAGCCGGCGCAGGCGATGCGGGCGGCCATGTCGGCTTGCCCGCCGAAGGCGCCCGAGCGGATCTCGTTGCCGCCGCTGACGATTAGCAAACCGGTGCGGCCCCGCGCTGTGTCGAGCGTGCCCGCGAGCGTCAGGCTGCCGCAGCCCAAGGTGAAGGAATGCCGGCTCATCCCGCTGTTTCCGCAAGGCTTTGTGCGATCAGCACAGCGAGGCTTTCGGCTTGTCCAGCGTCCTCGTCAGGCTCTGCGCGCAGCCACAATCCGGGGCCGCCCAGCGCGGTCTGGGGAATGTCGGAATGGCCGGGCGCAAGGGCAGGCTCTGCGGTCTCGAGTTCGGAGATCATCGCCGGCCCTAGCGACCAACCTCCCAGCACCAGCCCCGCCTCGCGGCCGAGGGTGGTAAGTCCCTCGTATGTCTCGAATTTTCCTGCCTCGCGGGCAGCGATTGTGCGGGCGCGGATCATGCCGCGCAGCAATTTGGGCCCGCTCTGCGCCGCGTAGTGCCAGCCGGGGAGGCCATCGGGGGCCACCATCGCCCCGGCGCGGATCGCCAGCACATGGGTCGCGCCGAGCAGGTCCGCCGCCGCCTTGGCAGCCTCGCGCCAATAGCCAAGTGTCTGTTGTTCAAGCGGTTCGAGGCTCTCGTTGCAGCCCGGCAGATCGGGGAGCAGGCTGTCGATCCCGGCGCTATCCAGCCGCCGCATCACCTCGACCGTGAAGCGCCGCAGCTTGTTGGCTTCATCGAACCAGGCGGGCAGCACCAGCACCCGTACCGAGCGACCGCGATCGAAGCCGAGAACCTGCTCCTCACCGGCCAATCCATCGTCCCTCGCCGGAATGTTCCACGTGAAAATCACGTCAGATGGCCCTTTGAAGGGGGGTCTAAACCGATTGGGAGGGGGGCGAACAGGGGTCTAACAGGGGTCTGGAGGGGGTCTAGCGGGGGTCTAGCGGGGGGTCTAGCTTCGACCGCGCGAAGGCCAGCAGGCCGCCGTAGGTCTCGAGCATTTCGCCATCGACGTCGTCGTCCTCGATGACGATGCCGAGGCGGTCTTCCATTTCGGTCAGCAGACCCGCGACCGCCATCGAATCCAGTTCGGGCAGATGGCCGAACAGCCCCGTTTCCGGCCCAAACGCCTCGGCCTGCGCCGCATCGAGACCCAGCACGTCGGCGATCAAGCCCTTGAGTTCGCGGTCGAGCGCGGCCTCTGCGGGAGCGCCGTCCAGATGCGGTAAAGTGGTCATCGGCCTCGTGGTATCCCTATGCTGCGCCGTGGCGGCGGGGCTTAGCCATGCGCGGGCGCGGGTGCAAGTATCGCGGGCGCAGCGGGCGCCCCCTCCAACGCCATCGCCATCGCTCAGCGCCGCAGCAGGCGCTTGGCCAGCGGTGCCCAGCTTTTCGGCTGTGCCGGGTCGAGACAGTCGATGCGGAAACGCGGGCGCGCGGCCTCCATCCAGTCGGCCTTGTAGCTCTGATCGCCCGTGCCGAAGTCGACGAGGCTCACCCGGTCGATGTCGATCACGTGCGCAAACAGCGCGGCGCTGAGCGTGGTGCCGGCTGACAGCGGCTTGTGGCTCTCAAGATGCGCGAGCTTGTGGATATAGGCGATTGAATTTTCGACAGTCCAGCACTGCGCCGCGACAGCGAGGCCGTCCGCGCGGGCGATCCCCAAGCGCAGGCGACCGGCCGCGCCCTCGGCCTCAGCAAAGGCGCGCAGCATCGCGGGATGGTCCTCGGCGGGCTTCCAGCTTGCGGCATAGATCGCCTCGTATTCGGCCCAGTCGCCTGCATCGAAGCGGGTCAGCACCTCGGTCTCGACCTTCTTTGCCTTGCGCTTCAGGGTGCTGCGCAAGGTTCCCGGACGGGTCTCCCAATATTCGGCGAAGCTGCGCCCCTGCACCGGGAGCACGTGATTGATATCGCAGGGCTCCACGGCCACTTTCCACCCCGCCGCCCTGAAGGCGCGCGCCAACCTTTCGGCCGAGCCATCCTCGCCCGGCACCGGCTCAAGCGTAACGCGCCACCCGCGGGTCTTGAGCTGCCGAGCGATCGCCTCAATCAGACGGTCGCCCTGCGGACCGGCGGGGGCCAGCTCGCGCCAGGTGAAGCTGTACCAGTTGCGCAAGGGCGCGATTCGCCCATCTGTCTCGGTCAGCGCAAGCGCGGCGGCCGTGTCCGCATCTTCGGCAATCGCGATCAGCGGGACGAGACCGGTGTCCGCGAGCAGCGCAAACCACTCCGCGCGGTCGAACGGCGCAGCCGCCCGTGCGCCGGTCAGGGCTTGCAAGACGTTAACGCTATCGTGATACCGCGCTTCGATCACCGAAAGTCTGCTCCGTCCATGCTGCCACCGCCCGAACCCGCCCCGCGCGCCCTCGACCACCTCGCCGAACTGGCGGGGGCGGCGGGGCGCGGCGAGCGTCCGGCGCTGGTGCTTCGGACGGGTACGCTTAACCACAATCAGTTAAGACAGCGTGTTGCTGTGCTGGCCGGATGGCTGGCGCAGATGGTGCCCGATAAGGGCGCGCGGGTGGCAAGCTGGGCGGCCAAGGGCGAGCTTACCTGCCTGCTGCCGCTCGCCGCCGCGCGGGCGGGGCTGGTGCACGTGCCGATCAACCCGCTGCTCAAGCGCGCGCAGGCGGCGCATATCCTCGCGGACAGCGGCGCAGTGCTGCTGATGGGGACGGGCGCGCGGATCGCCTCGCTTGAGACAGGCGACCTGCCTGCCGGATGCACGGCGCTGGAAGAGGTCGCGGCGCTGGCGGGGGCGCACGCAGCAGGGCGGGAACTCGGGCCGGCGCAGGCCGATCCGGCGGAACTGGCAGCGATCCTCTACACCTCCGGTTCGACGGGGCGGCCCAAGGGCGTGATGCTGAGCCATGCCAACATGTGGCTGGGCGCGGTGAGCGTGGCGCATTATCTTGGGCTGGCCGAGGACGATGTGACACTGGCGGTGCTGCCGCTGTCCTTCGATTACGGGCAGAACCAGCTTTTCAGCACGTGGTTTGCGGGCGGCTGCGTGGTGCCGCTCGATTTCCTTTTCCCCAAGGATGTCGCCAAGGCCTGCGCCCGCTACGGCGTGACGACGTTGGCTGCGGTGCCGCCCTTGTGGGTGCAACTCACCGAGATCGACTGGCCCGCCGAGGCGCGTGCGCCCTTGCGGCGGCTGACGAATAGCGGCGGCGCGCTGACGGTGGATCTGGTGCGCAAGCTTCGCGGGATGTTCCCGGAGGCGCGGCTGTTCCCGATGTATGGTTTGACCGAGGCGTTCCGCTCGACTTACCTCGACCCAGCGTTAGTGGATTTACATCCGACTTCAATGGGTAAGGCGATACCGTTCGCAGAGATTCTCGTTATCAACGATGCAGGCGAGATCGCGGCGGATGGCGAGGAGGGCGAGCTGGTCCATTGCGGGCCGCTGGTCGCGCAAGGGTACTGGCAGGATGCGGAGCGCACCGCCGAACGCTTCAGGCCCGCGCCCGCTGCCTCGACCTATGGCGGCACTGCCGTGTGGTCCGGCGACCGGGTGCGGCGCGAGGCGGATGGGTTGCTCCATTTCGCCGGGCGGCGCGACGCGATGATCAAGAGCGCGGGCAACCGCATCAGCCCGCAGGAGATCGAGGAGGCGGCGCTCGCCACCGGGCTTGTCGCCGAGGCAGCGGCGCTGGGTGTGGCTCATCCGCGTCTCGGGCAGGCGGTGCATCTGGTGGTGCGCGGGGATCACGAAGGCGCGCGCGAGGATCTCCCCAAGCGGCTCCAGCGCGACCTTCCCAATTTCATGCAGCCGCAGCATATTCATTGGCGGGACGCGATGCCGCTCAACCCCAACGGCAAGATCGACCGCACCGCATTGCAGGCGGAACTGAACGCTCAATCGAATAGGGAATTCGGCACATGAAACCTGTCGGCCCGATCCCCGCCGGTTACGAGGCGCTGGAGGGCGAACTCGCCATCGGCGGCAAGCGTGCGAGCGAGCTGGTCGCAGAGGCAGGGCGCACGCCGCTGTTCGTGTACTCCCGCGCGCTCCTCGATGCGCGCATGGCCGAGCTGCGCGATGCTTTGCCTAGCCGCGTGGGGGTGAATTACGCGGTCAAGGCCAACCCGCACCTGGCAGTGATCGCGCATATGGCGCCGTTGGTGGACGGGTTCGACATAGCTTCCTCCGGCGAGTTAGCGTTCTGCGCTTCGGCCGGGATCGACCCGGCGCGCATCAGCTTTGCCGGCCCCGGCAAGCGCGACGACGAGCTTGAGGCTGCCATCAACGCCGGGGTGACGCTCAACTGCGAGAGCGAGGGCGAGGGCGCGCGGGCGATCGCCATCGGCCAGCGGCTCGGCAAAGCACCCCGCATGGCGATCCGGGTCAATCCGAGCTTCGTGATGACCGGATCGGGCATGAAGATGGGCGGCGGGGCCAAGCAATTTGGCGTCGATGCCGAGCGAGTCCCGGCGCTCGCCCGGATGCTGATCGGCGCAGGCGCCGAGTGGCGGGGCCTGCACATCTTCACCGGCAGCCAGACGCTGAGCGCCGACGCGATCATCGAAGCGCAGGGCAACGTATTGAATTTGGCTGCTGAACTTGGCGACGCGATCGGCGAAGGCCTCCCCAAGCTCAACATGGGCGGGGGGCTGGGCATTCCCTATTTCCCGGGCGACACGCCGGTCCACCTGCCCCGCGTCGGCGCGGCGCTGGCTGAGCGGCTCGAAAACCTCCCGGCGGTTCTCGCCGAAACCGAATTGTGCATGGAAATGGGCCGCTACCTCGTCGGCGAGGCGGGCGTGTACCTGACCCGCATCATCGATCGAAAGGTGAGCCATGGGGTCACTTACCTCGTCACCGATGGCGGCCTTCACCACCAACTTGCCGCCTCTGGCAATTTTGGCACCGTCGTTCGTCGCAACTATCCTTCGGCGATTGCAACGCGTTACGGCATGAACCCGACAGAGGAAGTCAACATCGTTGGCTGCCTGTGCACGCCGCTCGACCGGATGGCTGACAACGCCATGATGCCGCGCGCCGAGGTGGGCGATCTTGTCGCGATCTTCTGCGCCGGGGCATACGGCGCGACCGCCAGCCCGTCGGCCTTCCTCGGCCATGGCCCGGCGGCCGAACTGCTGGTCTGACCGCGCCCGCTCAAGGCCCCCGTTAACCCGCAGCTAAGCGGTGTCCCGATCCGGGATGGGGCCTGTTTTGCGGCTGTATAACTAACAATATGTTCACCATTCCCGGCGAGAAGAGACCCCGATGATCGGGTGCTGTCCGTGTCGCAGGTCGCTCCTGCGCGCAAAGCGGAGCTCCCGGCAGAACTGGCCAAGGATCCACGATCGATGCTCCACCTCCTGCCTTCCATGCGCCCCATGCGCATCGCGGTTCTCGGCTTGGCTGTGGCTATGCTCGCAGCCTGCACGACCGGCGGCACACAGCTCCCGCCGGCCAGTTACGGCGACGGCACCGTGGGCCCGAGCGAGGAATACACCATCGGCCCGATGGACGAGATCACCATCCACGTGTGGCGCAATCCCGAACTGTCCGCCGACAAGGTGCGCGTGCGCCCCGATGGCCGCCTGACGATCCCGCTGGTGCAGGACATCCCCGCCGTCGGCAAGACCGCGACCCAGTTGCAGGATTATATCGCAGGCGAACTGGCGAAGTATATCGAGCAGCCGATCGTCTCGGTGATCGTCAACACGCCCGAGGGCAATTTCAACCAGCAGGTGCGCATCATCGGTGCGACGCCGCAGCCGGCTTCGTTGCCGTACCGCGCCAACATGACCGCGCTTGATGCGATGATCGCGGTAGGCGGCCTCAACGAATTCGCCGCCGGCAACCGCGCCAAGCTGATCCGGCTCGACCGCGAAAAGGGCACGCAGGTGGAATACCGCCTGCGCCTCTCCGACCTCGTGCGCAAGGGCGACGCGACCGCCAACGTGATGCTCAAGCCGGGCGACACGATCATCATCCCCGAGAGCCGGTTCTGAGTATCGGAGCGGGGGCATGAGCGACATCTTCGACGAACTGCGCGCGGCGCTCTGGTCGGTTTGGCACCGGCGCTGGGTGGCGGTCGCCGCGGCCTGGGGCGTGTGCCTGCTCGGCTGGGCGGTTGTCAGCCTGATCCCCAACACCTACGAATCCAAGGCGCGCGTCTATGTCGACGTCGAGGATGTGCTGTCCAAGCAGCTCGGCATTGCCGGTAACGGCAAGGAAGAGATCATGCGCGTGCGCCAGACCCTGTCGAGCGCCAAGAATCTCGAAAAGGTCATTACCTCGACCCGGCTGGGCGAAGGCATCACCGAGCGCGGCGCGCTCGACGCCGCGACCGCCGAACTCGAGAAGAAGGTGAGGGTCACCAGCGAGCAGGACAACCTGTTCGAGATCACCGCCGCGATCGGCCGCCGCGATCTCGACGATTCCGAGAACGCCGTGCTGGCGCGCGATGTTGTGCAGAAGCTGCTCGACATTCTGCGCGAGGAATACGTGATCGGCAGCCGCAACGGGATCAGCACCGCAATCGGCGATCTCGACCGCCAACTCGAAGAGCGCAAGGCCGAGCTTGAGCAGGCCGAACAACGCCGCCTCACTTTCGAGGCGCAATATCCCGACCTGGCCGGCGGTTCGGACAGCCTGTCGAACAAGGTCCAGGAAGCGCGCGCCGAACTGCGCGACGTGGATGCCGATCTGGCTGCGGCGCAGAGCGGGCTTGCCGCCATCACCGGCCAGATCGCGAGCACACCGCGCACGGTCACCGGGGGGCGCGATGCGACCGGCCCGAAGGCCGCGCTTCAACAGGCACAGACCCAGCTTGCCGAACTGCGTTCGCGCGGGCTAACCGATAGTCACCCCGACGTTGTCTCGACCACCCGGCAGGTCGCGTTGCTTGCGCGGCAGGCGGCAGCAGCGGGCGACGACGCAGGCGGAGCGCCCAACCCCGCCTATGCCTCGCTGGTCGCGATCAAGAGCGAGCGTCAGGCCTCGGTCGAGGCATTGCAAGCCCGCCGCGCTGCGCTCCAGAGCAATTCCGCAGCCCTGATGGCGAGCCAGGCCACCGAGCCAACGGTCGCCGCTGAGGCCAATCGCATCAGCCGCGATTATGACGTGCTGCGCCAGAACTACGAGAAGCTCCTCCAGGACCGCGAAGCGCTGAAGACGCGCGGCAAGGTCGAGGACAAGGCCAGCCAGTTCCGCTTCGACATCATCCAGCAGCCCAGCGTGCCGCAAAACCCCGCTTCGCCGCAACGTCCGCTACTGTTGTTCGGCGTGCTGATCGTTGGGATCGGGGCCGGGGTCGCGGCGGCCTATGCGATTGGCCAGATGAAATCGAGCTTCGCCACGCCGCAAAAGCTTGAGCGAGCCTTCGACCTGCCGGTGATCGGTTCGATCTCGCTGACCGTCTCCGAGGCAGCGCGCCAGATCGAGCGTCAGCGTCTGAAGCAATTCGCCGGAGCCTGCGGAGGGCTGGGCGCGATGTTCGTGATCCTGCTTGTGATCGAGTTCGTCTCGGTCGGGGGTATGGCATGAGGATCGGGGCTTGGAGACGGGGGACGAAACCATGACAGAACAGGGCAAGATCGACCGCGCGGGTGCCAAGCCCGCCTCGCTGTTCGAGCGCGCTGATGCCACCTTCGGCCTCGACCCGCGCCGCTGCGCGCCCACCCTGCCGCCGGTCCCGCCGGTGCCGCAGGCGCTGAACCGTCCGGCCCCGCAACCCGCGCAGCAGCCTGCGCCGGCTCCGCGTCCGGTGGCCGCAGCACCCGCTGCCGCGCCTGCACCCGCGCCCGAGCCGGAAGCGCCGCGCGCTGTCCAGTTCTGCGGGCCTTTTGTGGCGATCGACCGGGATCACCTTCACGCGGCCGGACTGATCGTGCCCGAGGACCCGGTGACGGGCCTTCTGGAGGAGTTCCGGATCGTCAAGCGCGAGGTGCTCGCCGATGCCCGCACCGGGCGTTCTGCGCTCGCCCGCCGCATTCTCGTGTGCTCGCCCCATCCGGGCGAGGGCAAGACCTATTGCGCCACCAACCTCGCCATCGCGCTCGCCGCCGAGCGCGGACTCGAGGTGCTGCTGGTCGATGCCGACGTGGTCAAGCCCAGCGTCACCGACCGCTTCGGCATTGAAGCCGAGCGGGGCCTGATGGACGCGCTCGCCGATCCCTCGATCCTGCCTGAAAGCCTCGTGATCCGCACCGATATCGACGGGCTGTTCGTGCTGCCCGCCGGCACGCCGAGCGCGCGCGATGCCGAATATCTCGCCAGCGCCCGCACCGGCGCTGTGCTCGACAGGCTGACCGAGGGTGCGCCCGACCGGATCCTGATTTTCGACACACCGCCCGCGCTTGCTGCATCGCCCGCTGCCGAACTTGCCCAGCATGTCGGCCAGGCGCTGCTGGTGGTGCGCGCCGACGAGACCAGCCGTGCCGCGCTGGAGGATGCGCAGCAATTGCTGTCGGCCTGCGCCGATATCAAGCTGCTCCTCAACGCCGCGCGCTACAGCCCTTCGGGTCGCCGCTTCGGCACCTATGGGGCGAGGGGGAATTGACCATGCGTGCCCATTCATTCGCATCCGCGCTTCTGGCGGCGGCGCTCGCTTCGGCGGGCGCGGTGCCCGCTTTCGCTCAAGCTCAGGACCAGTCACAAGGGCAGGGCCAAGGCCAAGGCCAAGGGCAGGGCCAGGGCCAAGGCCAAGGCCAAGGCAGCGATGCCCCCGCCCGGCGCGGCCGTGTCGTGCAGCCCTATATCGAGGTCTCGCAGATCGTCTCGGCGCAGATCACGCCCGGCAGCGACGTGGTGACCTTCACCCAGATCGCCGCAGGGGTCGATGTCAATGTGCAGGGCCGCAACAGCGGCGCAGCGGCCTCGGTGCGTTACGAACGCAACATCGGCTACGGTAGCGACAGCATCGACACCAACACGCTCAGCGGCGTCGCGCGCGGCACGCTGGCGGTTGTGCCGGGCAAGCTCAGCCTTGAGGCGGGCGCGCTCGCCTCGCGCAGCCGCATTGACGCGGGCGGGGGCACGACCGTGAACCCGCTGGTGCGCGACAATAACGAGAGCCGCGTCTATTCCGCATATGCCGGGCCGAGCCTGCGCACCCGCGTCGGCGATGTCGGCGTCGATGGCGTGGCCCGCGTCGGCTATAACCGGTTCGAGGCTGACAATGCGCTGGTCACCCAACAGGGTCAGGCGATCGACGTGTTCGACGAGAGCGTCACCTATCTGGGCCAACTGCGCGCTGGGGTGCGCCCCGGAACGGTGCTGCCCGTGGGCCTGTCGGTGACCGCCGGGGGCTTCCAGGAGGATATTGCCAACCTCGACCAACGCGTGCGCGACCTTTACGTGCGCGGCGATGTGACCGTGCCGCTCTCCCCCAGCCTCGCGCTGGTCGGCGGTGTGGGTTACGAGAATGTCGAGATTTCCAGCCGCGATGCGGTGCGCGATGCGAACGGCGTGCCGGTGATCGGCAGCGACGGGCGGTTCGTGACCGACTCCAGCGCGCCGCGCCGGCTCGCCTTCGATGTCGACGGACTATTGTGGGACGTTGGCGTCTTGTGGCGCCCCTCCTCGCGCACCAGCCTGCAGGCGGCGGCGGGGCGGCGTTACGATTCGACGACCTACTACGGCACCTTCACCTACAACCCCAGCCAGCGCAGCAGCTTTGCACTTTCGGTCTATGACGGGGTGAGCGGCTTTGGCGGCACGCTGAACAACTCGCTCGCCGGGCTCGGCAGCGATTTCCAGGCGATCCGCAATCCGGTGACCGGCGACTTCGGCGGGCTGGTTAGCGGCACGCAGGGCCAGGCTCAGGTGGGCACGATCGGCTCGACCCGCTCGTCGGCGTTCCGCGGACGCGGCGTGCGCGCCTCCTACCAGCGCACCGTTGGCCGCACCACGGCGGCAATCGGCGCAGGGTATGACCGGCGCACCTTCATCGCCGCAGCCGGCACCGTGCTCGCCCCGATTAACGGCCTTGTCGACGAGAGCTATTACCTCACTGGCGGCCTTTCTCGCGAGCTCGGGCAGAGCGCCAGCATCACCACCAACGCCTACGTCAACTGGTTCGATGGCGCCGGCAACAACGACATCACCGCGGTCGGTGCGTCGGCGGCTTACAATCAGTCGATCACGCCGCGTCTCAGCGGCCGGGCGGCGGTCGCGGTCGATTATCTCGACAGCGAATTCACCGCCCGAGACTTCGCCGTTGCCACCGCGCTGCTCGGCCTGCGCTACAGTTTCTGAGGGGAGTGAACGCTCATGTACGAACAGTTCTACGGCTTCAGCGGACGCCCCTTCCAGCTCACGCCCGATCCGCAATTCTATTTCGAGAGCACCAGCCACAAGAAGGCGATGAGCTATCTCGGCTATGGCCTCAGCCAGGGTGAGGGCTTCATCGTCATCACCGGAGAAGTCGGCGCGGGCAAGTCGACGCTGGTCGCGCACCTGATGGAGCGGATCGACCCGGCCGCGCTCACCGTCGCGCAGGTCGTCACCTCCGCGCTTGACGGAGCCGAAGTAGTGCATGTCGTCGCGCAGGCTTTCGGGCTTGCCGTCGAGGGCCAGGACAAGGCAGGCGCATTGGGCGCAATCGAGCGGCATCTGCAGGACGAGGCCCGCGCAGGCCGCCGCTGCCTGCTGGTGGTCGACGAGTGCCAGAACCTTGAGCTGACCGCGCTTGAGGAGCTGCGGATGCTGTCGAACTTCCAGCTCGGCTCGCACCCGCTGCTCCAGAGCCTGCTGCTCGGCCAGCCCGAGTTCCGCCGCACGCTCGCGCACCATCCGGGGCTCGAACAGCTGCGCCAGCGGATCATCGCCTCGCACCACCTCGAGGCATTGGATGCAGGAGAGGTCGAGCACTATGTGCGCCACCGCCTTGGCCATGTCGGCTGGGATGGGCGTCCGCAGTTCGAAGCAGGGCTGCTCGAAGCGCTGTATCGCCACACCGGCGGGATTCCCCGGCGGGTCAACCAAGTGATGAACCGCCTGCTGCTGCTCGCCGCGATCGAAGAGAGCGACCTGTTGTCGCTGAGGATGCTCGATGCCGTGGTGTCCGAGATGACCGCCGACCAGACCCGCGGCGCCCGCGCCGGTGGGGGTGATCTGCACGCTGCGCCCGATCCGGTTGCAACGCCTGCTCCGGCACCCTCTCAAGTCCCGCATGAGAGCCTGCCCGCCACCGAAGTCGCCGCGCTGCTTGCCGAACGTGACGCGCGCACCGCCGAGCTCGAAGCCGCGATCAGCGAATTGCAGGCGGCTGGCACGAGCCAGCAGGGCGAGCCACTTGCCGCCGATGACACCCGCCTTGCCGCCGCGCTTGAGCGCATCGAGGCGCGGCTCGAGGAGCAGGAGCAATCCTTCCGCCATGTGCTCAACATGCTGATCGAATGGCTCGAGGAAGACCCATCACGCAGGGCGGCGTGACCATGAACGCGTCTTTCCCCTCTCCCAATCCGCCCCCCAATCCATTCGGCATCCTCAACGGCCTGTCGGTCGACGTCGAGGACTGGTTCCAGGTCGGCGCCTTCGAAAACGTCATCGGCCGCGATGAGTGGGACAGCATCAAGACCCGCGTGGAAGACAACGTCTATCGCATCATCGATCTCTTCGCCGAGGCCGATGTCAGCGCGACCTTTTTCACGCTGGGCTGGGTGGCCAAACGCCATCCCAACATGATCCGCCGGATCGCCGACGCGGGCCACGAGCTCGCCAGTCACGGCTATGATCACGCGCGCGTGTTCAACTTCAACCGCCGCGAATTCGCCGACGATATCCGCACCGCGCGCGCGATCATCGAGGATTGCGCCGGCGTGCAGGTCACCGGCTACCGCGCGCCGAGCTTCTCGATCGACCACCGCACGCCGTGGGCCTTCGAGGAGCTGGCCGAGCAAGGCTATGCCTATTCCTCCAGTGTCGCGCCGGTGGCGCACGATCACTACGGCTGGCCCGAAGCGCCGCGCTTTGCCTTCCGTCCGCTGGCATGGTCGCCGATGATCGAGCTGCCGGTGACCACTGCCATGCTTGGGCGGCGGCGTTTGGCGGCAGGCGGTGGCGGGTTCTTCCGGGTGCTGCCCTACGCGTTCTCGCGCTGGGCGATCCGGCAGGTGAACCGCGAGGAACGCCGTCCGGCAGTGTTCTATTTCCACCCTTGGGAGATCGATCCCGGCCAGCCGCGCGTCAGCCATGCGCCGCTGCGTTCGCGCTTACGGCACTACACCGGCCTTGCCCGCATGTCGGGCAAGCTGCGCGAGCTGGTCCATGATTTCCACTGGGGCCGGATGGATCTCGTTGCCCAGCGCGAGGCGCTGCGCGCGACGGACCTCGTACTGCCTGCCGCCGATACGGCGGATATCGCGGCATGAACGCGCCGGTGAAGACCGGCACGTCTTTGCGCGGCGTCGATTTCCGCGACGCTGCGGACCTGCGCCGTATCGAGGGCTTTGTTGCGGAAACCGGCGCGGGCCTGTTCCACCGTCCCGCATGGCTGCGCGGCATCGAGACCGGGACCGGCCAGCGCGCTGCGGGGATCGTTGCCGAACGGCTCGGCACCGTGACCGGCTGGCTCCCGCTCACCGAAGTGCGCTCGGTGCTATTCGGCAAGGCGCTGGTTTCGAGCGGCTTCGGCGTTGGCGGCGGGATTGTAGCCGAGGACGATGTTGCCGCTCGCTTGCTCGCCGAAGCGGCGCAGGGCCATGCCGCGCGCGGCGGCTTTGCGGGGATAGAACTGCGCGGCGGGCCGATCCCCGAAGGTTGGGACGTCTGGTCTGACAAGCATTGCGGCTTCGAGCGCGCTCTTGCCGCCGATGACGAGGCGGAACTCCTCGCCATCCCGCGCAAGGCCCGCGCCGAAGTGCGCAAGGGCCTCGGCTTCGGGCACCGCGTGACGGTGGGGCGCGGGGCAAAGGATCTCGCGGCGCACTATGCCTGCTACAGCCAGAGCGTGCGCAATCTCGGCACGCCCGTCTTCCCGCGCGCGCTGTTCCGCGCGATGCTGGAAGCCTTCCCCGAGTGCAGCGACATCCTCACCGTCTGGCAGGGCGACACACCGCTCGCGAGCGTTCTGAACTTCTATCACGGCGGCGCGGTCATGCCCTTCTGGGGCGGCGGCGTGTTCGCCGCGCGCGCCGCGCGCGCCAACGAAGTGATGTATTACGAGCTGATGCTCCACGCCCGGCGTCAGGGATGCTCGCGCTTCGATTTCGGGCGCTCCAAGACCGGCAGCGGGCCATTTGCCTTTAAGAAGAACTGGGGCTTTGCGCCCGAGCCGCTGACCTACGGCGCATGGACCGCGCCCGGCGCGCCCCCGCGTAATATCGACCCGACCGATGCCAGCTACAGCCGCAAGATCGAGCTGTGGAAGAAGCTGCCGCTGCCTGTCGCCAACACCTTGGGGCCGTGGATCGCGCGCGGGCTAGCGTGATGGGCGGCATCCTGTTCCTCGCCCACCGCGTGCCGTTCCCGCCCGACCGGGGCGACCGCATCCGCGCGCATCACCTGCTGAAGGCGCTGGCGAAGCTGGGCCCCGTGCATGTCGGCTGCTTCACTGATGGCGAGGACGATGAGGCGCGGGCAGCGCTGGTCGACATTGCCGCGACCACCAGCATCGCCCCGCGCACCAAGCCCCTGCCGCTCGCCGGCATCGAGGCGGTGCTGGCGGGCAAGCCGGTGAGCCTCACCGCCTTCCATTCGCGCAAGCTGGAGGCGTGGGTAGCACGTACCATCGCTACGCAAGACATCGACGCCATCGTCGTCTTCTCCGGGCAGATGGGGCAATACATCCCCGAGGACTTCGCGGGCCGCGTGGTGATCGACCTGTGCGACGTCGATAGTGCTAAGTTCGAGGGCTACGCTGCCGCCGGAGAGCGCGTCTGGCTCAATGCCCGCGAGGCGCGGCTGCTGGCACGTGAGGAGGAACGGCTTGGCGCGCGCGCCGATGCGACGGTCCTGATTTCGGCGGCCGAGGCGGCGCTCTATCACAGCCGCTTGAACGACCCTGCGAGCGTCAACATCGAGGTGATCGGCAACGGGATCGACGCGCAGTATTTCAATCCCGCCACCACAGTCCCGCACCCGGAGATGGCGCACCGCAAGGGTCCGCATTTCGTCTTCACCGGGCAGATGGACTACCGCCCTAACGAACAAGCCGCGCTGTGGGTGATCGAAAGCCTGCTGCCCGTCCTGCGCGTGCGGTTGCCCGAGGCGACGTTCCACGTTGTGGGCCGCAATCCTACGCCCAAGCTGATCGCGCATCACGGCGCCCCCGGTGTCCATGTCTGGGGGGAGGTGCCCGACGTGCGCCCCTTTCTCGCCGCCGCCGACGCCGTGCTTGCTCCGCTGCTGATCGCCCGCGGGGTGCAAAACAAAGTGCTCGAAGCGATGGCGATGGCAAAGCCCGTGGTGCTGACGCTCGAGGCGGCGACGGGGATCGCCGCCGACGACAGCGCGCATTGGCTGGTCTGCCCGCCCGATCCGGTAGAGATGGCGGCGCGGATCGAGGTTCTGCTTTCGGACAGCGAGGCCGCTACCCGCATCGGCGCTGCTGCGCGGCGCTTCGTGCTCGAACGCCACGATTGGGAGGCGATGCTGTCCCCGCTGGCGCGCTTGCTCGGCAGGGACGCAGGTGATCAGCGCCATGCCGCCTGAGGCCGCCGTCCTGTCTCCGGCGCACACTGCCCGCCTTCCCGCCGCGTGGCGCGCGCCTCTCGCGGCGCTCGGCTTGTCGGTGCTGGCGCTGATCGGCGCCACCGCGGGGAGCTGGGGGGCGATGCTGGACCAGTGGTGGAACATCGATACCTACAACCACCTTCTGCTCGTGCCCTTCATCATCGGCTGGCTGGTGGCGCTGAAGGAGCACGACCTCGCCGCAATCGCGCCGCAGCCGTTCTGGCCGGGGCTTGCCGCCGTCGCAGCCGCGCTCGGCCTGTGGTGCGCGGGCGAGACGCAGGGCATCAACCTTGTCGCCCAAGCGGGCGCGGTCGGCGCGGTGCAGGCGGCGGTCGTCACCCTGCTTGGCCTGCGCGCCAGCCTTGTTCTTGCGCTCCCGATCGCCTTCGCTGCCTTCCTGGTGCCCTTCGGCGACGAGATCATTCCGCCGCTGCAGGACCTCACCGCCCAGATCGCCATCGCGCTCACCCATGCGAGCGGCGTAGCGGCGCGGATCGAGGGGATCCACATCCACACCCCCGCCGGTCTGTTCATCGTCGCCGAGGCATGCGCCGGCGTGAAGTTCCTGATCGCGATGGTGACGCTGGGCGTACTGGTTTGCGCCACACGCTTGCGCCGCTGGACCACGCGCGCCGCCTTCATGGCTGCCTGCGTGATCGTGCCGGTGCTCGCCAATGGCGTGCGCGCCTGGGCGACGATCTATATCGCGCAGTTCATCGGGGCCGAGAAAGCCACCGGCTTTGACCACATCGTCTATGGCTGGGTGTTCTTCGGACTCGTCATGGCCGTGCTGCTCGGCGCGGCGTGGCGCTTCGTCGAGCGCGAGCCCGAGACCTATGGCTGGCCACTGGCCGTGATCGAGGACTGGGGCTGGGTTGCCCGCGCCGAGACCTATCGCGGTGCGCCGACCAGCGCTGCCCTTGCGATCATCGCCCTTGCGGGCGTTGCCGCGCTGGCTGTGCTGCTCTAGGCCCGTAGCTACAATGTGCGGAATTGCGGGAATATTTCATGCCGAAACGCCCAAGCCGGTTGATCCGGCGCGGGTGGTGCGAATGTGCGACGCTCTGGCGCACCGCGGCCCTGACGGCGCGGGAGTGTGGACCGACCACGGCATAGGCCTCGGCCACCGGCGCCTGTCGATCATCGACCTCGCCGGCTCCCCGCAGCCGATGCACGCGAGCGATGGCCGCGCGGTGATTGTCTTCAACGGCGAGATCTACAATTTCCGCGAACTGCGCCGCGAACTTGAGCAGGCCGGCTTCACCTTCCGCACCTCGGGCGATACCGAGGTGATCCTCGCCGCATGGCAACGCTGGGGGCCGGATTGCCTTGCACGGCTCGACGGGATGTTCGCCTTCGCGCTGTTCGATCTGGACAAGCGCCAGCTGTTCCTCGCCCGCGACCGCTTCGGGGTGAAACCGCTGTTCCTCGCGCATCTCTCGGACGGCAGCATCGCCTTTGCCTCGGAACTGAAGGGGCTTCTGGCGCACCCGCAGCTGCGCCGCCGCGTCAATCCGCAGGCGATCGAGGCCTACATGGCGTGGGGCTATGTGCCCGATACGCATTCCATTCTTGCGGGAGTTGAGAAGCTTCCTGCGGGGCATTTCTGGCTGATGGAGCAGGGCCGCTCGCCCGGGCGTCCGCAGCGGTGGTGGGATATCGATTTCACGCAGCGCGAACGCGGGAGCGAGGCCGATCTGTCAGCGCAGCTGGTCCACTTGCTTCGCGAGGGCGTGCGTTCGCGCATGGTCGCCGATGTGCCGCTGGGCGCGTTTCTTTCGGGCGGAGTCGACAGCTCGGGCGTGGTTGCGTTGATGAGCGAGGCGTCGAGTAACCCGGTGCAGACCTGCTCAATCGGCTTCGATGTCGCCGCCTATGACGAGACCAGCTACGCCCGCCAGGTTGCCGCAAAGTTCGGCGCGGATCATGCCGAGCGGATCGTTGCCACTGATGATTTTTCCGCCATCGATACGCTTGCCGCGATGTTCGACGAGCCCTTCGCTGATGCCTCGGCGCTGCCCACATGGAGGGTGTGCCAGCTGGCGCGAGAGCGGGTCACCGTGGCGCTGTCGGGCGACGGAGCGGACGAGGCGTTCGGCGGATATCGCCGTCAGGTGTTCCACCACCACGAAGAACGCGCGCGCGCGGTGCTTCCTGCGGGCCTTCGCGCGCCACTGTTTGGCGCATTAGGCCGCGCATGGCCCAAGGCCGACTGGGCGCCGCGTCCCCTGCGCGCCAAAGCGACCTTGCTGGCGCTCGCGGAGTCCGGGGAGGAGGGCTATGCGCGCGGGCTGTCGGTTACTTTGCCGGGCGCGCGCCATGCGCTCTATTCGCAAGGGTTCGCCGCGAGCCTCGACGGTTTCCGCGCCGAGGACGAGCTGATCGCGCTGATGCGCGCCGCGCCGGGTCGCTCGGGCCTCGACCGCGCGCAATATGCCGATCTGATGTTCTGGATGCCCGGCGACATCCTCACCAAGGTCGACCGCACCAGCATGGCGGTGAGCCTCGAGGCGAGGGAGCCGCTGCTCGATCACCGCCTTGTCGAATTCGCGGCGCGCTTGCCCGAGGGGATGCGGGTGAGGGGATCGACAGGCAAATATCTGCTGAAGAAGTCGCTCGAACGCTACTTACCCAACGACATTCTCTACCGACCCAAACAAGGCTTCGTCACCCCGATTGCCGAATGGCTGCGCGGGCCGCTTGCGGGCGCGGCGCGCGGGATCGCTTCGGGCAGCCTAGCGCAGACCGGGTTTTTCCAGCCCAAGTCCATCGCCGGGCTCGCCGAGGCGCATATCGCTGGGCGAGCGGATCATTCGCGGACCTTGTGGCAGCTGCTGATGTTGGAGAAGTCGCTGGCGCGGTTGGGGGTAAGCGGCTGATTGTTTTGTGGCGGGAACGGGATGACCATAGAGCGTCAAAGACCGACTTTTGACCCATTAGCGAGCCTTCCGTAGGAACCCCTTTGTTCCGAGCTTCACGCAGAGTAGACCTGAGTGTCTTGCTTTGGGAGGTTATCATGGAGTTGTGGACTTGGCTTCGGAACATGGTGGGGCTTCCACCTTACATTGGTGGCGGCGTCGCTTTTAAAGAACCGTCACTCGATCCTGTCGGTGATGCTCAGAATGAAGTGGATTTCACTGAAGAAAGGCTGGAAAAAGCAAGAAAAGACTTCGAAGCCCATCCCACCAATCTCGACAAAAAAGTTAGGCTTGAAGACGCGCTGATTGAAAGGCAAGACGCTGAAGACAATCTCAACAGAGCGAGAGAGGCAGACCGCCGCGAAAAAGATAGGCTGGAGCGACAGCGTGTAGAGCAAGAACAGGCGGCTGCGGCGGCAGCGGCGGCAAAGCAGGCAGGAATGGACAAGGGCAGAATCAACGACGGCGGTGGTTCTGCGGGAGACTATGGTCCAATGGCTGGAGGCGACGGTGGTGGCGACGGGTCGGCGGGTGGACCGGATGTTAGCGGTCAAGCATAGTTCAGCGTCTCGTTTGTCGTAAACATCGATCCACCTCACCGATGTAATTAGGAAGTTGGTCGTTCGGTATCATGTCAGATGCCTCGGCAACGGTCTCCCGAACATTTGCCCGATCCAAGCACCAGTTAAGCGTCAGCCGCACGAGTGCGGGCACATCGTTTCGATAGCGACCCAATCAATCTCGACAATGTCCGCTTTTTGACGATCGCCGCCCCAATTGCAGACTGTCCGGAATCCATCAATCCCCGCCGTTCGATCACCAAACGCAATCTCTTGTTAGCGGCTGCAGCCTAACCCTCAGCCCCGTGGCCTAGCGCCATGTAATCGGCGCTCTGCATCTCGTTGAGGCGGCTAACCGTGCGCTCGAATTCGAAGGCACCGTCGCCCGACTGATATAGCTCTTCCGGCACCGCGGAGGCGGTGACAAATAACTTCACTCGGTGCTCGTACAGCGCGTCGATCAGCTTGATGAAGCGGAGCGCCTCGTTGCGGTCCTCGGGCCCCATTCTGGGGATGCCGACGAGGATCACGGTGTGGAAGCCTCGCGCGATGGCGAGGTAATCCGCCGCGCCCCGGTTTTCGCCGCACAGCTTCTTGAAGCTGAACACGCCAACGCCCTTGAGGCTTTTGGGCACATGCAGCGTCCGCCCGCAGCCAAGGTCGAGCGTCCCTGAGGGCACGTTGGCGGCATCTTCGGGCGCGAAATCGGTGAGGCGGAAGAAGGCCTCGCGCACCTGTTCTGTCGCTGGGTCGCCCAGCGGTGCGTGCCACATGGCAAGGCCGCCGATGCGGTCGAGCCGGTAGTCGGTCGGGCCGTTGAGGCTCAACACGTCCATGCGCGCTTCGACCAGGTCGATGAAGGGCAGGAACAGCGATCGGTTAAGCCCGTCCTTGTAGAGATCGCGCGGGGGGCGGTTGGATGTGGTGACGATCACCGTGCCGCTCTCCATCAGAGCGGCGAAAAAACGGCCCATGATCGCGGCATCGGCGGTGTTGTTCACCACCATCTCGTCAAAGGCGAGGCACTTTAGCTCGCCCGCCATATCGAGCGCCACCGCCATCAGCGGATCGCGGCGCTCGGCCTTGCGTGCTTCGGCGATGCGGCGGTCGACTTCGAGCATGAAGGCGTGGAAATGGACGCGGCGTTTGGCGGAGATGCCCAGCGTTTCGTGGAACAGGTCCATCAGCATCGACTTGCCGCGCCCGACGCCGCCCCAGATGTAAAGGCCGCGAGGTGGCAAGGGCTTCTTGCCGAACAGCTTGCCCAGCAGCCCGCCCGGCGGTGCCTCTGCCTCCAGCGTGTCCTGAAGCGCCGCCAGCCGCTCCGCCGCCGCGCGCTGATCGGGATCGGCCTGAAGCTCTCCGCTGGCGATCAGCGCGTCATAGCGGGCAAGAAGTCCAGCCACCGCGGATGCGTCAGCCGCGCGGCTGCATCTTGCGCACGATGCCGGAGAAGCTGGCGACCACGTCGCCCTCCTGCTCGACCATGCCGCGCACGAACACCAGCTTGCCGGTCTCGCGCACGATCTCGGTCACCGCGTCCATCGGCCGCGCTGGATCGCCGCCGCCCACAAACTGCGTGGAAAGCTCCAAGGTCACCGAAGGCCCGGCATTGCCTGTACCAATCGTGTGCATGGTGGTGAACAGCGCAATGTCGATCAGCGAGAGCGTCACCGCGCCGTGGATCATTCCCGACAGGTTCTCGTGATGGCGCTTGGGAAACATCCGCAACCGCGCCCGAGGTCCATTTGGCCCATCCGGATCGACGCGGGTGATGAGCCTACCCATCACTGCGCCGTTGAATAGCGCCGGGTCCTTCAGGTTCCAGTGCCGCCAGCCGGGATTGTCCGGGTCCGGCCCGTGCTCGAAAACGTCGTCGGTCAGCGCCACCGGATCAGATCACGCGTTCGGCGAGCATCTTCTTGGTCTCGGCGATCGCCTTGGCGGGGTTGAGGCCCTTGGGGCAGACGTTCGCGCAGTTCATGATTGTGTGGCAGCGGTACAGGCGGAACGGATCTTCCAGATCGTCGAGCCGCTCGCCGGTCATTTCATCGCGGCTGTCGGCAAGCCAGCGATAGGCCTGAAGCAGGATCGCCGGGCCGAGGAACTTGTCGGAATTCCACCAGTAGCTCGGGCACGCGGTCGAGCAGCAGGCGCACAAGATGCACTCGTAAAGCCCGTCGAGCTGCTCGCGCTGCTCGGGCGACTGTAGCCGCTCCTTACCCGAAGGCGTCGGCGTAACCGTCTGGAGCCAAGGGCGGATCGAGGCATATTGCGCGTAGAAATGCGTGAAATCGGGCACCAAGTCCTTGATCACGTCCATGTGCGGCAGCGGCGTGATGCGGATCTCGCCCTTCAGATCCTCGATCGCGCTGGTGCAGGCGAGCGCGTTCTTGCCGTTGATGTTCATCGAGCACGACCCGCAGATGCCCTCGCGGCACGAGCGGCGGAAGGTCAGCGTCGGGTCGACCTCGTTCTTGATCTTGAACAAAGCATCGAGGACCATCGGCCCGCACTGGTCGAGATCGATCTCGAACTTGTCGTAGCGCGGGTTCTGGCCGGAATCGGGATCGTAGCGGTAGATCTTGAACGCCTTCACGCGCCCGGCGCTCTCGGCCTTGTGCACTTGGCCCGTCGGCGTGATCTTGGAATTCTTGGGGAGAGTAAAGGTCGCCATTGCGTAATCCCGATTTCGATTTGAACTCTACTTAGCGGCATTGCCCGGTCACGCAAGCGCGGGCGGCCTCACAGTTGTTGCAGGGTTTCGCACAGAGGTTGAAAGCGCCTCACGGTGTGGAACCAAGGCGCGCGCGGTGCGCTTGGACTTGCGATGACATTACCGGAACAATCAGAGCCAATTGCCCCTCCCTGGCCGCGCAGCGCAGCGGTGTTCGGGGCGAGCGGGGGGATCGGTCGCGCGCTGTGCGAAGGCCTCGCCGCGCGTGGGACGACTGTGATCCACGCCGGGTCGCGGCGCGGCGAGGGGCCGGCGGGCGCGGGCATCATCCCCTTCGCTTTCGACCTTGAGGACGAGTCCAGCATCGCCGCCGCCGCGGCTGCGACGAAGGACGATCCGCCCGAATGGGTGATTGTCACCACCGGCGTTCTGACGCTGGCGGATGGTACGGGGCCGGAACGCACTTACAAACGGCTTGAGGCTGCCACGATGGCCGAGGTCTTCGCGCTCAACACCATCGGCCCGGCGCTGATCGCCAAGCACATGCTGGGGATCATGCCGCGCGCGCGCCCCTTCACCTTTGCGGCGCTCTCCGCGCGGGTGGGGTCGATCTCCGACAACCGGCTCGGCGGGTGGCATTCGTACCGCGCGAGCAAGGCGGCGCTCAACATGCTGCTGAAGAACTTCGCGCTGGATATGGCGCGCACCCATCCCGAAGGGGTGGTCGTGGGCTTGCATCCCGGGACGGTTGAAAGCGCGCTGTCGCAGCCGTTCCAGTCGGGTCTCGCCGATGGGCAGCTCACCGCGCCTCAGGATGCTGCCACCAATCTGCTCGGCGTGCTGGCGGGGCTAACCCCGGCGCAATCGGGGCGGGTGTTCGACTTCCGGGGGGACGAGATTCCGGCCTAGTCGACGATCCCGACGGCGAGGTGCGCCCAGACCGTCAGGAACAGCAGCACCGCAAGCAAAATTCCGCCGACCCGCCACCTCGGCGCGTCGAGCCAGTGCAAGGCAACCTCGATCGCGCTGCACAGTAGCGCGAGCATTAAGCCCATCGCCGCGAAATCCTCGAGCCCCCACCTTACCTCATCGCTCATCACCGTCCCGAGCGCTGGGAAGGCGAACAGCATCGCAGCACCGATCCACAGTCTCGGGTGGAACCGAAAGGCGGTTTCGGGGGCGGTGCTGGTGGTCATTGTGGCATCCTCCTCGGCGCTGCGTTTTGCAATCTGCGCATAACGTGCCACGCTAGGCCTCGCGAGGATAGAGGGCGCGCGGGGAGGGCAAGGGATGGGACTGAGGAACTGGTACGAGGCGAACGTCATGCCGCGGCTCATCACCTGCGCGTGTTCGCAGGGCCAGGTGATGAAGCGCCGCGCCGCCGTGGTGCCGCTGGCGCGCGGCGATGTCTTCGAGCTGGGCTGCGGCGGCGGGATTAATCACGAATTCTATGACCGCGCTGCGATCACCTCTTATGCCGGGATCGACCCGCACGAAGGCCTGCTCGAAGGCACCCGCGCCGCAGCCCAGGCCAAAGGCTGGGCGGCGGATTTGAGGCAAGGGCGGGGCGAGGCGATCCCCTTTGCCGACGCGAGCTTCGACTGTGTGGTGTGCACGTTCACCCTCTGCTCGGTCGATGATCCAACGCAGGTCCTGCGCGAGATGCGCCGCATCCTGCGCCCCGGCGGCAAGGCGCTGTTCCTGGAGCATGGCCGCGCGCCCGATTCCGACGTTCTCAACTGGCAGGAGCGGATCGAGCCGGTCTGGAAGAGGCTCGCCGGCGGCTGCCACCTCACCCGGCCAATCTCGTCCGCACTCGCGGGGGCAGGCTTCGCCATTTCGCCGCTGGGTGAGGGCTACACGCCCAAGACGCCGCGGTTCGCCGGATGGATGGAGTGGGGCGTCGCCCACAAGGTCCAATAGCAAAGGGCGGGAGAGGTTGCCCGCTCCCGCCCCTCGTATGGTTCAGCCGTGAGGCCGTGGCTTACTCGCCGAAAGTGCGCTGCCACCAGCCGCGGCGCGGCTTGCCTTCAGCTTCGGCTTCGCTAGCCGCAGCCTTGGCGGGAGCTTCCGCCGCCGGTGCGGGTTCGCTCACTTCTGCGGTTTCCGCAGGCTCGACTTCGGCAACCTTGGCCTTGCGCGGCGCGCGCTTGCGCTTGGGCTTTTCGGCCGGGGCCGCTTCCTCCACCGCAGCCGCATCAGCAGCTTCGGCGGCGACTTCCGGCGCGAGTTCGGCTGCCGCTTCCGGAGCGACCGGCTCGGCCTCCTTCTTCTTGCGCGGTGCGCGGACGCGCTTCGGCTTGGCGGGCGGCGCCTCATCGGGTTCCGGTGCAGCTTCCGCTTCGACGGCAGGTGCTTCGGCTTCGGCCAGTGCCTCGGCTTCGGCAGGTGCTTCGGCTTCATCGCCGGTCACCGCGTCGTTGTCTTCCTCGCCTTCGGAACCCTGCGTACCTTCCTCGGTACCATCGTCCGAGCGACGCTTGCGACCGCGACCACCGCGACGGCGACGCTTCTTCGGGCGCCCTTCGCTGTCGAGACCGCTGTCCTCGCCGGTGTCGCGAGCCGACGTTTCGCCGCTCTCTTCCCCGTCGTTGTCGCCGTCGTTGTTGGCGTCATTGCTGGAGTCGTCTTCGTTTTCGTTCTCGCCTTCGGCGCCGTCCTCGGCATATTCGCCTTCGGCACCATCTTCACGTTCACGGCTGCGACCACGACCGCCGCGCCGGCGCCGGCGCTTCTTTTTGCGACCGTCATCGTCGGTCTCGGCGCCCTCGGAACGCTCGCCGCGTGGCTGACGGGGCTCGCGCCGGTCGGTTTCGGTCTCGGCCTCTTCCTCGGCGAAGTCCTCGTCTTCCTCCTCGGGGAGGTCGTCGTCTTCATCGTCGACGATCGGTTCGAACCTGGGCGCTGCAAGCGGGCGCGGGCCGGAGCTCGACACGCTCATCTTCGCGCCTTCGTCCTCGCCTTCGGGCGCGACTTCGACGCTGACGCCGTAGCGGTGCTCGATCTCGACCAGATCGCCGCGCTTTTCGTTGAGCAAATAGATCGCCGCCTCGGTGCTCGCACCGAGCCGGATCAGCGTGCCCTTGCCCTTGGCTGCTTCGTCCTCGATCAGGCGCAGCGCCGAGAGCCCCGCCGAAGAGGCGGTGCGCACGAGGCCAGTGCCGTCACAATGCGGGCAGGAGCGGGTGGTTGCTTCGAGCACGCCGGTGCGCAGGCGCTGACGGCTCATTTCCATGAGGCCGAACGAGCTGATGCGGCCAACCTGGATGCGCGCGCGGTCGTTCTTCAGCGCGTCCTTCATCGCCTTTTCGACCTTACGGACGTTGCCCGAATACTCCATGTCGATGAAGTCGATCACGACGAGGCCGGCCATGTCGCGCAGGCGCAACTGGCGGGCGATTTCCTTGGCAGCTTCGAGGTTGGTGTGAAGCGCAGTCGCCTCGATCCCGTGCTCCTTGGTGGACCTGCCTGAGTTGATGTCGATCGACACCAGCGCCTCGGTCGGATTGATGATCAGGTAGCCGCCGGACTTCAGCTGCACCATCGGATCATACATCGCGCGCAGCTGATCTTCGGCGCCATAGCGCTGGAACAGCGGGACCGGATCGGAATAGGCCTTCACCTTGCGCGCATGGCTGGGCATCAGCATCTTCATGAAGGCCTTGGCCGACTTGTAGCCGTCCTCGCCCTCGACGACGACTTCCTCGATTTCCTTGTTGTAGATGTCGCGGATCGCGCGCTTGATGAGGTCACTGTCCGAATGGATCAGCGCCGGCGCGGACGAGGCGAGGGTCTTCTCGCGGATCTCGTCCCACACGCGTGCGAGGTAATCGAAGTCACGCTTTATCTCGGGCTTGGTGCGGCTCATGCCCGCGGTGCGCACGATCAGGCCCATCGACTTGGGCAGCTTGAGATCGGAGACCATGTCCTTCAAGCGCTTGCGATCGCTGGTCGAACTGATCTTGCGGCTGATCCCGCCGCCGCTGGAGCTGTTGGGCATCAGCACGGTGTAACGGCCAGCAAGGCTCAGATAAGATGTGAGCGCTGCGCCCTTGTTGCCGCGTTCTTCCTTGACGACCTGGACGAGCAGCACCTGGCGGCGCTGGATGACGTCCTGGATCTTGTAGCGGCGGCGCAGCGCCATGCGCTTGGCGCGCACTTCGTCGACCTGCTTGGCGCGGCTGCGGCCGCCCGTGTTGTTGGCGCCGTTATCGCCGCCCTTGCTGCCTTGACGGCGGCGGCCACGACCACCGCGGCCGCGGTCCTGTTCGGATCCTTCGGTGGCTTCTTCGCCGCTTTGCTCATCGTCGCCGTTATCGTCGTCCGAGCCCTCGTCGTCCGAGCCATCATCGTCCGATGCGCCGCCTTCGAAGGTGGCGACGTCGTCCTTGTCGGAGGTGTCGACTTCCTCGACGCCGTTTTCGGCAAAGTCTTCGGCGAGGGATCCGCCGCTGTCGTCCTCGGCGTCGTATTCGCCGCCCGGGGAGATGCCTTCATCTTCCTCTTCGGCGCGAAGACGTTCTTCTTCTTCGGCGGCCTCGGCTTCCTCAGCCAACAAGGCGTCGCGATCAGCCTTGGGGATCTGGTAATAGTCGGGGTGGATTTCGCTGAAGGCGAGGAAGCCGTGGCGGTTGCCGCCGAAGTCGACGAAAGCTGCCTGCAGCGAAGGTTCGACGCGGGTTACCTTGGCGAGATAGATATTGCCTTTGATCTGCTTGTGTTCGGCAGATTCGAAATCGAATTCCTCAATCCGGTTGCCTTGTACGACCGCTACCCGCGTTTCTTCCGGGTGGCGCGCGTCGATGAGCATGCGCGTTGCCATTAAATAGTCTCCATGCGCCCGGCCTTGCCCGCTTGAGCGGGTGTAGGGGGCGCGCATATTGTGGGAAACCGGCGTGGCCGAGGGCCGTGCCGGAAGGGATGATCACGCTGTGGCCGCAAAGGCCGCTCAGCGCGAAGCTCGTGTCTGCAACGACCGATGTGCGGCAGGTTGCCGCTTCTTGACCCGCAACGGCACGCACGCGTTGATCACGCATTGTGCTCGTTTGGCGGGAAAAACATTCTGTCACTGCATCAACCTGTACTAGGCCGGGGTGCGAAAAAAATGATACCCCGGCGCAAGAGGCGGGCAAGTGCGGCGCGCATCGCGCCTACAAGCATCCTCTACGACAGCGTCGCTAGCACTGTGGGGCAAACCCCGCAACTCTATTGCGCTTGCTGCGGGCATCACCGTAAGCGCTTTCACATCATGAGCTTTCGCACCCTGTTACTGATCGTGCTGCTGGTGCCGCTAGCATTGCTTGGCGGGGCGCGGCTGCTGGGACGGGATATCCCTGTGCCGTTCTGGGCGCGCGACTACGTGCTGCGCTTTGCGGTGGCTGGCGAGAAAGCACCTGAGCTCGAACTGCCGCGGGTGGCAGGCCCCGACGATCCGACGCGCCCGCTGGTGGTGATCGATGCGGGACACGGCGGCCGCGATCCCGGCGCGATCGGCACCGACCCCGAGGGGCGGCGGTTCGAGGAGAAGGACATCACCCTCGCGCTCGCGCTCGCCTTGCGCGACGAGCTGCTGCGCCAAGGCGGTGTCCGCGTCGCGCTGACCCGTTCCGATGACCGCATTCTCCCGCTCCCCTACCGCCCCGAGATCGCCCGCCGGCTTGAGGCCGACCTGTTCGTCTCGATCCACGCAGACTCCGCCGGCAAGCGCGAGGAGGTGAGCGGGGCGAGCATATATACCCTCTCCGATGGGGCTTCGAGCGAGGCGGCGGCACGGTTTGCTGCGCGCGAGAACGATGCCGACCGGTTGAACGGCATCACCATCGACGGGCAAAGCGCAGCGGTGAGCACGATCCTCGTCGAACTTTCGCAGCAGCGCACTCAGGAGGACGCGCTCGCCTTTGCCGGCCTGGTGCTGCGCGAGGGCGAAAACACGCTGGCGTTCGTTCCCCAGCCGCGCCGAGCTGCCGCGCTCGCGGTGCTGCGCGCGCCCGACGTGCCGTCGGTGCTGTTCGAGAGCGGTTTTGTCACCAACCTCACCGACCGCGCGCGGCTGACGACCGCAGAGGGCCGCGCTCAGTATGCCGCCGTCCTTGCCCGCGCCATCCGCATCCATTTCGCGCGCCGCAGCAAGGTCGAGGCGAGCAGTCAATAGCTGGCAAAAGCGGCTAGCTTTCGCCGAGCCTCGCGTGCTAGTTGCGCCCCCTTCATGACCGAGACGATCCCGCCTTCCGACCGGCAATCCAACTTGGCCTATTTCCGCTATCGTGCGAACCGCGATCTCGGCGGCGCGCTGGCGTGGTTCCGCGAACGTTGGCGGGCGAGCCGCCTTTTCAAGCTGGTCGCGATCGGCTTCGGCTTGTTCCTCGCCCTTTGGATCGCCCTGTTCGTATGGCTCGCTAACGGCCTGCCCGAGGCCGAGGCGCTGCTCACCTACGAGACACCGCTACCCACCGTCGTGCGCGGCATCGACGGCGAGATCGTCCATTCCTATGCGCGTGAGCGGCGCGTCCAGCTGCAATATGCCGATTTCCCGCAGAAGCTGATCGAATCATATCTCGCGGCCGAAGATAAAACCTTCTTCAGCCACGGCGGCGTCGACTTCTTGGGCACCGTCAACGCGGTGTTCGATTATGCGACCAAGGTCGGCTCGGGCGAGCGTGCGGTGGGCGGATCGACCATCACGCAGCAGGTCGCCAAGAACCTGCTGCTCGGCGACGAGTACTCGGTCACCCGCAAGCTGAAGGAAATGATCCTTGCCGGGCGCATCGAACAGGTGCTGACCAAGCAGGAAATCCTTGAGCTGTACCTTAATGAAATCCCGCTAGGGCGCCGCTCCTTCGGGGTGCAGGCGGCGGCGCGTGCCTATTTCGACAAGGACGTCGACAAGCTCCAGCTGCACGAGATGGCGTTCCTCGCGATCCTCCCCAAGGCGCCCGAACGCTATGGCCGCAAGGGGCAGGAGGCCGCCGCGCTCGACCGGCGCAACTTCGTGCTCTCTCAGATGGAGGTCAACGGCTTCATCACCGGATCGCAGCGGCGCGTGGCGGCAGCCCAGCCGCTCGGTCTCGTCACCCAGCGCCGCGAGCGCAGCGTCGATGCCGGATACTTCCTCGAAGAGGTCCGCCGCGAGCTTATCGAGCGCTTCGGCGAGACCGCGGAAAAGGGCCCGAATTCGGTTTATGCCGGGGGCCTGTGGGTACGTACCAGCCTCGATCCGCAGATCCAGCTCGCGGCGCGCGATGCTCTGCGCGAGGGCCTGCTTCGCTATCAGGGCGGGCGCGCCTGGAAAGGGCCGATTGCCACGCTCGACGTCGAGGATGGCGAGTGGGCGAGCCGCCTGCAGTCCTCGCCGCTCGGGATCAGCTACAAGAACTGGCGCATCGGCGTCGTCACCCAGCGCAGCGGCGGGAACGCGCGGATCGGGTTTGCCGACGGCAACGAGGCGCCGCTCGGCAATCTTCCCGACGGGCTCAAGGCGGGCGATGTGATCGCAGCCAATCCCCTGGGCAATGGCTGGCAGGTGCGCACCATCCCCGAAGCGCAGGGCGCGCTGGTGGTGGAGCAGACGCAGTCTGGGCGGGTGATCGCGATGCAGGGCGGCTTCGACAACCGCCTCTCGGACTTCAACCGTGCGACGCAGGCGAAGCGCCAGCCGGGCTCGACCATCAAACCCTTCGTCTATGCCGCCGGGCTCGACACCGGCATGACCCCCTCAACCCAGATCGACAACTCGCGCTTCTGCTTCTTCCAGGGCGCAGGGCTGGGCGAGAAGTGCATCCGCGGCGGGCGCGGCGTGGGCGGGCAGCACCCGATGCGCTACGGCCTCGAACAGTCGCAGAACATCATGACCGTGCAGATCGGCATGACGGCGGGGATGAACAACGTCGTCAAGGAGATCGAGCGCGTCGGGATCGGCAAATTCCCCGCCTATCCCTCGACCGCGCTTGGAGCCGGCGAGACGACGCTGGTGAAGATGGTTGCGGCCTATGGCGCGCTCGCCAACCACGGGCGCATCAATCCGCCGACGGTGATCGACTATGTGCAGGACCGCCGCGGCAAGGTGCTGTGGCGCGCCGACAACCGCGACTGCCGAAGCTGCAACTTGGCCGAATGGGACGGCAAGCCGATGCCGCGCTTCGGGGTCAAGGGTACGCAGGCGATGGACGCGCGCACCGCCTTCCAGGTGATGAACATGCTGCGCGGCGCAGTCAGCCGCGGGACAGCGACGATACTCAATTCGTTGAACCTGCCGCTGTTCGGCAAGACCGGGACGACCACCGGCCCGTAGGACGTTTGGTTCATCGGCGGCACCCAGCAGATGATCGCGGGCGCTTACGTGGGCTTCGACCAGCCGCGCGACATGGGCGGATATGCCTACGGCGGCACGATTTCAGCCCCGATCGTCAAGAGCCTGATCGAGAAGACCAAGGCCAGGTGGTCCGATCTTCCTCCCGTCGCGCCGGCGGGCGTACGGATGGTGCGGGTCGATCGCCGATCGGGCAAGCGGGTGTTTGAAGGCTGGCCGACCGACGATCCCAAGTCGGCGATCATCTGGGAGGCCTTCAAGCCTGACACCGAGCCAGAGCGCTACACCCGGCAGGACGCCATAGCCGCCAAGCGCAACGAGATAATCGCGCTGATCCGCGCCGGACGCCAGAGCGCCGAGAGCGCGGTGGTCGATACGCCGGCGCCCGGGGTCGACTATCTCGACGAGGGCGGTATTGACTGACCGATTGTCTGTAGTGAGCCGGAACCCTTCACGGGGCTAGCGGGTTGGAGAAAGCATGAACCGTAACCGCACCGCCGCTTTCGCGGCTTTCGCCCTCGTCGGCCTTTCCGCCGTCGCCATGACCTCTGCTTCGGCCGAACTGCCAAAGGGCGCAAAGGCCCCCGGCTTTACGACCCGTGCGGCGCTTGCCGGAAACGAGTTCGGCTTCGCCCTGCGCGCCGCTTTGGCGAAGGGCCCTGTGGTGCTATACTTCTACCCCAAGGCTTTCACCTCGGGCTGCACGCTCGAAGCAAACGCCTTCGCCGAGGCCATGCCGCAGTTCAAAGCAGCGGGCGCGAGCGTGATCGGTATGTCGGGCGACGACATCGAAACGCTCAAGAAGTTCAGCCGCGAGGAGTGCCGCGACGCCTTCCCGGTGGGCGTGTCGACCGACAATATAAGTGCTGCGTATGATGTGAAGATGGGCAAGGGCACCATGACCACGCGCACCTCCTACGTGATTGCACAGGACGGCCGGATCGCGGCGGTACACTCCAACCCGGACTACAAGGACCATGTGGCCCAGACCCTCGCAGCAGTTCGCTCGCTGAAGAAGAAGAAGTAGGGCTGGCAAGGGGCGCGGTGGCCGCTTTACAATCGCGCCGCCGACGCTAAGCGGTGCGGCCTCATCACGCTCACTCGTCGCGAAGGATAGACCATGCGGGCCGAGGCCCAGTCCTACATCAACCGGATCGAGGCGGCGCTGGCGCTTGTGCGCCTGTCGCTCGACTGGGAACGTGCGCTGCGTCGGCTTCAGGAGTTGAACGCACGGGTGCAGGACCCGACCCTCTGGGACAATCCCAAGCAGGCGCAGGCGATCAGCCGGGAGCAGAAGACGCTCGAGACGGCGGTCAACACAGTCAACGAGATTGCCGCCGAGATGGCCGACGCTATCGAGTTCGTCGAAATGGGCGAGGCCGAGGGCGAGGACACGATCGTCGATGACGGTCTGCGCACGCTCGAACGCCTCGCCGACCGGGCCGATGCCGACAAGGTTCAGGCGCTGCTTTCGGGCGAGGTCGACGGCAACGACACCTATCTCGAAATCCACGCCGGTGCGGGTGGGACCGAGAGTCAGGACTGGGCCGAGATGCTGTTCCGGATGTATGGCCGCTGGGCCGAGCGGCGCGGTTTCAAGGTCGAGACGGTCGAATATCAGGGGGGCGAGCAGGCCGGGATCAAGTCGGCGACGCTGCTCATCAAAGGCGACGGCGCCTATGGCTATGCCAAGACCGAAAGCGGCGTCCACCGCCTGGTCCGCATCAGCCCCTATGACAGCGCCGCGCGCCGCCACACCAGCTTTTCGAGCGTCTGGGTTTACCCGGTGATCGACGACACCTTCGAAATCGACATCAACCCGGCCGACCTCAAGATCGACACCTACCGTGCTTCCGGCGCGGGCGGCCAGCACGTCAACACCACCGATTCGGCGGTGCGCATCACGCACCAGCCTTCCGGGATTGTCGTCGCCAGCCAGCAGGATCGCAGCCAGCACAAGAACCGCGATATCGCGATGAACATGCTCAAGGCAAGGCTCTACGAGGCCGAGATGCGCGCCCGCGAAGAAGTCGCCAGCGCCGAGCATTCGGCCAAGAGCGACATTGGCTGGGGGCACCAGATCCGCTCCTACGTGTTGCAGCCCTACCAGATGGTCAAGGACCTGCGCACCGGGGTGGTCTCGACCTCGCCCGACGCAGTGCTTGACGGGGCGATCGATCCCTTCATCTCGGCCGCGCTCGCTCAGCGGGCGACGGGCGAGAAGGTCGAGATCGAGGACGTGGAGTAAGTCCGATGACAGCGGGGCGCGCGCTACTGGTGGGTTTGGCGGCGAGCGGCGCGGTGCTGCTTGCTGGCTGCGACGGCCTTTCTCCTGTCACCGCCAAGCGCCCCGATAGCGCCGTGGCCTTTCCCGCGCCCGACCGTGCGGTCGCACAGGTGGTCTCCAACCAGTTTTCCAACGAGGATGCCCGCGACGAGCGGGGCGAGGCCAAGGTCGTGATGGATCTTGCCGACATGCGCCCCGGCATGACCGTCGCCGACATCGGCGCGGGCGAGGGTTATTACACCGTGCGCCTCGCCGAGCGGGTCGGGGCCGATGGCCGCGTGCTGGCGCAGGACATCAGCCGCGAGGCGCTGGACAGGCTCGGCCGCCGGGTCGAGCGCGAGCGGCTCGAGAACATCTCGATCAAGCTTGGCGGCACCGATGACCCGCAACTCCCCGCTGACAGCTTCGACCGGATCTTCATGGTGCACATGTACCACGAGGTGACCGAACCCTACGCGTTCTTGTGGAATATGTGGCCTGCGCTGGGTGCCGGCGGGCAGATCGTCGTCGTGGAAAGCGAAAGCCGCGCCGGCAGCCACGGCCTGCCGCACACGCTGTTGTTCTGCGAGTTCGAGGCGGTCGGCTATGTGCTTGTCGAATATACCGAAAGGCCTGATATCAAGGGCTATTTCGCACGCTTCCAGCGCGGCCCGGCGAGGACCGAGCCGGCCAGCATCAAGCCCTGCAGCGCAGGCTGAAAGGCTCCGCCCACAAGGTTGCGGCGCACGGCGGCGCGCACTATGTCAAGATTGTCAAACACCGCGCCCAAGAAGGCGCAGAGGGGACTGTTCGTTGTTCAAGGGATTGAGTCCGATCGTTTATGGCGGTCGTGAGGTTTGGCCGCTGGTTGAAGGCGGCAAAGGTGTATCGGCAACCAACCACGCGAGTTCCGGCGCATGGGCGGCAGCCGGCGGGATCGGTACGGTCAGCGCAGTCAACGCCGACAGCTATGATGCCGACGGCAATGCCATCCCCCAGGTCTATCACGGTGCCACGCGCGCCGAGCGCCATCAGGAGTTGATACGCTACGCCATCGACGGCGCGACCACGCAGGTCAAACAGGCCTTCGAGATGTCGGACGGCAAGGGCGCGATCAACATCAATGTGCTGTGGGAAATGGGCGGAGCGCAGGCCGTTCTCGAAGGCGTGCTGGAGAACACCCGCGGCATGGTCACCGGCGTCACCTGCGGGGCGGGGATGCCTTACAAGCTTGCCGAGATCGCCGCGCACTACAACGTCAGCTACCTGCCGATCATCAGCTCGGGCCGCGCCTTCCGCGCGCTGTGGAAGCGCAGCTACCACAAGGTTCCCGACCTGATGGCGGCGGTGGTCTACGAGGATCCGTGGCTTGCTGGCGGCCATAACGGCCTTTCTAACGCGGAAGACCCGACCAAGCCGGAAGATCCGTTTCCGCGCGTCAAGGTGTTGCGCGACATGATGCGCGCCGAGGGCGTTTCGGACGATGTGCCGATCGTGATGGCGGGCGGCGTCTGGTACCTGCGCGAATGGAACGACTGGATCGACAATCCCGAACTCGGCAAAATCGCTTTCCAGTTCGGCACGCGGCCCTTGTTGACCCGCGAAAGCCCGATCCCGCAGATCTGGAAGGACATGCTGCGCAACGTCGAGCCCGGCGACGTGCTGCTCCACAAGTTTTCGCCCACCGGCTTCTATTCGAGCGCGGTCAAGACCCCGTTCCTATATGACTTGATGCACCGTTCCGAGCGCCAGATTCCTTACTTCAAGCGGGGGCAGGAAGAAGGCACGGTTCAGCTCGGCGAAGACGGCAAGGCACGCAGCTTCTGGGTGCGCCCCGAGGACAAGTCCAAAGCCGAAATGTGGATGCGCGCCGGGCACAGCGAACCGCTTAAGACTCCGGACAACACCATCGTTTTCGTCGCGCCGGACGCACGCGACACGATCCGCAAGGACCAGCAGGACTGCATGGGCTGCCTGTCGCACTGCGGTTTCTCGGCGTGGAAGGACCACGACGACTTCACCACCGGGCGCCTCGCCGATCCGCGCAGCTTCTGCATCCAGAAGACCCTGCAGGACATCGCCCACGGCGGCGATCCCGACAACAACCTCGCCTTCGCAGGCCACTCGGCTTACCGTTTCAAGACCGATCCGTTCTATTCGAACGGCTACACGCCGGGCGTGGGGGAATTGGTCGAGCGGATCTTGACGGGGGATTAATCGAAAATCCGCCTGTAGGTATTCGGAGGCGGAGGATTGTAGGCATGAAACGCCATCCGCTCGCTTGCGAGGTGGTCTTTTGGGTCAACTTCATGCGAAGCGTAACTTTCAAAAGAAATGCCTGCCGAAGCCAATATTCCCAAGATTTTATCATTATAGTTCTGGTGTTTTTTTCTAATTATTTCAAAGGCAACAGGCAACTGTCTGTCGAGAGCAATTGCTGATTCAGTGCTAAAAGTCATCGCATTCGTGACACTCGACAACTGGCCAACTCCGCCCTGCAAAATCAAAAATATTCTTTGAAAATGCCACCTGATGTCATATTTATCTGAATACACGTGAGCTAATGCTCTGTTGCGAACGGAAATAATGTGATTATGATCAATTCGCTGCGAGGAATCTAGTTCAGACCGTATATCGATAGAGCCGCGCTCGCCTTTAGATCCTGAAGTCGAAGTTGCACGTGCATAAAACACCAAAGAAGAAATGAGCAATGATGATGCGACAGTATTGTGGCCATCGCATTTGAAGTCAGAGTTGACCGATGAATTATTTTTCAGCTCTTCCAAAAATTCTATTCCTTGTTGGATGTCAGCCAGACAGGAAAGAGTATTTGACGCCTTTCTCAAAATTTCCGTTAGGCGCGGGGCCTTCGCCCGAACATCGGCCGCTTGGGAAAGCGTTTCTAGGTCGATAATAAGTCTATTATTCATCGAATTAGCGCCGTCAGCACCTGATCGGGCGGCCTGTGTCCGTCGGCCCACATGCGGATGTTGGCGATCACCTTGTGGCCCGAATCCTCGCGGCCCTCGGCAGTCGCGCTGCCGATGTGGGGGAGGGTCATGACGTTGGGGTGCGCGATCAGGCGCGGATCGACGTGGGGCTCGTCGGGATAAACATCGAGACCCGCGCCTGCGAGGTGGCCGGACTGCAGCGCCGCGATCAGCGCCTCCTGATCGATCAACTCGCCGCGGGCCGTGTTCACGATGCTGCTGCCGGGCTTCATCAGCGCGATTCGCCGTGCGTCGATAAGGTGGCGGGTTTCCTCGGTGAGCGGGCAGTGGAGGGTGAGGATGTCGGCCTCGGTCATCAACGCGTCGATGTCGGCGACATGGCGCGCGCCGAGCATCCGCTCGAGCGCTTCGGGCAGGCGTTTGCGGCTGTAATAGACAATCTCGAGCCCGAAGGCCCGGGCGCGGTGGGCGACGGCCTGACCGATGCGGCCCATGCCGACGATTCCGAGCACCTTGCCTGCGAGCTTCCGCCCGAGCATGCCCGAGGGCGTCCATCCGGTCCACTCGCCGCGGCGCACCAGCGCGGTGCCCTCGCGAATTCGGCGCGGCACGCCGATGATCCCGGCCATTGCGAGGTCGGCGGTATCGTCGGTGAAGACGCCGGGGGTGTTGGTGACGATGATCTTGCGGCCCGCGGCGGCGGCGAGGCCGATATGCTCGGTCCCCGCGCCGAAATTGGCGATCAGGCCGAGCCGCTCGCCTGCGCCCGCGATCAGATCGGCATCGATACGGTCGGTGACGGTCGGCACCAGCACGTCGCAGTCCTGCATCGCGCTCGCCAGTTGCTCGCGGGTGAGCGGCACGTCGGCCTCGTTCAGCACCACGTCGAACAGCTCGCGCAGCCGTGCCTCGACCTCCGGCATCAGGTGACGGGTGACGATCACGCGCGGGGCACTGGCGAGCGGGCGAGGGGGGCGCTGGGTCATGCCCCGAGGGCTAATGCCTGAGGGGCTTTGCGGTCAAGGCGCGATCCGGCAGGACGGCCTTGAATCTGCAAGGCTGGTGGGGCTATCGGAAGAGGGCAATGCCAAACCTCCGCTTCTTCACCATCTTCGCCCTTGTGCTCGTCAGCATTGTTGGATTGCTCGCCCCGCTCCGCGCGCAGGACCGGACGCTGCCCTACTGGGCGGCGCTGCGTTACGACAAGGTCAACATGCGCGTCGGGCCGAGTAACGAATATCCCGTAGCGTGGGTCTATCTGCGCAAAGGCCTGCCGGTGAAGGTGGTGCGCATCCGCGAGGGCTGGCGGCTTGTCGAGGACAACGAGGGCACGCAGGGGTGGATCGCCGCCAGCCAGCTCGATCCCGCGCGCGGCGGTCTGGTGATCGGCAGCGGCCTTGCAGAGGTGCGCGCCGGACCGGGCAATACCAGCGCGATCAATTGGCGCGCCGAAGCAGGCGTGGTTACCCGCCTCAAGGCCTGCGCCAAGGGTTGGTGCGAGGTCGATATTGCCGGGCGCAAGGGATGGATGAGCGCCGCGCTGCTGTGGGGATCGGAACCGCTGGCGGGCGACGAGTAGTGCCGCCCGCCGCGCTTTGCCGTATTCTTAGACCTTCGGCTTGACGGTAACGCTCTCGCCGCTGTCCGAGGTGGCCGCGAAGGAGCCGTCGGCTCCGGGCGCGGCTTCTGTCCAGCACTCGGGCTTTTCGCCTTCGCCCTTGGCGGTGAAGCAGGTCTTGCCGTCGACCACTGCCCAAGTGCCTTCGGTGGTCTTCCCGTCGGCGCCGGTGTCCGCGAAGGTGCCGTCGGCATTGAGCACGCTGGTGCCCTCGGTACCCTTGGCATCAACGACGGTGTAGGTCCCTGCAAGCGAGCCATTCGCCGTGGTCATCACGGCCGCTTCTGGCGTTGCCGCAGCCGTGGTTTCCTCGGCAGCCGGTGCTTCCTTGCCCCCCTGATTGCACGCGGCGAGCAAGGCAAAGCCGGCGATGATCGCAAATTTCTTCATGGTGTTTCCCCTCTTGGTCGAGCGGCCCGTAACGAGAGTTATCATGAAGCGGCGCGGAACGCCAAATTGGCCTTTCAGACCAGCTCGACCGCCACTGCCGTCGCTTCCCCGCCGCCGATGCACAGGCTCGCTACGCCGCGGGTCTTGCCCTGCTGCTTCAAGGCATTGATCAGCGTCACCACGATCCGCGCGCCGCTTGCCCCGATGGGGTGGCCTAGGGCCGTCCCGCCGCCGTTCACGTTGATCTTCTCGTGCGGAATGCCGAGGTCGCGCATCGCGAACATGGCAACGCAGGCGAAGGCCTCGTTGACCTCGAACAGATCGACATCGTCGACCCCCCAACCGGCGCGGGCGAGCACCTTCTGGATCGCCGGGATCGGCGCGGTGGTGAACTGCGCGGGGGCCTGCGCGTGCGAGGCAACCGCGACCACGCGGGCGACCGCCGTAAGTCCCTTTGCCTCGGCCACGCTGGCGCGGGTCAGCACCATTGCGGCGGCCCCGTCCGAGATTGAGCTCGAAGTCGCCGCGGTGATCGTCCCGTCCTTGGCGAAGGCGGGCTTCAACTGCGGGATCTTGTCGGGGCGGCCCTTGCCGGGTGCCTCGTCATGCTCGACCACGACGTCGCCCGCACGGGTCGAAACCGTCACAGGCACTACCTCGTCGGCGAAAGCGCCGCTGGCGATGGCGCGGTTGGCGCGGGCGAGCGATTCGATCGCGTAGGCGTCCATGTCCTCTCGGGTCATCTGGTAGGCGTTGGCGGTGTCCTGTGCGAAGGTGCCCATCGCCCGGCCCGGTTCGTAGGCATCCTCCAGCCCGTCGAGGAACATATGGTCATAGGCCGTGTCATGGCCCAGCCGTGCGCCTGAGCGGTGCTTCTTGAGGAGGTAGGGCGCATTGGTCATGCTCTCCATGCCGCCCGCAACGACCACGTCGATGGTCCCGCTGGCCAGCGCCTCTGCGCCCATGATCAGCGTTTGCATCCCGCTGCCGCAGACTTTGTTGACCGTCGTGGCTTCGACCGAGAGCGGCAGCCCTGCCTTGATCGCCGCCTGCCGCGCCGGGGCCTGGCCGAGCCCGGCGGGGAGCACGCAGCCCATATAGGCGCGGTCGATGTCCTCTACCGCGACGCCCGAACGCTCGACCGCGGCCTTGACCGCGACAGCGCCGAGATCGGTCGCGCTCACCTCCGACAAAGCGCCCTGCATCGCGCCCATCGGGGTGCGGGCATAGGAGAGGATCACGATCGGATCGGCGGGGGAGAGCTGGGTCATGGCAAAATCCTCGGAGGGAACTGAAAGACGGGGGCGATGTAGTCATGGCAGGGGCGCATGGCAATCATGGGTCGCCTTGCGGCTTGCACCCGCGCGGGCTTTGCGCAAAGACCGTCGCAATTCGAAACGCATCGGACAGACGATGCACCCCCAAATCCACCGATGTCCGAATGGGAGAACGACATGGCCGACGACCGCCGCGAAGAACTTGAAGCCCTCCTCGCGCGCCAGCGCGCCGCCTTCACCGCATCGCGCCCCGAGCCGATCTCGCAGCGCAAGGACCGCATCAAGCGCGCCATCGCGCTAGTAAAGGATCACGGCGAGGACTTCGCCAAGGCGATGAGCGCCGATTTTGGCAGCCGTTCGGTGCACCAGTCGATGCTCACCGACATCGCCGCCACGGTGGGCGCGGGCAATCACGCGCTCAAGCACATCGACCAGTGGGCCAAGCCCGAAAAGCGCAAAGTTCAGTTCCCGCTCGGGCTGCTGGGTGCCAAGGCCGAACTGCGCTTCGAGCCCAAGGGCGTGATCGGCATCCTGTCGCCGTGGAACTTCCCGATCCAGCTCGCCTTCGGCCCGCTGATGCAGGTGCTCGCTGCGGGTAACCGGGCGATGATCAAGCCGTCCGAATTCACGGAGCGCACCAGCGAGCTGATGGCCGAGCTGACCGCCGAATATTTCGCGCCTGAGGAAGTCGCGGTCGTCACCGGTAGCCCGGAAGTCGCCGCGGCGTTCTCCTCGCTGCCGTTCGATCACCTTGTCTTCACCGGATCGACCGCGACCGGTCGCCGCGTGATGCAGGCGGCTGCCGCCAACCTCGTGCCGGTGACGCTCGAACTCGGCGGCAAGTCGCCGGTGGTGCTGGGCCGAAGCGCCGACTTCGCCAAGGCGGGCGAGCGCATCGCGATCGGCAAGATGATGAACGCAGGCCAGATCTGCCTTGCGCCCGATTACCTGATGGTGCCCGAGGACAAGGCCGATGAAGCAGTCGCGGGCGTCACCGGTGCGGCGGCGGCGATGTATCCGCGCATTCTCGATAATGACGACTACGCTTCGATCGTCTCCGACCGCCATTTCGAGCGGCTTCAGGGCCTCGTTGCCGACGCCCGTGATAAGGGCGCCGAGGTGATCGAGGTCAATCCGGCGGGCGAGGATTTCAGCAACGCCAACCAGCGCAAGATGCCGCTCACCGTGCTCCGGAATGTCAACGATTCCATGACCGTGATGCAGGAGGAAATCTTCGGCCCCGTCCTGCCGGTGATGACTTACAAAGCTGTCGATCAGGCGATCGATTACATCAACGAGCATGACCGCCCGCTGGGCCTCTACTATTTCGGTGAGGACAAGAGCGAGCAAGAGCGTGTGCTGACCCGCACGATCTCGGGCGGGGTGACCACCAACGACGTGGTGTTCCATGTCTCGATGGATGACCTGCCGTTCGGCGGGGTCGGGCCGTCGGGGATGGGCAGCTATCACGCGGTCGAGGGTTTCCGCGAATTCAGCCATGCGCGCAGCGTCTATCACCAGCCCAAGATCGACATCGCCAAGCTCGGTGGGTTGAAGCCGCCCTATGGCAAGGCAACCGAGAAGGCTGCGGCGAACATGATGAAATGAGGGCGCTTGCCGCCGCGCTGATGCTGGCACTTGCAGCGCCGATAGGCGCGCAAGACCTGCAAGCGTGGCGGGCGGTGGATGCGGCGACGGGGCAGATCGCGGATGTGGCGGGGCTGGAGCAGCTCGCCCGCGATTTTCCTGACAGCACAAATGTGCGGCTGCGGTTGTTCAATGCTCAGCTTGAGGCAGGTGAGGGCGAGGCGGCGCTCGCCAGCCTGCGCTGGCTTACGGCGAGGGGGCATGTCTTCAGCGAGCGGGCGCGGGGGCAGATCCCCGATCTGATCGGGCCGGCCCACGCCGAGGCTGCGCGGGCGCTGATTACCGACAAGCCGCAGGTTATCGCAACCAGTACCGTCTTCAGCACGCTCCCTGCCGAGGCGGGGCTGATTGAGAGCGTCATTGTGGTACGGGGTGAAGACGGAGCTTTGGCAAGCTCGGTGTCGCGGCGCACTCTGTTCGCGCTTGCCCGGCGGAGTAGATGGATCGAGGTCCCGATCCCGCGTGCGCAGGCCTTGTCGGGCCTTGCCACTGACCCCGACGGAAATGTGGGTTGGGTTGCCTCAGCCAACATCGACGGGGCGGCGCTGGACCCTGCTGGCTTCACGGGTCTAATTGGCCTGACCGGCGACATGGACGACCTGCTGATGATCCCCGCCCCCGAAGGCGTCGTGGTGTCCGACCTTGCAGTCGGGCCGGACAGCTCGGTCTATGCGAGCGATCCGGTCGGTGGCGGAGTCTATCGTACGAAGTCCGGGAGGACGGCGCTCGAGGCGTTGGTGCCCCCCGGCACCTTTCGTTCGCCGCAGGGACTTGCCGTCGGCGCAGATGGCGCGCGGCTCTATCTCAGCGATTATCGCTATGGCCTCGCATGGGTCGACCTTGCCAACGGCGCGGTGCGGCGGCTTGCCAGCGATGTCCCCGCCGCCCTCGACGGGGTTGACGGGTTGTGGCTCCACGGGCGCGAGCTGATCGCGGTGCAGAACGGCACCAGCCCGATGCGTATTAGCGCCTTCCAGCTGTCGGACGATGGTACGCGCATCATCGGACACCGCGTCCTCGAACAATCGCATCCCGAATGGACCGAGCCGCTAGGCGGCAGTATTGCCAGCGGAGCGCTTTATTACGTCGCGACCGGGCAGTGGGATCGCTACGACAAAGGGGCCTTGCGCAATGGCATGACCGCCATCCCCACGGTGATCCGCCGCTTGCCGCTCGCAACGCGCTAACGCAGCCCCCCCCGCTCGCAACTTAGGTTCGATTTCCTGCAACACTCCTGAGGGGATTTCCCCGAGTCTTACCCTTGCGCAGGGCCCTTGAGAGGCTTAGGGCGACCGCGGGTTTAATAGCTTGGACATCGCCGTGGTCGATCTCAGTCAGTATCTGCCGATACTGTTATTCGTTCTGGTCGCCTTCGGGCTGTCGGTGCTGTTCGTGTTCGCGCCGATGGCGGTGTCGCGGCTCACCGGCACGCACAACCCCGATGCCGAGAAGCTTTCCGAATACGAGTGCGGTTTTCCCGCCTTCGAGGATGCGCGCGCCCAGTTCGACGTGCGCTTCTATCTGGTGGCGATCAGCTTCATCGTCTTCGATCTCGAGGCTGCCTTCCTGTTCCCCTGGGCGGTGAGCCTCAATGTCACGGGCTGGCCTGGATGGGGGGGCATGATGGTATTCCTCTTCATCCTCGCGGTCGGCCTCGCCTATGAATGGAAGAAAGGGGCGTTGGACTGGGAATGAACAACACGATTTCTCCTCCTCAAGGGCTCCCCGACATTTCTGCGCTGACCGCTGCTGCTGGCGGTGAGGTGCGCACGCCCGATGCGAGCTATTTCACCGCGATGCAGACCGAGGTGAACGACAAGGGCTTCCTGGTCACTTCGACCGAGGAGCTATTCCAATGGGCGCGGACCGGATCTCTGTGGTGGATGACCTTCGGCCTTGCCTGCTGCGCGGTCGAAATGATCCACGTCAACATGCCGCGCTACGACATGGAGCGCTTTGGC
>JANNWO010000001.1:0-3551 GCA_031408395.1 Sphingomonadales bacterium | reverse complement strand
CAGCACCACGTCGCGCCCTGCCAACCGCGCTGCGCGTGCTGGATTGAGCCGGATCGCTCCAGCAAGAGCCTGCTCGCGCGCTTCACGGCCCAGCCCGCCCAAATGCGGCGTGCGCTTGTGCCGGAGCAGCGCCGCAACGTCCGCCTCCCCCTTTCCGAACCGCTCCAACTCGTGTGCCAGTAGCGCCGCCTGGTTGAACCCGCGATGCCATAGCCGCCAGCGATGGAGTGGCACCGGCACCAGCAGCGGCGGAGCACGCCCCGGTTGGGACTCGGGCATACGCGCGGCCATCAGCCGGGCGAGCAACCGCGACAGCGCGATCCGCCCGCCATGCTTGTAAGAGATCACCAGATTTCGCGAGGTGTCGTTGTAGAGCGTTGCGGCGTACACTGGCACTGCACCGTCCGCCTCCGCTATCGGCGGCCCATCGAGGGTGCTCCAGCACGTGATGCACAGCCCGTCCTGCGCGGCGATGGCGGCCCCGCAAGCGGCACAGCGCGGCGGGTAGACGAGATCGACCAGCGGCTGCATAGTTCGGGCAAGGGTTGCGACCACGGCCATCGCATGAGTGTCGCATGGCTTGCGCTAGGCTGGCAAGCGCGGCAGGGCGCATCCCATGAGTCCGCCCTCGATCCCGACAATCTTCAACGCTCGCCGACGTGCGAAGCGCCTCGCCCGCACCCACGCCCGTGCCCGCCAGCCAAGCGCTGCGCGCTTCATCGCCGAGGACGTGATCGAGGACACGCTTGAACGCCTCGCCTTCCTGAGAAAAGAATCAGCCAAGGCGCTCGTGCTCGGCGACTGGACCGGCACTCTGGCTGCGGCGCTGCGCGTAAATGGCTCGGAGGTGGCGTCCCCCGAAGCTCTGGATCTGGAGGCCCCGCATCCTATTGGAGGATATGATCTGATTGTCGTTCTCGGCCTGCTCGATGCGGTCAACGACCTGCCGGGCGCGCTGATTCACCTGCGGGCTGCGCTAGCCCCGGGTGGGCTGGTGATGGTGCACTTCGTCGGAGGGCAGAGCCTCCCCGCGCTGCGTGCCGCGATGTTTGCTGCCGAGCCGGATCGCCCGGCCGCGCGCATCCACCCGCTGGTGGATCCCCGCGCGGCGCCGGCGCTCCTCCAGCGCGCTGGGTGGAAAGACCCGGTGGTCGATACCCATACGCTCACGGTGCGCTATTCAAGCCTCGACCGGCTCGTTGCCGATCTGCGCGACCAAGGCCTCGGCAATGCGCTGGCCAAGCCCGCAGCGCCGCTCGGTAAAGCCGCTCTCGCCCTTGCCCGCGGCGCCTTTGCAGCGCGGGCAGACCCAGATGGCAAGACGCCTGAGACCTTCGAGATCGTCACCCTGACCGGGCGGCGCTCGCTCGCTGGGACCTAGGCCTTCTTGAGCGCCGCCTGAGCAGCCGCAAGGCGTGCAATCGGCACGCGGTAAGGCGAGGCGCTGACGTAATCGAGCCCGACGCTTTCGCAAAAAGCAATGCTCGCCGGGTCGCCGCCATGCTCACCGCAGATGCCGAGCTTGATGTCGGGCCGGGTTGCCCTGCCCCGCTCCGCTGCCAGTTCGACCAGCTGGCCGACGCCCTCGATATCGAGGCTGACAAAGGGATCGCGCGGGAAGATGCCCTTCTCGACATAGACCGACAGGAACCGTGCCGCATCGTCGCGCGACACCCCAAGCGTGGTCTGGGTGAGGTCATTGGTGCCGAACGAGAAGAACGCGCCTTCTTCCGCGATCTCGCCAGCCATCAGCGCGGCGCGCGGAAGCTCGATCATGGTGCCGACGAGGTATTCCACCCGCGTTCCGACCTCGGCGAAGACGTCCTCCGCAGTTTTGTCGACCAATGCCTTAAGGATCGCGAGTTCGCGCTTTGTCGCGACGAGTGGGATCATGATTTCGGGAAGCGGCGCCTCGCCGCTCGAGATCTTGACTGCACAGACTGCCTCGAAGATCGCGCGCGCCTGCATCTCGTAGATTTCGGGATAGGTGATCCCAAGGCGGCAGCCCCGGTGCCCGAGCATCGGGTTGAACTCATGGAGCTCGCCCGCCCGGCGTTTAAGGTGATCGACACCCAGACCGGTCGCGTCCGCGAGCTCGGCAAATTCCTCATCGGCATGCGGCAGAAACTCGTGGAGCGGCGGATCGAGCAGGCGGATCGTGCAGGGCAGGCCCGCCATCACTTCGAAGATCGCGGTGAAATCGGCGCGCTGTTCCGGGAGCAGCTTCACGAGCGCGCGGCGCCGCCCGGCCTCATCATCGGCGAGGATCATCTGGCGCACCAGGCTGATGCGGCTTGCCTCGAAGAACATGTGCTCGGTGCGGCACAGGCCGATGCCTTCGGCACCAAACTGGCGTGCCATCCGGCAGTCATCCGGAGTTTCGGCATTGGTGCGCACGCGCATCCGGCGCAGCTTGTCGGCCCAGACCATCAGGACGCCGAAATCGCCTGCCATCTCCGGCTCGACCGTCGGCACGATGCCGAGCATCACTTGGCCCGCCGCCCCGTCGAGGGTGATGGCATCTCCTTCTTTCAATTCGGTCTGGCCGATCCTGAGCGTGCGCGAGGCGCGATCGATCGAAACGGCCCCTGCGCCCGAAACGCAAGGCCGCCCCATCCCGCGCGCGACGACCGCCGCGTGGCTGGTCATCCCGCCGCGCGCGGTGAGGATCCCCTGTGCGGCGTGCATGCCGTGAATGTCCTCGGGCGAGGTTTCGACCCGCACCAGGATCACCTTCTCGCCGCGCCCAGCCCATTGTTCTGCCGTGTCGGCATCGAGCACGATCTTGCCTGCCGCAGCCCCCGGCGAGGCGGGAAGACCGGTGGTCAGAACGTTGCGCTCGGCCTTGGGATCGAGCGTCGGATGGAGCAGCTGGTCCAATGCCATCGGATCGATCCTGCGGACGGCCTCGCGCTCCTCGATCAGGCCTTCGGCCACCATGTCGACCGCCATCTTAAGCGCGGCCTTGGCGGTGCGCTTGCCCGAGCGGGTCTGGAGCATCCACAGCTTGCCGCGTTCCACGGTGAACTCGATGTCCTGCATGTCCTTGTAGTGAAGCTCGAGCAGGTCAAACACGCGGGCGAGTTCGCCATAGGCGTCAGGCAGCGCCTCTTCCATCGAGAGCGGCTTGGCCCCCGCAGTCTCACGCGCCGCCTTGGTGAGGTATTGCGGCGTGCGGATACCCGCGACCACGTCCTCGCCCTGCGCGTTGATCAAGTACTCGCCGTAATAGGCGCGCTCGCCGGTGGCCGGATCGCGGGTGAAGGCGACTCCGGTCGCGCTCGTCTCGCCCATGTTGCCGAACACCATCGCCTGCACATTGACCGCAGTGCCCCAGTCGCCGGGGATGTCGTTTAGGCGACGATAGACCTTGGCACGGTCCGAATCCCAGCTATCGAAAACCGCGCGGATGGCGCCCCACAGTTGCTCGTGGACGTCCTGCGGGAAAGGCTTGCCGAGTTCGTCGGCGACGATCTGCTTGTATTCGGCCACAAGCGCCTGCCAGTCTTCGGACTCGAGCTCGGTGTCGTTGTAGAAGCCCTTGTCTTCCT